>JAITIX010000141.1 GCA_031279205.1 Treponema sp. | reverse complement strand
TAATAAGTGAAGCGGTAGATGAAACAATAAAAGAGACTTGTGGGGAAATAAGTAAAAGATATGAGATAAAATTTCTTGAAATAGGAACAGAGGGAGAGCATGTACATTTTCTTGTCCAGTCAGTGCCATCATATAGTCCAACAAAAATAGTGACAACGATAAAGGGTATCATATCAAGGAAAGTATTTGAAGAACATCCAGAAGTAAAGAAACAACTATGGGGGAGAATTCTGGAGTGATGGATATTTTGTAAGTACGGTAAGCAAATATGGGAATGAAGAAGTAATATCGAATTATGTGAAATCATAGGGAATGGAAAAAGAATACAAACAGATAGATAAAAAGCAATTGGAATTATTCTAATATTTCAAACAACAATCTTAAGATACCCCGCCCTTCAGGGCGGGGAGGTTCATTGGAATTAAATAAAAACCACAAACCACGCAAATCATACGAACAAAAAGTTAGTGTGATTCGATGACTTCATTGCCGCCGTATATGGTTCGTGGTAAAAATTTTATTTCATTATAGCGTTACTTGGCCCTATAAAACGCGCTGAACTGCTTCTGGTATTCGGCCATGTATTTGTCGATGCCGGCGTTTTTAAGGCGCCGCTGAAACTCCGGGTAGACCGCGCTGTAATCGGCAAAACCCCAGACAAGCTGCGGTGCATATTCGTTCACCACGGCGGTAATCTGGGCATACTCAACCTTTACCGGTTCCGCGTCGAACGTAAAGCCTATGTCTTTCTGCATAATCGCACCATCGTTCCAGCGCCGGTAGTCATTGATTACTGCATCATCAATGACCGCATCAAAACGCTGCCAGGGGACATAATTCGGTGCCCATTCCGGCAGAAAAACCTGACTCGAAGGTCGAGTCGACAGCTTGCCATTGGCATTTAGCGTGTAATCATGGCCATTAATACCATAGACCATATAATCATAGGTGGCCTGATCTGAATAGAGCAAGTCAATTACTTTGAGATAGTCTTCGGGATGAGCGGTATTGGCAGAAAGCTGAAATGCCGTGGAATAGGTTCCCCGTGAAATTTTTGGCCTGTTGCGGGTCTCGCCAATAAAAAAACAGCGGAGTTTTGCGTTGGGGTTGGCAAGGCGTTGCGTCGGTAAATCTTCCCAGGGACGTCCCGCGTTGCCATTGCGGAAAAAGGCTTGACCTGCTGTCCACTTGGAAGCGGCTATGGTACTGTCCGAAAGTACCTGCGAATCAATTATGCCCATCTGATTCCAGCGCCGCGCAATAGCCGCATAGTTTTTGAACTCATCTGATTCAAAATAGCTCCAAACCTGATCATCATCCGCTGAAGCATCGGTAATAATCAATTCATTAAGGAAAAGCATATTCTTAGTGCTGATATACCCGGAAAGCAGTTTCGCCGCACCATAGGTATCTGTCGCGCCACCCTCCGCATAAGCGATGTACTCCGGGTGCAGTTTTTTTGCCGCGGTGTAGAATGCTTCAAGCTCTTCGAGCGTGGTAATTTCCTTCATGCCAACTTCTTCAAGAATGTCCTGACGCACTGCCATAGCGTACCATTCAGACGCATTAGGCTTGTTGCCGATTGGCAGCGCATAGCACTTGCCATCTTGAGAAAAAGCCGTAAACGATTGTGGATCAATTTTCGCTTTTACATTCGGTGCATATGTGTTGATCATCGCGTCGGTAATCTCAAGCAGATAACCTTTGCTTATAAAACGCGGCAGCTCAGGCGTACCCGTCCATGTAGCAAAGTCCTCGCCATTTGCATAACGCAGCTCAATACCTGCCCCAACGTATTCTGACCAGGGCAGGACTTGTAAATCTACCGAGATATTCCCCAGATTTTTTTCCTGCATCAGTTTAGGCAGATCATTAGCCATGTACTGCACCATTCGGTCAGTCTTATCGCCGAAGATAATGAACGTAACGGTGCGCTTAGCGCCCGTACCCGACTGCTGATTTCCGCCCGCCGCGAATACCAGTCCGGCAACCATCACAAAAGCTGCCAACACTAAAAAGAACTTTTTCATAAGCTCCTCCTCCTATATTTTTATTGACGCTTCGGTAATATTTAGCCTTTTACTGCGCCAATAATAATACCCTTAACAAAATATTTCTGCACAAACGGATACACAAGAATTATCGGGCCTATGGCTAAAACGCTCATTGCCATACGCGCCGTTTGAAGCGGTGGCTGTATGCGTGAGGCCATTGAGTTGTTCGCATTGGTTACAAGATATTGTATGTTGCTCATCATCCGGTAAAGCATATATTGCAACGTATCAAGATTATCCCTTGATAGCAGCATCAGGGGCAGGTAAAAATCATTCCAGAAACTCAAGGCGTAAAAAAGCGCGATGGTAACAAGGCCAATCTGCGAAAGTGGCATAACAATTCTGAAAAAAATTGCCACATTCCCTGCCCCGTCAATCCGGGACGATTCATAAATAGAAGCGGGAATCGTACGGAGATAGTTTCGCATCAGGAACATATTAAATACGTTCATCGCGTAAGGCACAATCAGCCCGATGAGCGTATTTTGCAGGCCATAATACCGCGTGCAGAGAATATACCAGGGGAGCATCCCTCCGTTAAAAAGCATGGTAAAATAGGCGAAGAATGCGAACTTATTGGCGTGCTTAAAACCAGGCACTGAAATAACAAAAGCATACATCGCCGTAACTATCACCGAAACAGCAGTCCCAAAAACCGTTACGATGATGGACGTGCGATAGGCCAGCATTATCATGCTGCTGCGCTGTGAAAGCATAAACGTAAACGTATCCAGCGTTGGCTGTCGGGGAAAAAGCGAAAAGCCAGAAGTCGTAATCGCCGTCTCTGTGGAAAATGACGCGGAAAATGCCAGCGCCAGCGGATACAAACATATCAGCGCAAAGGCCGTAACAAACAGGTAAAAAAACGCTATTAAAGCTCTATCGCCTTTTGAATACATGTTAAGCTTTTTTGCCATATAGTTCTCCCGTACCTTAAAACAGCGCGTTATCCCGATCAATTTTTCGCAGGACAGCATTGCTCACCATCACTAGAAGAAAACCAATCACAGACTGATATAGCGATATTGCGGATGAGAAAGCAAGTTCCCCAGACCGTATACCAGACCTATACACAAATACGTCGATAATATCTGTTACCGGTAGCAGCGCCGGATTAAGGTTTGTTAAGCCCATAATCATAGTTAAGTTTCCGCGTAACATACTTCCCAAAGACAGCATAAAAAGCATAATTATCGTAGGACGCAGCATGGGTAATGTTATCGCCATGATTTGCTTCCATTTACTTGCGCCGTCTACCATAGCAGCCTCGTAGTAGGTTGGATCAATGCCGGTGAGCGCCGCATAATATATAATGGAAGAATATCCAGCCTGATTCCACACGTTGCAGATTACCAGAATAGCCCACCAGTAATCCGGGTTCGCGTAAAAGTCGATACGCTTGCCACCAAAAAAGGTAATGATAGTATTCAGTGTGCCTAAGTTGTAATTCAGTATTGATTGTAAAATCGAACCAAAGGCCATCCATGAAATAAAAAATGGAAAAAACATAATGCTCTGGGTAATTTTTACAAATTTACGGCGCTTAATATCCGCCAGCATTATGGCAATGGCCACAGAAACGATTGTTGTAACGCTAAAGTAGAGTAGGTTCAGCACCACGGTGTTTCGTGTTGCGCGCAGCGCTCTATCAAAGCTGTTAAAGAAAAACATGAAGTTCTGAAAAAGCGGTTCTGCCCAGGGACTGCCGAAGATGCCTCCCCGGAAGTTATAATTCTTGAAGACCAGCACGAGTCCCGCCATAGGAAAATAGCAAAAGAGCAGCAGAAAGAGCGTCCCTGGCAACGCAAATAAATACAGAGACCCGTCAGTTTTGAGCCCGGAGAGAAAAGAAGTTCCCACGCTCCGTTTTGTTTGTTTCGGCTGTACTTGTTTCATAGGGATAGGATATTTGGGAAACAGAACGCCGTCTATCACTTTTCTTGTTGACTTTATTCTCTTTTTTTGTTCTTTTTATACCCGATGAAAGGAGGCCACGCCGTGTTAGTTAATTACTTCTCATTTCTTGCGATACATAATCGTACTCTGAAAAGCACAAAGCCGAATGGCGCCACCGTTTCTTCTAGAGTAAGGACGGAATCAATAGTCGTCATGATTTTCATGCTCATTTGAGGGACGCATTGGCTTCGCAGGAATTCGCGCTGTTCATAGTTGAGCGAATTAAGGGCGCCATTTTTCAGCCAGAAATCAAAGATACTGCCATGTTCACGGTCAAATACAGTCTTTTCCATCAAATAGTCGCCGGCAAAAATATCCATTAGCCTGATACTGAAACAGCGCAGTTTGCCTTCTTCAAACACCCTATAGCGTTCATAAAAATCGGGCGCACCCCATTCGCCCGAAGCGTAGGACTCGTTATAGTGTACATAGTTCCAGCAGAGAACCTGTATTTCTCCTGTTTCAGGAGAACGCGCCACAATATAATCCTCGCCCTGAGCAAGCAATTCATTTCCCAGCGCAAATAAGGCGCGAAACGCATAGTATTGTGGTTTTTTGAAGCCGGCCATGCTTAAAAGACCAAAGCCCCCGTGAAATTCATTAGGATCAAGGCCATGTTCCTCAAAGCGGTCGCTTAAAACCCAATAACAAAGCGAGACCGCCATATTCCGGCACTTGTGATAGTTATGCAGAATGAAAACCGCCATAAACGCCGTATCATGAACAAGGTCTCTTTCACGCGGCGAACTGTTCCATTCGTCAAAGTGAAACTCTATCTTTTTGTTGATATACGTTCTGACTATATCCTGAAACCACGCCACATCATTTCTGGTACTGTCGGGATCGCGGAAAACCTCACGCCGGTTGTTATGTTCGTCGTAATAAGTAACGGGATACGGATGGCCTGAAACAAAATCAAGCGGTAAATTTTTCTCAACGCAGGCATGGAGAAAAGCGCGCAAGAAACTTTCCGCATCGGCATCGCGGAAACTGGAGAGCGCAGGCCCCCCAACCTTACAATCCCGTGAAACCGCTTTTATACGTTCCGCCGTAATACGATACAGCCGCATATAATTTTCAAAACCGCCAGACCAATACACCGGGAGATTCGGTTCATTCCATACCTCAAAATACCATGTTTTGACCTCATTCAGCGTATATTTAGCAACAATATGCGCCATAAACGCGCTGATAAGCTCTCCCCATTTTTCCCAGTCCCGTGGCGGAGTAACATTCGCCTTGTAATAAAACATAGTAGCGTCGCCAGACGCGAGTGGTGGCGGCATAAATGAAAATTCAATAAACGGCTTGAGGTTTATTTCAAGAAGAAAATCAAAAATATCGTCGATATAAGTCCAATTAAAACGCCCATCATCCAGCACCACACACATTACATCATCAAAAATACCGTGAAAACGCACGTATTCAAAATTAATTTCTTTCATAACAGCGCGGAATTGTTCCTGCACTTTTTTCCGCAGAAAATCACTTGCGCGAGCTGTCCCAATCATTTTGCAGAAATAGCGGTCAAGTTTATGTACGCTTGCCTTTGCACTTGCCTCGATAACGCGTACCACGATTTCCCCCGCGCCGCCCGGATTATCCGCACCCGCATCCACCCGGTACATGGCGCGGGGAATGGCAACATGACTCTGATAATTGACATAACTACCCAGATGCGGTTTCTCAATCGGAGGCAGATCAGGTTCCGCGCCACCACGAACTGATTTACGGTACTCTCGCGGACTGCATCCGACTATTTCCTTGAATGCGCGGTTAAATGTTTTCGCATTAGCAAAACCATTGCGCGAGAGAATATCGGTGATGCTATCATCCGTCGCGGCAATACTCCGCTTTGCCATGCTTACCTTTACATAATTCAGGTACTGCGAATAGCCCATACCCATAGCCTGCGTAAAAAAGTGTGAAAGATAATAAGGACTTACATATACTATTTCAGCAACTTCATTCAGGGACGGACTTTCCGCGTAGTGTTCATTTACAAAACCAAGTATCTTTTTCAGCCGCCCATAGTTACGGTTATACTGCTCGTTTTCTTGCGGCGCTTGATCACTATTCGCGCTAAAATGCCGCAAGAGAAGCGCGACGACCGCTCCACAGTAGCCATGTATAAGCGCCTGCCAATCCTTTCTTTTATTTTGTTCTTCTTCCATGATGAGGAGTAGCAGCTTGCGGATTTCATCCACTTCCGCTCCCTCAATGAGGCGTGAAAAGCGCGGCGAATCCATGTTAGCGGACATAGCGCGGAAGAAAGAGCCGCCGATTTGCAGCATGAGTACGAGGTTTTTCCCGCCATTTTTCGCTTCCACGGAATTCACCGCGTGTATTTCCGCTGAATTAACCACGGCGATTTCCCCTTGCCTCACGAGCCGTTTTTCCCTGCCACTTTCCAGCAATAAATCCCCCAAGCAGGCAAATACAATCTCGATCTCATTATGCCAATGCGGATACGTGGAAACTAGATTGGTTATGATAGGCTTGACCCCGCCAGAGTTCTCATACTGCACTTGTTCAAAATTCGTCCTGTTCATATACAACCCCTTTCTACCCTTTCTAAACGTTGTACCCCCGATATTTTTATCAGTATACACGCCGTAGTTCTATTTCGTGTGCTGCTTATTCGGGGGTGTTTCCCGTAGGTAGATCGATGATACTATTGTCCATACTTCCTCTCATGCCTTGAGTTCTTCCCAGCTTTTTACCGTTTAGGCTATGATAACATGAACGCGGGGAATATGTCAAGAGGAGTTTCGCCGTACACAAAGTGCGGCTAAGGAGTCGCTGGTTAATTCTGAATTCACCACGAACTACACGAACTTTTTGTCCGCTTTTGATATGTAGGATTGAGAATAAAACCAATTTCCCACGTATTTAAATACTTCGACTCAATCTGGTTCAAATCCGGAGATAAGCAGGAAGTAAAGCCAGCGGTTTCTAACAATATCTCTGCCAAGACCCTTAATCTTTATAGCACCCATGATTCTTAAGTACCTCTCACGATATTGCTCTCATGTCGTATAACAAAACGTAAATCATTCATGTTAATCTTAGTCCACAAGCAGTGAGAAGTTAAGCTGTAAGCAAGTGGATGTCCGGTGGACATCTGGCATTTCCTCAAGTCCATAATAAGATTCTAGCAGGCTGTAAAAATGTCAGGTAGTTTTAGAAGATTTTTTTGAATTCCCAACGCGAGAGGATAGGAGAAGTCAGACTCCTTGAGGAAGAACCGGCGTACCATGCTGTCAAGCGTTCTCGTTAGTCAATCCGTCATTTCTGCTACACACGAGTTGCGCCACTTCCTCAAACTGGCGCTTTCTGCTATCGTGCAGAACTAGGAGGCGTTATGGCGCATACAGTATCGGCAGAGGCTGAGGAGATTCTGGATAAGGAGTTTCCAGTGCTGGATAAGGGCTTTGTCCGGCTGGTGGACTATCTGGGTGGGGACGCACGGGTCGTGGAGGCCGCACGTGTGTCTTATGGTAAGGGGACTAAGAGCTACCGCGAGGATGCAGCGCTCATTGATTATCTTTTGCGTAACCAGCATACCTCGCCGTTTGAACAGGTGGCGCTGACCTTTCATGTCAAGCTGCCCATCTTTGTGGCGCGGCAGTGGATACGGCACCGCACAGCACGTGTCAACGAAATTTCCGGCCGCTATTCAGTGATGAAGGACGATTGCTATGTGCCAGACCTTGCCGACATTGCCGCGCAGAGCATTGACAACAAGCAGGGCCGAAGCGACGAGGCGCTCGATCCAGCCAAAGCCGCTGAAATCCGTGCAGCCCTGATCGCAGGGCAGAAGCAAGCCTACGCCGACTATACCGCCCTACTTGACACCGGCCTCGCCCGCGAAATCTCGCGGATCAACCTGCCGCTCTCGCTCTACACCGAGTGGTACTGGCAGATTGACCTGCATAACCTTTTTCACTTTCTAAAACTACGGCTGGATACCCATGCCCAGAAAGAAATTAGACTCTACGCAAAGATAGTGTTTGATATAACAAAAAAAGTCGCGCCCTGCTGTTGCAAGGCGTTTGAGCGCCACGCGCTGGGCGCAGTATCTTTTTCCCGGCACGAGTTCGCCGAGTTGCAGCGTCGTCTGCGCCACTTTGATGCCAATGGAAACAATGGTGAAACCGCACTCTCTGGCAAGGCGCTTGAGCGCTTTGAGGAAAAGCTGGTGAATGGCAAACAGCGATAGGAACCAGCAACACGGCCAGGTTCCCATTATAACAGTGGCTGAGAGGGTAAGACTTTGGCCGCCACAGGCGCTGAACTTGTATTGCCACGGCGGGTTCGACAGGCTCGCCCACCAGTTCAGCACCTGTGGCGCATTCTGGTGGGTGAGCGCGGTAGCCCGTGCGGTGAAGCGTTTAGGATTAAGAAATAAGCCGCAACGATTCTTCAATACCACACTTGCTCCGGAGATTCTTCATCTAAACGCGGCCAGATACTGCCTCAATTCCACCTGCTGTTGATCATAGATGGTTTTCAGCTCGGCGAGGATGCGATCCAGACCAGACGACTTGAGTCCAGCGACATAGCTGTCCCACTCGCCTATTGAGCGGTTGCCGGATATAACCGACCAGAAATAGGCGTTCTTTGCATCGCCAATCTCCGTGCCAATATCAATGTTGATCACATAGACGTTAGGGTCTTTCTTCTCAACAAGGTAGGAAAAGTAATCACGACTCATGCGGTTGGCGTGATCAAAGAGCGCGGTAGTCGAGGGAATGTTCTCGATGTTGGCGGCGTCTTTGCGGGAGAAGAAATCCGCGAAAATGTTCAGCCCAAGATTCTTGTCCTGATTCTCTTGGCTGCCGTTTGACACAAGGACATTGTAGGAACCATCAGCGTTCCGCGTCCATTAGCACCACGCGGAAGCTGTGGCTGGCTCATCCTGCGGGTTACCATTGTCGCCCTTCACCATCTCGATAGGAACCCACTTCGCGGTGGGGTTGGAAGCGTAGAATGAGCGCATTGGCGTACTGGCAGGATTGTTGTAGGCAACCCAACTGTAGACAACGCCAAAACCCCCACGAGCCATTTCCTCGTCGCGGTCAGTGTCGTTGATGATGTTCGGGGTGATCACACCTTCTCCGTACAGCTTGGCAACACGGCCAAGCCATATCTTCGCGTCATCCACTTACCCACGCCATCAATGACCGCCACCTCATAAAGCTGGGGATCAATACCGCTCATCGCGGCAAAGTAAAGGAGTTGCGCGAAAAAAGCCTGATAAACTGGTCAAACCCAACCCACTTGCTTGCTGAAGGGTTGTACTGGTTATAGTCCATAAACGCGATACGCAGCCCAAAGATGGGATGTATCTAAACACAGTGAAGAACACGATTCCGGGGATAAGCAGGAAGTAAAGCCAGCGGTTTCTAACAATCTCTCTGCCAAGACCCTTAATCTTTATAGCACCCATGATTCTTAGTACCTCTTCTAAAACCTTGTACTTGCTATTAGCAATATAAAGCTATGCGCAGTTCAGCAAGTAGTCAAGCCCCATGTTTCTTATAAAGTCTTTAGTATGAATGAGTATTTAGAGCCTATCAGGAAAGTCCTTGCTGGAAATATCAAGAAGTACCGGAAAATTCTAGGCTATTCACAGGAGAAGCTGGCTGAGAAGGCTCGTTTGTCGGCTCAAACCCTGAACGACATTGAGGGCGGCCGAAGGTGGGTGAGCGCCCAGACTATAACTAAACTGGCAAAGGCCCTCCATATTGTTGAATATCAGCTTTTCTTCCCGGAAGGCGATGGAACCACTGAAAAGTCCCGCGACTCCTCATTGCAAGGTCTTATTTCTCTGCAAAACAACCTTATCAACACTATCAATATCCAATTCGATCAAGCAAAAGATACCGGCGATTTCACCTGACGCCACCGGACTGTTTGGATGATTCGGGGAGCCAAAGGCCGCCTGACAGGGGCGTCTCAGGGGCGGAGCCTTCACAGAGGGGGCAGCGGAAGACTGTCTGAGGCGGACTGAGGCGCGGGGAAAACTTCCTCATACCAAAACTTCTCTTAAATCCATGGAATCCATGAAATCTGTGGACAAGAATTCATAACGAATTGCCGGCTGGAGACTTTCCCATCCTGACTTTGGGTACGCCTGCGTTGTGTGCAGGTATATCTATTCGTCGTGCAGGTATATCTATTTGACGTACAGGTATATCTATTCGTCGTTCCGATACACCTATTCCGTCGTGCAGGTATATCTATTCGTCGTGCAGGTATATCTATTCGTCATGCAGGTATATCTATTTGACGTTCCGATACACCTATTCAATCATGCAGGTATATCTATTCGTCGTGCAGGTATATCTATTCGTCATGCAGGTATATCTATTCGTCGTTCCGATACACCTATTCCATCGTACAGGTATATCTATTTGCCGTACAGGTATATCTATTTGCCGTACAGGTATATCTATTCGTCGTTCCGATACACCTATTTGTCATGCAGGTGTACCTATATGGAGCATGTATGCTCTCGGTCGGTGCGGGTATGCTTATGGGCGGTGCGGGTATGCTTATGGGCGGTGCGGGTATGCTTATGGGCGGCGCGGGGCTTAACGCAAGCTGCGGCTGGGCGTCTCCTGTTATTCGGGACGCGCTGCCGCGCCTCAAAAGAGTGTGCCTGCTGGGAAATAAAGACTATGCTCAGTCCAATGACGGGTAATTGCTGCTGATATTGTGTACCTGTGAGCAGACGCGGGCGGCTAGCGCTGAATTGTGCGTTACCACGATGAGTCCCATGTTACGGCGTTCTACCTCGGCAAGCAGAAAGCGCCAGACCTGAGCCTGTGTAATCGCGTCCAGCATTGTGCTGATCTCGTCGGCAAGGATAAAACGAGCGCCGGGAAAAAGCGCGCGGGCAATGCAGAACCTCTGTAACTCGCCGCCGGAAAGTTCGCGGGGGAAGCGCTTGAGCCAGGCGTTCTCAATGCCCAGCGCATTTGGCGCCATATCCTCAACGCCAGCCTCGGCCAGAACCTGCCACATACGCCAGCGTGGGTTTACCGCGTCTTCGGGGTGCTGATAGATAAGCTGCACCGGCAGAGCGCCTTTGGTGGGGAGTGGCTTTCCATCGAGTAAGACTTCGCCTTCAAGCGGCTTTTCATAGCCTGAAAGTAACTTTACCAGCGTGGACTTGCCCCAGCCGCTTGGCGCGACAATGCCCACACGCTCGCCGCTGTTCACGGCAAACGAAAGATTGCGGAACAGCCAGTTGTTCTGTCCATAGCGGAATCCAATGTTGTTTGCTTCAAGCCGCATGGATACACCTCACCTGCCCGCCGCGCAGCTCTTGCATGGGAGGAACAGCGTTTTCACACTCAGGGCTTTTAAGTGGACAGCGCGGTGCAAACAGACAGCCTGCCAGCGCGGTGCTTGTAGCCACGTTGCCTGCGTAAGGCTGAAAGCCGGCTATGGGTTCAAAGGCGTTCTGGGGCAGCGCCTTCCAGAGCGCCTTTGTGTAGGGATGCCGCAGCGCGTGTTCTCCGGCGATAAAGTCCTGCGCGTCCGCCAGTTCCACGCTTGTGCCAGCGTAAAACACCGCCAGCCGGTCGGCGATTCCCATGGCGAGCTCAAGGTCGTGGGTGATGAGGATGATGCTTTTGCCCTCATCGGCAAGTTCGCGGAAACAGCGAAGCGCCTCAAGCGCGATGCGCGTGTCCATGCCGGGCGTTGGTTCGTCGGCGATGATGAGTTGCGCGCCGGAGATAATCGCGGTTGCGACAAGCGCGCGCCGCGCCATGCCGCCTGAAAGCTGAAACGGATAAAGCTGCTCAACCCCAGGGAGAAGTCCCAGTCGCTTAAACGCCTCTTGTCGGGCGGCGTCGCGCTTTTTCACGCCCGCAACCTGAGCGCCAACGCGCATGAGTGGATCAAGAAAGCTCACGGACTGGGGTATGAGCGCAATCGCACGCCCGCGCAATCGCGCCAGCCTTTTCTCGTCAAGCGCCTCGCCCCGGTAGTACAGGCTGCCGGAGACTGAGGCGTTTGTCGGCAAGATACCCATGATTGCGTGCGCGAGGAGGCTTTTACCAGAGCCGCTGGCGCCGGCAACCGCCACGATCTCACCCTTCCGCGTGTCCAGACTCAGGTCTGAGATCACCCGCAGTGCCGAGCGTTCCAGCGCCCGCTGATCGTAACGCTGAAATGATACGCTGAGGTTTTCAGCGCGAAATACTGTTTCTTCCATAGTATATACTCACTCATTAGCGCTGTATGGATCGAGCAGCGTTTTAAGGCACTCGCCGAGCGCGTCAAATGCCAGCGCCATAAGCGCCAGCGCCAGACCTGGAAAAACTGCCTGCCACCACATGCCCGCAGAAAGATAGCGCATGGCTTCTGAAAGGATGATGCCAATGGCCGGCTGCTCTGGCGGCAGACCAAAGCCCAGAAAGGTGAGCGTTGATTCATGGAGTATCGCGTGGGGAAAAAGCAGGACAAGGCCAATGAAAAACTGCGGGACAAGCTGCGGCAGTATGTGATGAACCGCGATCCACAGGCCGCTTTTCCCCAGCCTGCGTGAAGCTGCTATGTACTGCCGGGAACGGACTTGCAGCACCTCAGCGCGGATGATGCGCGCCAGAGCTGTCCAGTGCGTTACGATGATGCCAAGGAGCAGGCCGCGCAATCCGCGACCGCTTGCGATTGAGATGAGTATGAGCAACACCGTATGCGGTATGCCCATGGTGAGGTCTATAAGCCAGTTGATGAGCTGATCAAGCCATGTCCTGCCTGACGCCGCTGCGATTCCGGCAATGAGCGCGATCAGCGCTGAGAACGACGAAGCCATCACCCCGACGAAGAGACTGAGCGACAAGCCTTTCACTGTGCGCGTGAGCATATCGCGGCCAAGCAGGTCTGTGCCAAAGGGGTGCGATGTGGATGGCGGCAGCGCCTTTTGCGAAAAGTCTGCCCGCAACTGCTCATCGCTCATAAGATTGCCCGCAACGTACAGCGCGACAAGCGCGGCTGCAATCGCCATCGCCAGTATGATAAGCCTTACACGCCTGTTAAGCCTCACCGCGCCGCCTCCCGTATGCGGGGGTCAATGACCCCGTAGAGTATGTTGGCGATCATGTTGCCAACAAACACAAAGAACGCTGAAAACAGCGTAATGCCCAGCAGCAACGGGATATCCGATTGCATCCCCGCTGCGGAAGCTGCCTGTCCCAGACCAGGCCATGAGAAAATGTTTTCAGCAACAAGTGAACCGCCGAACAGTTCGCTGAACGAGGAGAACTGCATGGTAAGCGCTGGCAGGAGTATGTTCCGCAGCCCATGACGCCGTAGCGCGCTTCCCGCGCTTTCTCCCCGCGCCCGCGCGAAAAGCACATAATCACTTTCAAGCACATCAATGAGCTTTTCGCGGGTATGGAGCGCGACATTGGCAAATGACAGGAAGCTCAGGGTAAACGCCGGCAGCACAAGGTGATGAAGTCTCTGCCAAATCGTTACATCCGCGCTGTTCACACCCGCGGGAACCGCCATTCCAAAGGGAAATAAGCCCAGCCATACGGAAAACACAATGAGAAACACCAGACCAATCCAGAACGTCGGTATTGAACACATGATAAGGCAGAGCCGTTTAACAATACGGTCAAGCGCTCGTCCCCGAAACATTCCCATCAGACACCCGATGCCAAAACCAAAGACGCCGGAGAAGGTCCACGCCAGAAACATGAGCGCTAGAGACGCCTTGAACCGGGTCCCAATGATCTCCGCCACAGGCCGCCGGTAAATCTTCGAGTCGCCCAGCTCACCTTTCAGCATAGACCCAGCCCACGCGAGGTAGCGCTTGACCGGCGGTTCATCAATGCCCCAGAACGCTTTCATACGCTCGACGTTTTCCGCAGACACACCCGGATTGGCCATGATGTATTGCTGAATGGGATCAATGGGTGAGACCGTAGCCAGCGCGAAACTGACGATGCTCACCGCAATGAGCAAAGTCAGTCCGCGCAAGGCATAGACCCCGCTGAATTTCAACAGCCTTGTATTCAATTCAGTTCCACTTCCAATCTTTGAGATTCGCCACAAGAGGCCATGCATCCCCATGCGCGTGAATCTTCTGGCGACCAGTATCCAAACCATCCCTTGCCCAGTAGAGGTGGTCTTTGTTAATCAGAAAGATATACGGCGCGTCGCCCCGCAGCGATGTACCTGTGGTTCCATCCCACTGCGCCTTTTGCCAGAAGGGAATCGACGCCGCAATACTCGTCGCGCCTAATGCCTGATCAAGGTAGCTGTCAACAACCTCGTTACGGAAGTTTTCAGGGTTGTACCAGTCATTCTTACCCGCGTTGGATGAGTGAAACAGCATATAGCTCACCTGCGGATTGGACGAACCCCAGGCAAGTATCATCGGCTCAGAGAACATGCGCGGCAAAAGGTCTGAGGATGCCACGCCCTCAACCTGAATCGCTATACCAAGCCTGTCCCGCGCCTGATTCGCCACAGACATGGCAACAGCCTGCCGCGTCGAATCGCCGGCAAAGTACAAAAGCGGGAACTCCGCACGAAGTCCGCTCTTCTCTCGGACGCCATCCCCGTCGCTATCACGCCATCCAGCCGCATCAAGCAGCCCGGTCGCGTAAGCCACATCAATCTCAATCACACATTCAGGATTCCACCACGGCATACCATCGTTCTCAGCATACGCGGGCGTGGCAAAGCCGGAAAGCGCGTCCTCACAAAGCTGCCGGCGGTCAATGCCATAGGCAAGCGCCTTGCGTATCGCTATGTCAGACGTTACATCATTGCCAATCGGGTATCCATCAGCAGTACGCTTCCCCTCAGCCGGCGTCATCGGCATTGCTATACCCATGTTATCAACCGACTGCTCCTTGAGCAGATGATACCCAGGTATCTGGCTGACTGAGGCAAGTATCGCCGAGGTAAGGGTTATGTCGACCTGCCCGGAACGCGCCGCAATAAAACGCGTGTCTTCATCACTCATGTTGAGAAACACAACCCGCTTCATAGCCGGAACCTTCCCATAGTATCCTTCATTAGCCTCAAGGATGAATTGCTGTCCCGCGTCAAACTGAGCCAGCTTGAACGGCCCCGAACCCACAGGCTCAAGACCAAAGTTCGCGCTATAAACGTGTTCCGGTACGATACCCACTGTGGCAAGCGTAAGCATAAACACCGACCGGGGACTTGTCAGCGTAAAAACAACCGTATCGTCCCCCACAAACTCACAACTTTGCATAAGCGAAAGGTCTGTTGAGGTTACGCTATTCTTGAGGGTGTTAAACGTAAACGCCACATCCGAAGCCTTCACGCGCTGCCCGTCCGTGAACCGCGCGTCGCTCCTGATTCTGAACGTGTAGGTGAGCGCGTCGTCGCTTATGGTATAGTCAGTCGCAAGGTCTTTTACGATATTCATATCCGCGTCAGTATCCACGAGCGTACTGAAGATAAGCTGCCCGCCTGAGCTAAAGCCCTGCAAGGGATCAAAGTGCGACGGAATACTGGAGAACCCGATGGTAACTTCGTTCCGCGCCACATTCCGCGCCGCCTGCGCGTCTGGCGAGACAGCGCCCCGCGCAAATACCGCCCCACTGATGAGGGCGCTGAGGATAAGCGCGAGACCAAGCGTCGCGCTCCGTTTGTTTACTGTGTACATGATTACCTCCAATGACACATAACGTTGATTTGACTTAAAAAAGCCTTTTCATCCTGAAGCTACTCTTCAGAAAAAATGACTTCGTGCCATTCGGGGGTTTCAGATAGGAAGCAAAGTGGGCGGCCTTCATGGCCATCCATACCTTATAGTAACACGTGTTCAACGTTTGGGCAAGGGAGAAAAAGACTGGAGCTCCGGCACCGACACAGCTCTGACGCCAGACAAACATGTCTGACCCTTTGGAGACCTATTCCACGTTCCGTATTGGGTCAGTAAGCCCGCGCCTAAAAGCAGGGGAGGCGAGCAGGCGCGGCGTACATGCCGATGCACCAACTCGCCTCCCCAACAGAACGCGTCAGACACCATTCCTCATCGCCCGCATGGACGCGGACAGCTTTGTTTCTAGAACCGATACCCCGCAGCAACCGTTATCTCAAGACCATGACCAAGCAACGCTTTCGGATTTAAGGCTGGTGATGTTGCATCAACATAGTCGAGTTCAAATGTATTGCTAAACCTCAACCCGTACGAGAGTTCTCCACGCACGTAGAGTTGATCGGTGAGGGAAAAATCCACACCGCCACCAAATTTGAACCAGAGCGCGCTGAAATCCCCCGGAGCATCATCCCCGTTGGAATTTTTATACATGTTTCCCTCCTCTTTTACCGAGAGCATAGCCCGGTACTTAATACCAAAAAAGGGAAACACCGACAGTTGTTCATTGAGGGTAACGGGATATTTTCCCAACAAGCCAATATCAAGCCCCGTATAGGACATATCTTCCTCGGTACTTAAACCGCTTCCTTCTAACTTCGTCGCGCCGCCGCCGCCAAAGATGCCCAGCGACAGTTCGGCATAGGTTGCATCAAAAAACACAAAACCACCGCCACCGGCATAGGGGGTTTTCAACGACGCAGTTGCCTTGCCAGATGATATTTCAACTCCCCCACCAAAATCACTGGTGAAGTACAAGCCCCCGCCCACGCTGAGTTTAATCTCAGACTGAGCGAATGTTCCTCCCGCAACAGCCGCCGCGAGAACCAAAAGTAACATAAGTTTTTTCATAAAAACTCCTTGCGGTCTTTCCCGCCGTCAAAAGTTGTATGTATAACCGCATGAGCGGGTAATACCATTGTCATGCGCTGGCAAGAACGCGGAGTTTTCACAACGCGAACCCTCCCAAAACAAGGTGGCTTTGCCACATTACGCGCTGTCCAGTGGTTTTACCAAACAGGCAGTTTCTTATACTTGCTATTAGCAACACTACTATATACATAGTTTAGCAAGTGGGTCAATCCGCATACTTCTTGTAAGATTTTTAATGTGAAGGAAGATGTAGAGCCTATCCGGACAATTCTTGCTAGAAACATCAAGAAGTACCGAAAAAACTTGGGCTATTCCCAGGAGAAGCTGGCTGAGAAGGCTGGTTTGTCGGCTCAAACCCTGAACGACATTGAGGGCTGCCGAAGGTGGGTGAGCGCCCAAACCACAACCAAACTGGCAAAAGCCCTTCATATCGCCGAATATCAGCTTTTCGTTCCGGAGGGCGATGAAACCACTGAAAAGCCCCGCAGCTCCTCATTGCAAAGTCTTATTTCTCTGCAAAACAACCTTATCAACACTATCAATATCCAATTCGATCAGGCAAAAGATACCGGCGATTTCACCTGACGCCGCTGGACTGTTTGGGTGATTCGGGGAGCCAAAGGCCGCCTGACGGGCGCGTTGCAGGGGCGGAACCTTCGCAGAGGGGGCAGCGGAAGACCGTCTGAGGCGGACTGAAACGCGGGGAAAACTTCCTCATACCAAAACTTCTCTTAAATCCATGAAATCCGTGAAATCTATGGACAGGAATTCGTAACGAGTTGCCGGCTGGAGACTTTCCCATCCTGACTTTGGGTACACCTGCGTTATGTGCCGATGCACCTAGCCGCCGTTCCGATATATCTATTTGCCGTGCAGGTATATCTATTTGCCGTACAGGTATATCTATTCGTCGTTCCGATACACCTATCTCGTCGTACAGGTATATCTATTTGCCGTGCAGGTATATCTATTCGTCGTGCAGGTATATCTATTCGTCGTTCCGATACATCTATTTCGTAGTACAGGTATATCTATTCGTCGTGCAGGTATATCTATTCGTCGTACAGGTATATCTATTTGCCGTGCAGGTATATCTATTTGCCGTGCAGGTGTACCCATACGGTGAATGAAAATTCATCGATGGCGCGAAGGGTAGACAAACGCTGCCGCTGGGTGTAATATCTGTCTGGGACGTGATACAGCGTCTCAAAGGAGTATTCTTAATGAAAACGAAGGACTATGTTCCGTCCAATGACGGACAATTTCTGGAGTGGGCGAAGAATCTGTACGCCTACGTTTTGACGCATTTCAGCGCATGGAACATTCCCAGCCCCCAGTTGACCCTGGAAGCGCCGCTGACCACTTTTGAGGCTGCTCTTGCCAAACTCGCAGACCCGAACTACGGCAAGGTGGACATGGAGCGCAAAAAGGAATCCCGCAAGGTCTGTGAGAAGGCGCTCCGGGTGTATGTGCAGGGCTATCTTGCGCGGAATCCGGCGATTTCTGATGAAGAGCGGGTGGCGATGGGGCTTCCGGTGTACAAGACAAGCAAAAGTGAGCGGCCTCTGCCAGAGACTGTGCCGGAGCTTGAGGTTGACACGGGAACTCCCCGTCGGCACAAGGTGCATTACCGGGTCAAGGGGAATAATCGGCGGGGGAAGCCGGATGGCGTGGCGGGGATTGAAATCCGCTGGGCTATTCTTGACCATTACCCGACGAGTGTTGAGGATGAGCTTATCAAGTCTAGTTTTGACACGGCCAGTCCCTGGGTGAACGACTTTGACGAGGCGGATCGGGGGAAGAGGGTCTACTACTGTGGGCGCTGGGAAGCGCCGGCGGAAGGTGGCAAGGGGCCTTTTGGGGAAATTGTCGAGGCTATTGTGCCGTAAGACAGTGCTGCGCGGCTTATGTTTTTTGAGCGGGGGTATCATTTCCTTATGGGCAACAGGCAATGGAAACAGTTGTCAAGAACCATTGGTAATGTGTTCGTTGGTTTAGGCAAACTGGTATTGGGGAGCTTGGTCTTAGGTTCTGTCCTTAACAGCGAAGTAGGCCTTTTTCAGCTTTTTATATTCGGAGCTGCTGTAGTAATGTTACTATTTACAGTTGGCATTCGGCTGATTAGCATAAGCGCGGAGTGAGGTATGGGATTGTTTATCGTTGTCGGCATTGTAGGTATTCCCCTTTTTTTGATCGGGCTTTTTGTGGTTTACAAGGGGCGTCAAGTGGAACGCGCCAACAAAGAAATAAAAGAGACACAGGAGAAGTAAGTAAAGATGAAGATTTCACTACAGTTATATTCGATTAAGGAAGAAGCGGCGCTGGACTTCTCCAGCGCGCTGAGTCTGGTGCAAAAGGCTGGGTATCAGGGAGTGGAGTTTGCTGGCTATTATGGGAACACGGCGGAGCAGATGAAAAAGCTGCTTGAGGAGTACAAGCTCAAGGCGGTGAGTACCCATGTGGGCATACAGCGGCTCAAGGAAGCGCTGGACGAGGAGCTTGCCTTTGCGAATGCCCTTGGTTACAAGCTGGTGGTTTGTCCCTACACCACGTGCAACAGCAAGGCTGAGGTGCTTGAGAATGCGGCTATACTGGAAGGCTGTGCGAGGAAAGCGGCTGAACAGGGCATCACGCTGGGTTATCACAACCACAGCCACGAGTTCACCAGTCAGTTTGATGGTAAGTATGCCATGGACATACTGCTTGAGAACGCGCCGGCGCTGAAGTTTCAGCCTGACGTGTTCTGGATTGCGGTGGGCGGCGTTGATCCGCTGCGGTATCTTGAGCCGCTTGCGGGAACTGGTCGGCTCTGCGCCTTGCACGCCAAGGAGCTTGCCAAAGAGGGTAAGGCCAATGTCTACGTGGGTCAGGGGAAGATTGATTTTGCCGCGCTTGCGAAGGTCTGTCCTCCGTCTGTCTATCCGTGGATCATTGAGCAGGAAGAGTTTTCCAGCGACCACCTTGATGGTATCACCCAGAGCTATCAGGGCTTGAGACGGGTGTTTGACGCGCTCTAAGGGGCGTGGAATGGGGGGAAACAGCGCAAGAGGCTGTTTCCCCTTTTGTTTTTATATACGCTGTAGTTCGTTATCGATGTGCTTCTTTTTAGCGAGGATGTCCTCATAGTGATTAGGCGTTTCTGTCTGATTCTTAGCAATGTGCAGTTCTACGATCAGCTTTTCGCGCTGTTTTTTAAGGCAGCGGCGTTTGATCTGGCGCACGCCGTCGGCGATGAGCTGCTCTGGTTTGGCAAAGAATGGTGTCAGCACTGCTTGTGCGACAAAGAAGTTTCGTACCTCGTCTGATTCGATACGCACCAGAAGGTCGTCTATTCCGAATTCGTCGCTCATCAAACACTCTTCCAGGGCGATAAACAGGTCTTTCGCGGCTGGGGACTCAAGGTTATTGAGCGATACCTGAGCGCGGAATTCGGGGAAGAGGCGTTGGTTGAGCGCGACGGCGATAAGCAGGTATAGTTCGGCGTCCATGCTGATTGGCCGTGTCTTTTGCGAGGCTGGTCTGGCCTGGCGCGGCGTGGGTTTGCGGTTAAAGTCTGCTCGGATGGCGTTGCGGTCTGAGTCAAAGGCTTGAGCGATACGGCTGACAGCGGCGTCTCGCGCGACTTCTGAGTCAAGCGTTTCGAGGTAGGGAAACAGGGCGCTAACCGCCTTGGCCTTGCCTTCAGAGCTGGATAGGTCGAAAAGTTTTTTATAGCGAAGCAAGAGAAAGTCAAGGTCGGGCACGAGGTTTTGCATGGTGTTTTGCAGAGCTTCCGCGCCGGCCTCTTTGAGGATTTCAGCAGGGTCTTTCATGTTTGCCATATTCATCACCACAGAGCAGATAAGGCTGTTCTTTCGGCAGGTGAGGATAGCTTTTTCGGTTGCCCGCTGGCCGGCTTCATCGGTGTCGAACACAAGGTTTACCTGCTCGGCCCAGCGCCGCAGCAGCTTTGCCTGCTCATCGGTAAACGCGGCGCCAAGGGGCGCGACCGCGTTGGAAACGCCGGCTTGATGCAGGGCAATCACGTCCATGTACCCTTCGGCGATGTAGGCTGTTTTGCTCTGCCTGATCTGGGCAAGGGCTATGTCAATGGCAAAGAGGGTTTGCCCTTTTTTATAAAAGTCAGACTCGGATGAATTGAGGTACTTAGGGCCTTCGTCGCCGGGCAAAAGGCGTCCGCCAAACGCTATGGTCTTTCCGTAGTGGTCGGCAATGGGGAAGATCAGGCGTTTGGCAAAGAAGCTGCTGCGTGGATACTTTTCGGTAAAGAGCCGGGAGCTGGCTAGGAAGGCTTCGGAATAGCCTTTTTTCGTTAGAAACGAAAAAAGCCAATGTCGTTCAGCCGGCGCGTAGCCCAGGCGGAACTTTTCAAGCATTTCTTGACTGATCTTTCTGGAGGCGAGATACTGAAGCGCGGCGCGTCCCTCTGGTCGTTCCATAAGGAAGTAGTGAAAGCTCTTTGCCACGCGGGTGTACAGTTCGGTTATCTGGCTTACCCGTTTGTTGTTGAGTTGGGACTCAGCGCCGCGCTGGGAGCCGCCTTCGTAAACAATGGGAATGGCGAAACGTTTGGCCAGCAGTTCCACGGTTTCTGGGAAGCTGAGTTTGTCCATTTCCATAACGAAACTCAGCACGGTGCCGCCTTTGCCGCAGCCGAAGCAGTGATACAGTTTGGCGTCAGGATTCACCATAAAGGACGGGGTTTTTTCATGGTGAAACGGGCAAAGCCCCACAAAACGCTGTCCCCGCTGTTCAAGCCGCACATAGTCGCCCACGACCGCGGCTGCATCCAGCCGATCATGAAGCTCCTGTAAGGTGGACTGAGCAATGCGGGTCATCAGGAACTAGCGTCCTCGCTTCACATACAACGCGCCGGCCTTGATGTGGTCATCGAGTGTTTTGGAGAAGGAATGTCGGCCTGCGTTGGCGTCAACCAGGCGGAAGTAGAGGTAATCGCTGGCAACTGGGTGAAAAACCGCGTTCAGCGCCACTGCGCCTGGTGCCGAAATGGGACCGGGCGGAAGGCCGTCGTAAACATACGTGTTATACGGGTTGTCGATTTCGGTATCACGGGTATAGATCACGGTTGGGTGAGGCTTGCCCTGTATCTCGGTAATCACATATTCCACAGTGGCGCAGGACTGGAGCGCCATGTCAATCCTGAGCCGATTGAAAAACACGCCGGCCATGAGCGCTGCTTCTTCGTCAACGCGGTATTCCCGCTCCACAATAGAGGCAATGGTTACTTTCTCGTAGATTTCTTTTGGCGTTAAAGGCGCGGCGTCTGCGCTGTCTTCCAGTTCCGCGATGCGCTTAAAAAAGGTATCCGCCATAGTCTTAATCACCATGTCAACAGGATAGTCGGCGGTGAAGAAGTAGGTGTCGGGGTACAAAAAGCCCTCCATAGTATTGCCCGGTATCTGGTAGGCCTCAAGGATGGCTTTATTCCGCGCGGTTTCGAGGAACGCATCGGCGTCGCAGATTCCCGCGTCTTCAAGGATACGTGCCATTTTCTTGAGGGTAACGCCTTCCGGTATGGTTACCTTAACGAATACCTGCTCTTCCCTGCCTTCGATTAGGGTTTGGTAAATGGCGTCCTGCGAGGCGGGCAGTTCGAGTCGGTATGTACCTGCCTTGATGTAGTCGGTTTTGAACCGGGCAAGAAGGTTCCAGAGATACCGGCTTTTGATGATGCCGGCGGTTTCAAGCCGGCTTCCCACAGAACTGGCGGTTTCGCCGCTCCGCACCTCAAACAGGATGCTTCCATCATCTTCGGCGTTCTCTGGCAGTTTATCAGGCGGATTGTTGAGATACACCATTGTGCCAATGCCAAGGCCAGCGCCGGCAACGATAAGAACAACGAACACAATAAGAGCTTTAAGAATAAAGAACATGAGATTGAATGGCCGTTTCATCAAGCGCCCCGCTTATAAGGTGATTTCCAGACCTTCAGTGGCCAGTATTAGATGGGTATCTTTGAAATGCATGTGTTCAGCGTAAGAACGCGCCTCCTGAAGGTTCTCAAACAGTTTCTGATCATTATAAGCAGGTTCGTGATGGAACAAAACCGCACACTTTATCTCCCAAAAGGCAGCAAAGTCAGTCGCTGCACGGAACGAGCTGTGTCCCCAGCCAGACTTGCTAAGTGCTTCTTTATGGGTGTACTGGGAATCAATCACAATCACGTCGGCATTCTTAAAGAAAGAATCGTTCTCTTCGTTATGGACAAAATCCGCGTCTGAGATTTCCACATCGGTCGAGTAGATGAAGATATGTTTCCCATCATCAACGCGATATGCATAAGCGCCCTGTGGATGCCGTATTTTTTTATACGAGATGGTTACGCCCTGCATAGTAATCGGGCCTTTCAGACAATGGAATCTCTTCTGCGACCCCATTGTACGCATGGATACGGGAAAGTAGGGGGGAAGCATCTGGTAGCTCAGTATCTTTTCAAGGTATGTCTGGGGTGAATAGAACTCTATCTGTACTGAAGGGTTGAAGGCTGGACCAAAGAACGGCATACCCATGATGTGGTCCCAGTGAAAGTGAGAAAAGAAGATGCGGTAACGCTCTATCTGCGGCTCTTGCTTTGACAGCGCGATCCCCATTTCCCGGATCCCTGAACCAGCGTCAAACACCACAATCTCTCTCGGATCAGCAAACGCAACCGAAACACAGGACGTGTTCCCACCCACAGTTCCATAGAGCCACATTGGTAACGCATCAAGAAAGCGCTGTCGCGCTGCTGGTGTCTCAATGTCCTGTGGCGACAAGCGCTCAAGTATGGCCGCAACCTTCCTCTGTATCTGCATTGGTAGTTGCGGCGATGGAAGAGACCCACGAACTCCCCAGAATTGAATACGCATGATTTACTCCTCTCTATTTGATGCGTCGGTAACACGGGCTTCAGCATCCTGCTGCTGTAAGTATGCCAAGATTTCTTCTATTGAATGGAGTGTACCCTTACCCATGCCTGGACATGACCTTGCCGCCTCATTCCACGCCTTAGCTGAAACCATGAGTGAATGCCAGAAGGGAAAGGTTCTGCACTGCAAGGGACGCGCCTCATACACCGAACAGCCATTTTTCCAGAAGATACAGTCATAGTTGGATTTTTCCCTTAAGGTAAGTTGTTTTGTTCCCCACTTGTCAGGCACCCAGCGGCAGTACATTTTCACAAAACTCGTATAAGCCATTTGCAGACTCTCAAGCAGACGAACAGCATCGCGTTCAGTAAGAAACACATAACCACTTTCATAACGACAACACGTTGAACAACGGTTGCAGGAGAAACGCAAGCCCTCCGCATAAAAAAGTGCCTGTTGTAACGACATAACATCTCCAAAAAAGGCTACCCTTTACGGGTAGCCTCACTGGGGAGTGAAGGATTCGAACCTACGAAGGCGTAGCCAACAGATTTACAGTCTGCCCCATTTGACCGCTCTGGAAACTCCCCAAAATTCGCTTACAAGCCTAGCCATCTCCCGGAATCGAACCGGGGACCTCGTGATTACAAGTCAGGCGCTCTACCAACTGAGCTAAGATGGCGACTTAATATGTCTTACTATACCAAGCGTAAAAAACAGTGTCAAGTATTTTTACTCCGATCTGGGCGTAAAATTTCTGCGCCGTTTTGGTACACATGACACGGCATAAGCTCGTCGTCCATATAGCAATGCATGAGTACCCGCAAGGTTCGCTCAAGGCGGCTGTCCCGCACCTCAGCTTCCTGCACGGCAAACAGGGCGAGGTTCCCAGCCCTACCAGCATGACGGAGCGCGGCGGCGGGGTTCATGGCGTCCAGGTCCCGCGTTACCGAGAAGATGAGCGACACAATATCCGGCTCGCACAGTTGATTCCGCGCAAGCAGTTCGTCATACAAAGCCACAACCCGTGCGGCAATATCATCCGTATCGTTACGGCAACAGGTTGCACCCCGTAACGCGATAAGCCTTTTCACCCATTACCCTCCGCAACAACCAAAATGAAGGCCGCAACAGCCGCCAGCGCAAAGCCAAACAGCCCGACAACTATGTACGCACCGATGTCGCCCGCGTAATGCTTTATTCCATGCGCGCTGTTCGTTCCCTGAACAAGCAGAACGCAATCCAGAACAATCCCATACAGGGCGCCAACCCCCAGAAAAAGACCAAAGATTACCGACAGACGAAGAAGATTGGACTGAGTCGTATCCATAAAGCCCTGCACGATGCCGATCCCATACAGGAAAAAGCTCAGGATACAGATGGCGAAAAAGAAAGAAACAGTTCGTTTTACCAAAAGGGCAATAATCGGTTTTTTATTCATTTTGGCAGCTTTCTTTACTATACTGAATCTATCAATGTATTGGAAGGGATAAGGTTATGAAAATACTGAAAAAATTCTTGTGGGTGCTGCTTATACTCGTGGTTCTGGGTGGAGCAGCCTTTTTCTTCGGATGGGCGCAACTCACGGTTCCCACAGATGCCTATGGGGTGATGATGTCTAAGACGCACGGGCTTGACCATGCGCTCATCAGAGCCGGAGAATTCCGTTGGGTGTGGTACAAGCTCATTCCCAACAATGTCGAGATACAGGTGTTCAGGCTGAAGAATATGCTCCGTCCGCTTAGAACCAATGGAACGCTTCCATCCAGCGCCGAATACGCCGCCTTAGCAGGTTCTCCCGTCGACTTCTCGTACCAGATAGAGGCGACGCTTTCGTTCAGCATAAAGTCGGAATCCCTCATCAACCTGGTGATCAGCAGGCATATCAAGGGGCAGGATGGCCTGGACGCCTTTGAGGAAACGCTTGCCGATGAGATTCAGGCGTTTGCCTTACAGCGCCTGCGGGTATACCTCGACGATGAACTCAAGATGGAGGAACTGCTGGCATCCGGTTCCATAGCCCAGCTTAACTACGACATTCAGAAGGCTTTTCCCGATATAGAGAACCTATCGCTCGTCATACACACACCGCGCTTCCCTGACCTCAAGCTCTATCAGGACTTTCGCTCCCTTTATCAGGAGTATATTGCGCGACAGAAGGATTGCCTCCATACTGAAGTCGGCGTGCAGGCAGAGACGCGGATAAGTTCCTATATCCGCTTTGACGAGTTGTCCAGGCTGGGCGAGCTTTTAACCACCTATCCAATACTGCTCGAATACCTGCAACTGGAAGCGACACTAAAGTAGGCGGTGCGTAACAAAACCTTCGCATAAGGTGTTTTATTAACACTGTCAACAAGTTAAAGGATAGACCGAGAGAAGCGCTGATCTATTCAATCGAGAATAAACCGGCGCTTTTCCTTGTTAGGAGCCGATCCGTTCCTGTATTAGGAACCGATTGGTTTCCTTGTTAGGAACCGATCTGTTCCTGTATTAGGAACCGATTGGTTTCCTTGTTAGGAGCCGATCCGTTCCTGTATTAGGAACCGATTGGTTTCCTTGTTAGGAGCCGATCCGTTCCTGTATTAGGAACCGATTGGTT
>JAITIX010000096.1 GCA_031279205.1 Treponema sp. | reverse complement strand
GCTGGAATAGGGTGGCGCCGAGCGCCGTCCTATTCCAGCAAGATATCCGGCGCGGAGAGATTCCCCGCCGGCGCGGAGAGCTTCCCCGCCGGCGCGGAGAGATTCCCCGCCGGCGCGGAGAGATTCCCCGCCGGCGCGGAGAGATTCCCCGCCGGCGCGGAGAGTCCAGGCTCACCTACCGCCTATAGCACACTTTGCAGGAACTGGCGGGTTCGTTCATTCGTGGGATTGGTGAACATATCCGCCGGCTTGCCCACTTCGAGAATCGAGCCTTGATACATGAATACCACCTTGTCCGCGACTTCGCGGGCAAAGCCTATCTCGTGCGTTACTACAAGCATGGTCATGCCGGCGTTGGCAAGGCTTTTCATCACGTTAAGCACCTCGCCAACCAGCTCTGGATCAAGGGCGGAAGTCGGCTCGTCAAAGAGCATGATCCGCGGCTCCATTGCCAGGGCGCGGGCAATAGCGACCCGTTGTTGCTGACCGCCGGAAAGCTGGGCGGGATAGGCGTCGATCTTGTCGGCAAGTCCCACGCGCTCCAGCAGAGACAGCGCCTTTCCTCGCGCCTCTGGCGCTGACATTTTTTTCACATGAACTGGCGACAGCATCACGTTCTCCAGCGCGGTTTTATGCGGAAACAGGTTAAAGCGCTGAAAAACCATGCCCACCTCAAGAAGCCGCAGATTCCGCTCGCGCAGAGGCATCTTCACGACATTCATCCCGTTTACGCAGTCAAACAGCAAGCTATCTTCTATGTATATCTTCCCGTCATCAATGCGCTCAAGACGGTTGAGCGAGCGCAGGTACGTTGACTTGCCCGCACCGGAGGGTCCGATGATACAGACTACCTCTTTTTGCTGAACTTCAAGTGAAACGTCTTTAAGCACCTGCAAGGTTCCAAACGCCTTGCTGACTCCGACGGTTTTAATCATAGACATACACACCCCCGTTACTCATAGAGAGAGTATCGCTTCTCAAGTTTATGGAAGACAAAGGAAAACACAGCTGTAATGATAAGGTAGAGAATCATAGCCGGTATGTAGACCAGCGCCGAGCGTGTGGATGACTCAATGTTCCGCGTGGCCTTGGTGATGTCTACCAGAGCAATCATCGAAACAAGGGAAGCATCTTTCAGTACCATGATGAACTCGTTACCTACCGGCGGGATAAGCCGGCGTATGGACTGGGGAATAATTACCAGCCGCATGGTCTGAGCGTAGGACATACCCAGAGCGCGGGACGCCTCAAACTGCCCCTTGTCGATGGACTGAATCGCGGCGCGGATGATTTCCGCGCAGTACGCGGCGGAGTTAAGTCCAAACGCGATCCACGCGGGTATAAACCGGTCAAAGAACTGATCCCCAGTTCTGATGATGAAAATTGGGGACACCATGGGAAGCGCGTAGTAAATAAAGTAGAGCTGCATAAGGAGAGGTGTTCCCCGAAAGAAAAAGATATAGGCGCTACAGATACGGTTAAGGATGCGTTTTTTTGACATCTTCCCCAGGGCAAGAAAAAGGCTCAGAACAAGCCCTGCGGAAACCGCCGCCACGGTCAAGAAAATCGTAACCCGTGAACCATCAAGAAGCTGAGGTATCCAGACGAGTATTTTCCGCAGGTTGTCCATTATATCCACCTTAGTTTCGTACGCTGCTTACCATGTCCCTACCGAACACGTCCATTGAAATCTTCTGTATGGTTCCGTCGGCAAAGAGTTCATCAAGCGCCTTGTCCAGCGCAGTGGTCAGCGCGTCATTGCCCTTTTTGAGGCAGATACCAAAGGTCTCATCAGCTGACCCTTCCCAGACAATCTCGAAAGGGGAATCTTCGGTTTTGGTATAGTCAAACGCCACGAGACTATCGCATATAATCACGTCAACGCGCCCCAGCCTCAGTTCATCAAAGCAGTTCATCACTTTGTCATACTCATACGGGGTGAAGTTCACACCCTGCGCCGCAAGTTCAGCCATAAAGATGTCTGAGGTGGTTTCCGCCTGATACGAGACGCCCAAGCCGGAGGTTTCCTGCGGGGTGCGGGCAGTGATCGCAGAACCCTTGAGCAGAACCATAACCTGCGCGTTTCCTATGTAGGGTTTGGTGAAGTTATGGCGCTGCAGCCGTTCCTCGGTAATCGTAACCGCTGAGATGATGCAGTCGTACCTGTCGGTGTCAACGCCGGCGAAAATGCCGTCCCAGGCGGTGTCAATTAAGTTCAGGGTGAGACCGAGCTTGGCAGCCAAAGCTTTAGCCATCTGCACATCAAAGCCAATGGGCGTTTTACCATCAGCATCAAGGTACTCAAATGGCGGATAGCCAATCTCCATGCCGACATTCAACATCCCAGGCGTCAAGGTAAGCCCGCCGTCAGACGGCTGCTGTGCCGCACGCGCGGACACAGCCCCAACCAGAACTAGCGCGGTAAGCGCTGTACACAATAATCGTTTCATGCAATTTTCTCCTCAAAATGGTATAAAGATACAGAAAATATACAAGACAATGAAGCTGAATGAAAAGTGGGTACAGCGCTATTTTAGGGTAAAAGTAACCACGTTGCACCACTCTCTTTTTCAGTGTCCCTGGAGCAGGGCATACGCCTCCTCGTTAGTGGCGGCGTGTATGATTCGCTCACGGACAGCCGCGTCTTTCAATAAGGAGGTAATGGCCGCGAGGAAAGGCACATGCTGGCTGTCCCGTTTTCTGGGGGAAATAACCAGAATAAAGAGCCGGGCCTTTTCGCCGTCCAGCGAGTTGAACTCAATGCCGGTTTTTTTAATGCCAATCACAACATGAAGGTCGCTAACCCCATCGGTTTTGGCGTGAGGCATGGCAATGCCGTACTGTATTCCGGTGCTCAAGATTTTCTCCCGCGCCAGTACTGCGTTTAACACTTCATCTCGATTGTACAGCTTACCGCGTGTCGCCAGCACGTCCACCAGTTCGGCGAGTACCGCTTCTTTTGTCTCTGCCTTTAGGTCAAGGATGATATTCTCCCATTTTATGAGGGAGAGTAGCTCGCTTGCAGACTCCTTTTTCTGAGATGCTGGACGGTCAGAGGACAGGGCGATCTTCTGAACAGCAGCTCTGATGTCAAGTACGACCTTGTGAATCTCGTTCCGCACAAAGGCCACATCTCCTTTGTAGGTCTCAATGTTTACGGTGCTTCCCTTCCCGATGATCGAGAGCGCAACCGTGTCTTTCCGTGCCTGAGCAATGCCTTCGTCGATGTTGATTCTTTGTGTAAAGAAACCATCTTCTTTGAGATTCATAAGTAACATATCGATCACCATGCTGGCAATTTCATCTGAGTAGAATTCCCAAGTCGCGTTTACCAGTTCATCGCTTTTGACTTGCTTTTTCGTACCTGGTCCGGGGAATTTGAGGATAAAGCTGGAGAACAGGAACGCGCCGCAGGAGCTTATAAGGCACATAAGCATGACTGCCCCAAAAAGCCGCGCGTCAAACACGCCCGCGACAAAGGCAAGCGACGCGATGATAATACTGAGTTCCCCACGGCTGCTCATAAGTGCGCCGATACGGAGCGCGCCCCTTGTGTTAAAACCGATGAGTAGCGCCGGTAGGCCACAGCCCATGAACTTGGCAAGCGCGAGCAGAATCGTGAGCCCAAGTGCGAAAAGTAGTACCGGTATTGAGAAAAACACTGAAAGATCGATAAGCATTCCCATAACCGCAAAGAAGATAGGTATGAAAAAATCGTAGATACCGCGAATTCTGTCCTGAATGATGGATGCCAGCGAAGTTCTGGACAGGGACAAGCCGATGAGATAAGCGCCACTGACGAGCGGCAGGCCAAAAGAATCAAAGACACCGCCAGCAAGGAAGGCCACACCCAGCGCAAGTAGAGACAGATCGCTGGCGAAGCGCACGGTGGTGAGGAACTCACCGAGCTTTTTTGAGAAGGCAAGGCGTAGCGCCAGAGCGCCAAACACGAGCCAAAGGACGATTTTGACCAGCACACCTTCAGTGCGCCCCCCCGCGATACCCATAATCACCACGAGCATGACTAACCCAAAGATATTGTCGGTACCAGCCGCCGCAAAGGCGCTTATGCCCTCGGTACTGTCTATCTTTTTCTGCTTCCTTAAAACGTGGGAACTGATCCCAACTGAGCTTACCGAGGCGAGCAGTCCCATAAACAGGCAAGGGAGCGCGGTGATTGGTATTTGCAGAAACAGCGATGCAGCGAAAGCGCCTGTGATAAACGACACCAGCGCCCCGCCAATACCGATGATGCTTCCCGCTACTGAATAGCGGATGAACATTTTTAAGTCAGTCTCAAGACCCATAGCGAATAAAAGCACCCCGGAACCCAGTACAGCGCAGGTGTAGAGTTCTGGACTGACCGAAAGTGGCCCATCAAAACGTGGGAAAAGCCCGTCAAAGACACCGTTTATATGGAATCCACCCAAGGCATAAGGCCCGATGAGTACCCCAACCAGCAGGTCTCCGATAACGAGCGGTATCCCGCGTCCCTTGTTGAGGTTTCTGACCACACGGGTCAGTACCACGATGAGCGCGATTTGAATGATAAGCCGCGAGACACACGCCGCAATAGCCGGTTCAGGGCTATCAGCCGCTAGAAAAAACGCGGGTGAGAGAAGCGCGACAAGTAGCTTGATTTGTTTATTGTTATGTAAATCCACGCGCCTGCAAGGAGTGCGCTCCCGCTTCTTGGTGGGGTTTACCCTGCCGCTCTGTGGTGGGAATTTTTTATTAAAACTCATAGCCTAAGAGTAGCACAGATCGGGAGTTTTGAGAAAGCATTAAACAAGAACCTGGTAGAATCCGCACTTGAGGTAGCAGGATTCGTCATAACCGACGAGAATGGGGTGATCCGGCGGCTGAAGGCGGAAATCAAGCTGGAGAAGCCGGCGTCCAGCGTCAATGGCCGCATCGCGTATCATGCGTTTAAAGCCGCTCTCGTCAATGGCCTGACTGCACGAACAGCTTACGAGGATGCCGCCCTTGTTAAGCAGTTTTAAGGCGCGAAGGTTTATTTCCTTATAACCGCGCAGGGCTTCCTTGAGCTGGGTGTGTGATTTGGCAAAGGCGGGCGGGTCCAGAATAATGGCGTCAAAGCGGGTTCTGGCACGCTCCCGTCCACGCAGAAACTCAAAGATGTCAGCTTCCTCGACACTGATTCGGGCTTCAACCCCATTGAGCAACGCGTTTTGTTTAAGCGTTTCCAGCGCCTCCCGCGAACTATCCACAGCCAGAGTCTGCGCTGTTTGCGCTCTATGTGCTATGTGAATGGCAAAGCCGCCGGTATAGGAGCAGGCGTCAAGCACCGTGAGTTGCCGCTCTTCGAGCATACGTTCCGCATTGCCAAGACCAGCTATGAAACGGGCTGCGTGGAGATGATTTTCCTTCTGATCGAGGTAATGGCCTGTTTTCTGGCCGGACTCAAGATGCACAAAAAACGGAAGGCCGCTCTCAAAGATAACGATGGGATCCACCGCGTCACGCGGTGTTTCAGTAGCACCGCCAAAGTGTTTGATCAGCCCTTCTGCCAGTGGCAAGCCTTCCAGTTCCCGCACCCGCACATTGGAACGTTCGATAATGGCGGCGGGGAGGCCAAGACCTCCGTCGTTGCGAGCGCCTAGGGTTTCTTCCAGTGCCGCGAGGATCAGGTTTCGCCGCATTTCCATGCCAACGGTGAGTATCTGGATAACCAACCATGAAAGCGGCGGCCCAAAACGCGCCACAGCTTCGTCAAAGTTACGGGGAAAGTCCGCAAGCGCTGCTTGCGCTGGCCAGCCCACAAAGCGGTCTACAATCAGACCCGGAAGCTGGTCAGCCTCGGCAAACACCAGCCGCGCTGATTCACGGCACAAGTCATAAGAGGCTCGCCGGGAAATGGCTTCACGGATACGACGCTTGAAAAAGCCCTTATCCACACCTTCTTTAGACGGACTGTAAAGGCGGGCAACGATTTTTGACGCGGGGTTAACAAAGGCACGCCCCAGGTAGGTCTTACCCGCGCTTTCCACGTCGGCGAGTTCTCCTGTCTCAAGGCTTGCCACACTGCCCGCTCCGGCAGTACCCCCGCTGCTACTTACAATTTGCTCGATCTCGTTATCATAGACCCAGGGATGTCCGCCGAGGATACGGCGTTCCTCGCCGCGTTTCAGAATGATTCGTTTCATGTGTTGTTTACCCATTCGTGTAAGAATTGCAGAGCATACTGTTGGATTCCATCAAACCATGTATCAATAAACGCCACAAGCGCGTGGCCAACATAGCGGTAATGCCAGCTTTCCCAGCGATAACCAGTGAGGTTTTCGAGACCATTGGGGAACGAGAGCGACCAGCCGAAGTCTGCCGCGTTAGCCAGAACCCAGCGCCCCGCGTCTGTGGCGGCAAAGGCATCGCTTATGGAGCCAAAGTCAACTACTGTGCCTAATTGATGCTGACTATGCCCAGGTCGGGCTGATTCTCGGTCAGCGGTTTCCTGGCCGGTTTCCTGCACATTCCGCGCATACACCTCAGCCTGATAAGCCTCGGAACGGTACGCCGAGGACGCGGTCAGGCGTATTCCATCTTTCTTGGCAGCGCGCGCCATTGCCGCAAGCGACTCAGCCGCAACTCGGCGTAGAGAAATATGCGTATTCCCCAGATGGTACACGCCTTCAACAAGCTCAACCAGATCATCAGGTTCATAGCCCGCGGGCAGGGCGTGTTGCTTGTCAACAAGAATCCAGAGATAAGGGTCTTCATCCAGCGCGCCTCGAAGGTCAGCCTGAAACTGCGCGCCGCCAGCCAGAATCCGCGCCATGATGTTCTGGGGGATACGCGCCGCATCAAGCGCCTTGCGTAGTCTGGCATCAAAATTTGGTTCAATCGACACCAGAACACGCTCGCTGAACTCCCGATCACTATTGGCGCTCAAGGTTTTGGTGGCGCTTAAATATAAAACGATCAGTATAGCGAGACTTATGATAATATAACCAGGTTTAAGACGCCGCATGAGTATATCATCGGTAGAAGAAGCCCATCTTAAACAGACACTGGAAAAAATCAGTGCAATCATGTATAATTATGGAAGTATGTTGATACGAAAATTTGGCGCGGCTTTAGGCGCTCTCTGTATAATTAGTATGCTTGCATCATGCGGAGATAGCGGAACCTTAGTGCTTCCCACTTCAGAAACATACAAAGTAGGCATTGCCCTAAACTCACGCTCCATCGAACAAAACTTTACAGAGAACCCCATCATTAGGCAAGGCGATGAAATTAGTCCTTATTTACTTAACTTTAGCGCAGATGATCCTGATGTGTACGGCTTGATCGTGTTCCTGAAAACCCCCACTGGCACGATTCTTGACGGGAAAGCGCATTACACCCTCAGCGGAAGTGCAATACGCAGGAATCAGGTCGATGGCGAGCTTGAGCTTGATCCAGATGAAACGCTTCCAGAAACTGAAACAAACAGCGACAGCGTGGACACTGAAACCCAAACCCAGCCGGAAACTGTACCTGTTAAACCCACGCCCGAATCTAAACCTATACCCGTAGTTGAGGCATGGGGCGGACCCCAGGGCGTAGTGGATCAAAGTTTTACGGTTGAACGGCTTGATCGATACCTACCCTCGTTTATGCTGGATAGCGAGCTGGCTATTGGCCAATACCTCTTGGTGTTTCAGGTGGTAGGGGTGAGAACTGTGCTTTATCAACAGGAAAGGCTATTTTACTTTCTAGGCGACGCAGACTTTACCTTTAATGATATTCGGCGCTATCTGCCCGGAGTAGCTTCCATTACTCACCTGGCCCCGGCCGGAGTTGCCATCATGTTTGAAGCTCAACTTGATTTTGATGAGCGGCTTGATCCGTACATAGTTTGGTATAACAGCAAGAAGCGCATTGGAGAGGGGAGAGTCGCTGACGGTCTGAACCGTCTTATCTGGACAGTTCCCCAGCAAACTGGTTTCCAGACCATCAGAGCAGAGGTGTTCCCGTTTGAATCTGTACAGAAAATCAGTGGTGAAACCAAAGAGATCTCTCTGGTAGTATCATTAAAGAGCGAAAATGGCGGCTATTTTGCCGAAGACGCCAGTCGTTTTGTCTGCTGGTATCAGTTTCAGAACAATCTGGTCGACGCTGTCCAGCCTAAAAATGCTCAAAACTATCTTGTCGCGGACGGCAATGCTTCGCGCACCCCACGTTGGTTGCCTGTCGCCGATATCTACGGACTTGTGCTTAGCCCGCATGACCGGTATCTACTGCAACTCTCGCTCCCTCTTCCCTCCGAAGAAGAGGAGGAACAAGAAAAACAAGGCGTGGGCGAACTGCTCCTGCATATAAAACCACTCAGGGACGGAACTATCTTTAAGGTGGAGTTTAATACCAAACCAAATCCAAACTCTACCAAGTCTGATACAGTAGAACTGAGCTGTTCTTTTAACGCGGGACAACCAGTGTTACTCCTTAGCGCGGGGGAACTAACGTTTGAGTCTTCTCCACTCGTGGGCGATTCAAACGCCCATGATCTGCTCACCCTGGCTATCAAATTTAGCCTGAGTAAAAACATTTTAACCGCCAGCCTTTATGTAAAAGAGTTAAAACAGGAGACCGAGCCGCTGACTATCGCGTTATCTACCGATCTAAATGGGGAAACAGTTCTTCAGCTTGGGGTAGAAAACACAAAAGAAGATGTCGATGGGGTGATAGCAATACTGGACGAGCTTGCAGTAGCGTTTGAGCTGGAATCCAAAATATCTAAGCACCCCCCCCCCCCCCCTACAGGACTTAAAAATAGAGGAGTAATAGAACAAAATATCATGATAGAAGAGAAAATAACCTTGGATACAGCGGAAACACAGCAAACTTCACAAGACTTGTTTCCTGAAGTAGCTGGAATTGCTCAACCATGAAGACTTCTTACCTTATCGTAACCGCATTTGTGTTAAGCCTTATCGCCTGTGCTGGGGAACAAGAGGCGCGGATCGAATGGTCGCCACCGCCAGCAGACACTTCTGTCGAGCCTTTCTCCGTCATCGATCACAAGCCCCCCTCAATTCCTGAGTGGGTGAGCCGTTATGAAGCCGGCGGCGTTCAGGCAATAGAGGCCATGAGCGCGTATCAGAATAAATATGTCTTTGTCAGCATAAATCGGGGAACCAACACCAAGGCCCTTGAACTATGGCTATCTGGTTTTTCAGTTTTGCAGGACTTTCCCCGCCTCGTCAGCGCGCGGGTTCAGGCACGTTTTAGCAATGCCGCGTCCTCTTACCCTGATGGCGAATACGGCAACTACTTCGAGGCAAGTGTCAAAGCCACTACAGATGCGGTCTACCAGGGCGCGGTTCGGGAAGATGATTTCTGGGTACTGAAACGATACTTCCTTGGTGAAAATTGGGATGTCTATGAGTTTCTCATTCTACTCAGTATCGATAAAACAACGCTTGGGAATCAGATAAACACGCTCCTTAATACCATACCATTTGATTCCCTGAGCAAAGAACAAATTGACGCGGTAAACCAGTTGAGAGCAAGCTTTTACGAGGACTTTTGATACTCGATAATTTTGTGTATACTGCTCTTGGAGGGCTAGTATGTATGATTTTATCTCCCAGATAAACCGCGCCGGACAGGGCGCGTCCAAGTGGGACAACATGAAGCGAAGGAATCCCACGGTTCCCGATGGCATCATTCCCTTTTCAGTCGCGGACATGGAGTTCAAGACCGCACCTGAGGTTATTACAGGCTTACAGGCGTATCTGAACAATCGGGCGCTGGTTTATACCAACCCCACCGAGGCATACCTTGAAGCGGTCGTCCGTTGGATGCGGGAGCGCCACGGATGGAATATTCAAAGCAAGTGGATCAGCACCTCACAAGGAGTCGTGTCCGCGCTTTCCCACGCAATACACGCCTTCACCCAGCCGGAAGATGGGGTCATCATCATGCCGCCAGTCTATTACCCCTTCTTCTGGACTATCCAACAAAACAAGCGCCGGATCATCGCCAATAACCTGCAGATCGACCATGATCGCTACGTGATTGACTTTGACGATCTCGCGGCAAAGGCGCGAGACCCGCAAAACAAGGCTCTGCTCTTCTGTAGCCCACACAATCCTGTCGGACGAGTCTGGGAAAAGGCCGAACTGGAAAAAATCGGCGCCATCTGCCTTGAAAACAAGGTCCTCATCATCTCTGATGAGATTCACTTCGACCTTATCATGCCGGGCTTCACCCATACCGTATTTGCCACCTTGAGCGATGAACTCGCGGAAAACGTGATCACCTGCACCGCACCAAGTAAGACCTTTAATATGGCAGGAATGCAAACTTCTAACATCATTATCAAAAACCAGAAAATGCGGGAACAATACCAGCAAAACGCAGAGCAACAACTCAACATTCTGGGGTATAAGGCGTGTGAAATCGCCTATACCCAGTGCAGCGGCTGGCTTGACGCGCTTCTTCTCCTGCTTGACCACAACAAACGCGTGGCAGAAAACTTTATAAAGCGTCATATCCCGCAGATCAAAGTCTTTAACCTTGAAGGAACCTACCTGCAATGGTGGGACTGCCGTGATCTCGGCCTTAATCACCATGAACTGGAGCATTTCATGACCCAAGACGCCTTACTTTTCCTTGACGAAGGGTATATTTTTGGAGAAGTAGGGCGCGGTTATGAGCGGATCAACCTCGCCTGCCCAACAGCAGTGCTGGAAAGCGCTTTGGAACGGCTGGAAGCCGCTCTTAAATCAAAAGAAATTATCTAAAGAGGGTTAAACTATGTCAGGAAATACATTTGGAACGCTGTTCGCCGTTACTACCTTTGGAGAATCGCACGGCCCAGCCATAGGCTGTATCGTGGACGGCTGCCCTGCCGGACTTCCGCTCACGCTCGAAGACATAAGCCGCGAACTCAAGCGGCGACGACCCAGCGACGGTGAGGCTTCCACAACCCGAAAAGAGACTGATGAACCAGAACTACTTTCCGGCGTATTTGAGGATAAAACACTGGGAACACCCATTGCCATCATTATACGCAACACAGACCAGCACCCCAAAGACTACGATGAGCTGCGAAACGTATATCGCCCCGGCCATGCAGACTGGACATGGGAGGCAAAATTCGGGCGGCGAGACCACCGAGGCGGTGGCCGCAGTTCCGGCAGAGAAACAGCGAGCCGCGTCGCTGCCGGCGCAATTGCAAAGGTGCTTCTGGCACAACACGGCATCACGATTCAGGCATGGCCATCATCTATCGCCGGTATACCAGTTCCAGGCATGAAAGACCCCAACTTTAGTTTTGAGGAAGCTGAAAAAAATGCCCTGCGTGTACCTCATAAAGAACGCGCCGAGCAAATCAAGGAAAAAATCGAGCAGCTTCGCGCTGAAGGCGATAGCGCAGGCGGCGTGATTTCCTGTATCGCAGAAGGCGTCCCTCCAGGACTGGGCGAGCCGGTATTCGGAAAACTCGACGCCTGCCTCGCCGTCGCCATGCTGTCTCTGGGTGCGGCAAAAGGCATCGAATTTGGCTCAGGATTCGCCTCAAGCTCAAGCAAGGGCATAAACCAGAACGACCGACTACTGATAAACCGAAAGGTTGAGCCTTACCCAAACCTTCCCCCTCATGTGCCGTCCATTCATTATCGAAGCAACAACGCCGGCGGTATGCTGGGCGGCATCTCAACCGGAATGCCCATCGAGTTCAAAGTAGCGTTCAAACCAGTGCCTTCAATCCAAAAAACCCAGACAACCATTGATCGGGAAGGCGTCTTGTGCGACCTCATTCTCGAAGGCCGCCATGACGTGTGCATAGTCCCCCGCGCCGTCCCTGTAGTGGAAGCCATGACCGCCCTTGTCCTAGCAGACCTCCTGCTCTTAAGCCTAAGCAACCGCTTGTAGTTGAGGTAAAAAGGTAAATATGAAAAACTTCGCCGCAATTGACTTTGAAACTGCCAATGGAAATCATTCCAGCGTGTGCGCTGTGGGAATGGTGATTGTCCGCGAGGGACAGATCAACGAGAAATGGTACCGCCTCATACGGCCTACGCCGAACTACTACTGGGACTGGTTCACCAAGGAAATTCATGGAATCAAGTATGAGGACACCGTGAACGAGCCGCCATTCCCAGAGGTCTGGGGTAAGCTTGTTCCCCATCTCGCTGGACTACCACTTGTTGCGCATAACAGTTCTTTTGACGAGCGCTGTTTGCGTTCTGTACATGAGGCGTATGCCATGGACTATCCAGACTATGAGTTCCATTGCACCTACCAGGCTGCGCGGCACGTGTTCAGGAATGAACTGCCCAACCACCGGTTGCCGGCCGTGGCCTTGCGCTGCGGGTATAACCTTACCCAGCACCACCACGCGCTGGCAGACGCGGAAGCGTGCGCGGTAATCGCCATACACGTATTTCCCAACTAGCCTATCTTTGTTATTATAGTTTTATGAAAATAATAATCTTTCTACTTTTTTGCCTCACAGGATTAAGAGGCTTATTTGCTGATGAAATAATGCCTATGGCGCGGGTAACGCCCGAATTCCCTAGTGTCAATTCCCTGGCCGCGGTACTCATGGATGCGACAACCGGGGAACTGCTCTACATCAAAAACGAAAACTATGTGATCCCGCCGGCATCTTTGGCCAAGCTGATGACAATTCACATTGCCCTGAACGAAGTAACCGCAGGACGTGCGTCTCTTGATGATATTGTCGCGCTTCCCCCCGAATCATGGGCTAGTAATCAACCACGAGGCTCAAGCCTCATGTTTCTGAACGTAGGACAAACCGTTACCCTGCGAGAACTTATTCTGGGAATGGTGATCCCTTCTGGGAATGACGCGGCAGTGGCGGTTGCCCTGCATTTCGCTCCAAGTATAGAAGCCTTTGCCGAGCGTATGAATCAGGAAGCCCGAAACATGGGGCTTATCAAAACCTATTTTGTGGAACCATCCGGCATCTCGGAATTCAACATGATTACAGCGCTTGAGTTCGCGCAATTCTGTCGTGAGTATGTGCGGCTTCATCCCGAAGCCTTGCAAGACTTCCATACCGTGCCAGTGTTTGCCTATCCCACGGCGGATAATGTCGCGGAACGCTACCGGAACAGACCCGGAACCATAGTTCAATACAACCATAACCCGCTGCTGGGAACTTTTGAGGGAACTGACGGCCTGAAAACCGGCTACATAAACGAATCAGGCTATAACCTTGCCCTGACCGCACAGCAGGGCAATACGCGGCTCATATCCGTTATTCTGGGCGCGACAAGCTCAAAGACGCGAAACGAGGATGGAAACGCGCTGTTCACCTGGGGCTTTGAGCATTTTCACACATTGCGCCCGATCCCCGCGCCTCTGAAACCACTGCCCGTCTGGAAAGGAAAAATCAGTGAGGTGAGTGTTATCCCTAGTGAGCAACTGGAGTTCACCACCTTCGTCGAGCGTGGTTACGATATGCGCTGGGAGGCGTCGTACCTTGATCCCATTGTTGCGCCGGTTCCTGTAGGCACGATAGTGGGTGAACTGACGCTCTATGATTCAGTGGGTGAACTTAAGCGCCTCCCCATCATTACCACGACAGAAGTTGAGGAGGGCAGTTTCTTCAAACGCCTCTGGGATTCGATACGCCTGTTCTTCAGGAAGAAGGATTGACAAGCCGTGCCTCATTGGGGAACATTCAGCGCTTCGCGGGGCATCAGACACGTAAGCTAGATTCGCCGCTCGAAGACTACAGGGGGCATTGTCGTCCTGCTCTTTGGGAAAATTATGTACAATTTTTAACAAATCTACTTGATAGCAGCTTTTCTGTATGCTATCTTATACAAAAGTCTGGCAAAACGTATCGTAGCAGCGGGGGCAGTTTATAGATACAACCTGTGGGTTTGTCCAGTTTCCCCAAAAGCATATCAGACGGGGACAAAAGTTATAACTATTGACCTAGAAGTTATAACAAATAAAGGAGAGAGAGATGGCAAAGAGCAGTGATTGGCTGCCGGGGTCGCGTACAATGATCTTGGCGATGTGCCGGAATTGGCAGGCGTACATGACTGCGGGGTTACGAACCGCATGGGGAGTGCCAGATGCGGAGTTTACGGAACTGGGTACGCTCTTTTCGGCGGCGGAGGCGCTTTTGCAGAAGGCGCAGGACGATGTGGAGCGGACGCATGTGGTTACTGTGGCGTGTCAGGCGGCTTTCAAAGCCCTGACCTCGAAGATGCGGTTCTTCCGTGACCGCTATTTCAAGATGCCGCCCCTTGCCGAGGGGGACTGGGCAGCCCTGGGCTTCAAGGCGAAAGACCCGCATCCGACGCCGGTTCCGGTGCCAGAGGGAACGCCTGCGGTTTCCCTGAGCTATCCCGGCGGCCCCCATGCGATAACGGCTCATCTGGGACCTATGGCGGGAACTCAGGAAATTAATTCTGGGAGCGACTATGGCTACGCGATCTATGTGGGGATTATGCCTCCTGGTGGAGCCACGTTGGAACAAGCGGCGTCCGAGAAGCACTACCTGATGAAGCCGCCTGTAGACGGGAAGAGCCTTACCCACTACCGCTTTACCCGCCGGCAGAAGGAGAAGATCCTCTTTGACGCAGAGGATGCCGGCATGATCGCCTATATCTGTTGCCGTTACGAGAATGGCAAAGGCGAAGCGGGGCAGTGGGGACCTGTGGTCTCGATAGTTATTCCGTAATTAAAGTAAGCGGTGAGAGGCGTCCTAGCCGGCCATTAGCTCTTGCCGCTTGTACAACTGTAATACGCGCAGTATTGCGTACAAACAAACGCGGAAGGCGTTCCGTGAAAGCAGTCGTTGGCTGCGGGAATTGCCGCTTGCAAGGAAGAGGGCGCTAAAGGCAGCAAGTCCGCTTAATAGTGTTTGAATTATGAAATTTGGCGATTTTTGTGAAATTTGCTTGACTTCTTTCACAAAGATGTTTATTGTATAAACAGTCGTGTTTCGTATAAGCTGGTGTACGTTAGCGACATGAGTGTCGTTATATGCCATAAGATTTTTACTTCCCGTTAGCGGCGGCATGGATATCGCTAACGGGAAGTAAAGTTTTAAACGTATAACTTAAAAATTTTATTGCCAAGGCAAAGGAGTAAAAAATGGCAAACAAAAAGATCGGCTTAGGATTGTTGGTGTTAGGGTGTATCATTGTTGCCTTATCTGGTTGTGCTTCTACAGGTGTTCAGAAACCGGTGTTTGATAGTTTTTCCGGTATTACAAAACAAGAGGCAATATTGGCTACTGATGGTACGAATTATCGATGGGTGCGTATACAAAAAGCTTCAAAGGATGGGGTTGCTGCTTATATGCTATTCGCCAAAAATAATAATGCTGATAAGCGTTATCTTGAATTAAACATCGACGATGACTATATTCAGGTTCCTGAAAGTAAGGTTGAATTTCAAGTTATCTCTAGCCGGTATGGTGTAGCTACTCTCAGGACGGGTTCTTTTGAAATAACAAAAGAGTTGTATGATAAATTAGTCAAAGCTACAAAAATCACCGCGCGGTATCAGCAAAGTTCTCTAGTTTTTGAAAACAAAATACCAATTGAGCAGCTAAGGGAATTTCTGGGGAGTTCCTGAAATAATAAACCGCAGCGGCGCCAGCCATGCATGGCGCCGCACAGCAGATTCTACGGCGTAAACAGCCGGGACGTTATACGAAATGATGCGTGATTTTGTATTTGAGAGTATAAATTTTGAGATTTTATATTGCGTTGTAATATAATGAGTTAGCCGACTTTTTTAAAAAATGTTCAAATTTTCAATGAAAAAAGATTTTTTAGAGGAACTTTATATGATTAGTTCTTTTAAGGATGGTGAAGCAGAAAAAATAAAGAAACAAATATTTCCGCTGCACGGATTTCTGAAATAATAAGAGGGAAAAGAAGAATAACAATAGATACCGCCTTAAGGTTATCAAAATATTTTGGAAATAGTGTTGAATTTTGGGTTGGAATATGAAATAAGGCAAGGAAAGGAAATATTGGAAAATCAGTTAAAAGAAATACATACAAGAGTGTTGGCATAAAAACAAACCACCAAGCGGTTCAAACTTCGCATAAAGGTCTGTTTACGCTTCGGAGGTCTAAAGGCCTCTCTCGGCCTCCGCAATGGCTAGGTCATTCCACCAGCGCGGTAACCATATCCCACTGGCCACCATCGGCAAAAGGCCCGCGCAGAAACCAGTTGATGAGACGACCGTCCACTTTCCTCATCAAGCGTGTCCAGAATCGACTCCAGAAAGTAATTAGCTTTCTCGAATTTGTCCCAGAAGAACAGATGTTTACCGGCGCGATGTAACTGGAACTTGCCATACTAATCTTTTTGTTCATAGTACCACCTTACTTATGTATCAAGGGAGCGGAATCTGTCAGATAGCGGCAAACCGTATCAGTGGCGTGGAAGAGCGCCTGATACAGGTTGCGGGATAACTCGATGTGGCGAACAAAGGGGTCGGCGCTTTGGAGGCCAGTCTCGATTTCTGCGACTGGCGGGAAGAGGAAGCTGGCAACGTCTTTCACCTTACTCTGGCCAATGGCTTTGTTGGCGTTGTCCAGCTTCTTGAGCAGGGCGTCGCGTTGTTCTGGCGGCGGCGGAGGGCGATGAGACGCCGCATCAGCCTGTGCTACAGTGTCTTTGGCTATAGCCCTGATCTGCTTAAGGCCGTCGAGCAAGTCCCTGTGGGCAGCTTCGTATTGCTGAGAACGAAGCGTGGGGTCATGCTTGATACAGGCAAAGGCTGTTTCAAGCAAACACTGTATTGTGTTTCGCTGTTCGGGAAGCGCCAGTAGTGTTTCTGGCGCGCCGTTCTTCATGCCCGCGATGGCAAGTCCCTCCGCGCCAAGCCGGTAAGTCGGCGGATTCAAACAGAGGCGGCTCTCAAACCACGCGGCATAGAGCGAAAGCCGTCTGTCCGTGCGTACGGTTCCTCCATCAGCAGCAGGCGCGGCAAAGGGTAAGGCGTCCATAAGTGACCGAAGCGTCCATGTTGCGCTTGGGCTCAGGCGCGTTGATTCAGAGAGAGCGCGGGTTTCAAACAACGCGCCTTTGAAATGGGTCTTCAGATCTGGGTAGGAAAGGTCTAGCCCTGCGATCCAGATGGAGGCGGGTTCAAGTATACGCGCAAAATCCCAGGCTGTAGTGGCCACTGATCCACCCGCGCCAAGCGTTATCCGCGAATTAGCCGCACCTTTATCAAGCCGGTCTTCGATGAAGCGCCCAAGGGGGAACTGGGACGGGCAGAGCAGGATATGGGCGAAAGGATGGCGCAGTACCGCAGGATATACTGCTGAATCGGCGATAAGGCAGGTTCTTGGAGCGGGAGCGCGATCAAGGTGCCGGTAGTTCCAATACTGAGGATCAAACGCTGCGGCGAAATCAGGCTCAACGCCGGTTTCCAGCACTCGCCTCAAGGCAGTATCCACCGCGACAATCACGCAGCGCTTTGCCAGTTCCGGCAGCAGTGGAAGCGCGGCATCCAGCGAAGGCCCGGCTGCTATGAGCAGCACAGGCAGGCCAGACCCATGCAGAACACCGGCGAGGTGGTGTATGCCGGCAAGATCGCGGATTGCACTCATGTTATGGGCGAGGTTTCGCACCCAACGTATACCAAAGCGCTTGAGTGTGGCTTGATTCACCGCTTTCTTGTCTTTCCAGATTTGTATATGACGCTCAATCTCCGCGTACCATTGCTCGTCCAGCTGGGTGAGCGCTCGGTTGTGGATGACGCTCGGCTCGGCGTTTCCGGCATAACGCAGCGGAATCAGTACACTGTCGCTTGCGCCGCCCAGCGTGAGGCTGAACTTGTCCCGCGTGAACAGCGCTGACAAGTCCCGTGTCTCCAGCGCCTTTTTCAGGATCGCGGCGTGCCGCTCAACAACGATGATAGGTCGGCCTGTTCTTGCAGCCGCCTCAGCCGCGTATCCTAAGCCAAAGCCCAGCACAATGATTGGCCCATCGGCAACTTGCTTGCCAACGCTTTCCACCAGCCGTCTGCCTTCCCGCGATGGGTCTCGCGGTGAGTGGACATACACGCCACGCACCCGCATGGTTGCCTCTCCCGAAGCAGCAGTTTCAACCGCAATGTCCACCTCGTTGAGCGAATCTTCTTTTATCGCAAGCAACTGCTTATCAAGCCCTGGAACCTTGCTCAGGTTTATCTGCCAGTAGTTCAATTTTTCTCCATTTCGCGTTCATTCGAGCATCTCACTTTGTACGGCTCCCGCAGTTTTGTCAAGGGGCTTTAGATTTTATTTTAATCGAAGTGTAATGGTAACAAATGAATAATATTTCATTGATTTTATTGATTGAAGATAACGAACAGCTTCAAAAATCTATTAAGAGAATATTCAAGCGTGTATGGCTGTTTGCGCCACCGGAGCGTTAAGCCTGAATGAAAGCTCTATGACCGCCAAGTCGCGAAATGTTGTTAGAAAAACTTTGGGATAATATACTGACGGTGAATATAACCCATGTCAAAAAAAGGCTTGCGGAAAAGAAGCAATGATTTTTGATACTATCGATGAAATTCACGGGGAGTGTAAAGAGACTTAGCCCTCATGAGGTGAGAATCCGTCACTTTCGGGACTTGGAAGCAAACGCAATGAGTCTCTCGGTAGGATTCGCAGGTATCTTTTGTTGTGGTATGCCCAGCGCAGGGACTGGCTGTAGTCCCGAATCGGCCTGTACCTTTTGCGCTGCAGCCTGTCGGCTGGCAAGCGAGATACCGTTCTTGAGCCAGTCAGAGATGACCGCACAGGCTTCGTCCCGCTTGCTTAAATACAGGCGCCGGGCGGACTCGAACCGTCGCATAAAGGTTTTGCAGACCTCTCCCTTACCGCTTGGGTACGGCGCCGTTTATGAGTCCAGTATACCAAACGTTTGGGGCTTCGTCTAGTACCTTAGCAAACTTTTCTCACAAAAAAACACTGGCAGAAGGACCGCTGCCAACGTGTGACCACCGGACTTGGCCGCTATGTCGCGACAGTGGCATAGCGGCGGGGATCACAGTAGCGAAGAATTGTCATACGGCAAAGCAGGTGTTGTAGAAACGGGTCTGCCCTTTGGCGACTCTTCATACGACACCCGCGTAAGCTGGGCGGAGATACCTTCGTCCGCACCGGCGGACTGGCGCACGGCTTGTACAAAGCCCTGAAAACATACATAACATGGTGTTATAATTTTAATGATACCAATATCCCATTTCCGGTAAAATGTATTGTCAGATTATCTTCATTGTTTTGCTTTTTATGTAAAAATGGGATTATCCATCCATAAAACGAACCTATAGCTGCGCCGGTAAGTACATCGGTAATAAAATGGCTTCCTGATGCTATTCTCATTGACGCTATTCCCACCGCAAGGGTATAGCTTCCAATTATTACTGGCACTTTCCATTTTGATTCAGGAAATTCCCATGAAAATGTCGTGCTTAAAAACGTCGCTCCCAAAAATGCGTAAGCGGTAGAACCTGACGGAAAACTGTTATAATAATCATCCTCCTTTCCATCGGGAAGTCCATCCTCATACATGTAAGGTCTATACCGTATGATGCTCTTTTTCAACAACTCTTTTGTCCCAGATGTTAATAAAAAAGCCTCAGTATACATAATACCATAAGTCAATAATGTATTGTTATCATGTATATTCCCTATAACAGATAAAGCGGGTAAAGCCAATAAGCTATATACCGCATAATCACTAATGATGTCTACTGTTTTATTATAGGGAAACATTAATGCCTGATCAAGTATATTTATATCATCTTTTTTTAATGCAGTTGGTATTTGATCCGGTTCATTGTTCACAAAAAACGGACTTAAAGCCATTCCAAGTGATAATGATCCAATAACAATATCTTTCTTCAAATCATAAGTATATACACTTTGTGTATAACCATAAGAACTTATCATTATTAGACAAAAAATGAATAATTCTTTCTTCATAAAATACCTCAATCGTTATATCTCAGCATAATTATACTATCGGAATCCTCTTCCGCCGCTTGAACGATTTTCCTTGTACCAGTTCTTTCCCTTTATCCAACAAACAGGCGCACCATTAAAATTGACAAAGCCGCTCTGTTTTGTTAAACCTATGATGATGACTAACATTGTATTAAAACCTTTTGATGTCGCGGCCATTGTTTTAGCTGTTGGCGTTATCGCGTTGAGCGTGGCGCTTGTGTATGGCAGCGAGGATTCCCGCGCAGTGGTGAAAATCACAAGGGGCGGCTCGAATAAGGAGACCTGGGTGTTTTTCTTAGACGACAAGCAGGCAAGCGTTAGTGTTCCCGGGCCGCTTGGGGATACGGTGGTGGAAGTGAAAGATGGCACGGCGCGGGTTGTGGCCTCGCCCTGCGCGAACCAGACATGCGTTGCGGCTGGAGCGATTCGCCGGCCTGGTCAGTGGGTGGCCTGTTTACCGAACCAGACACTGTTGTTGATTGAAGGCAGCGCGGATACCAGCGATGCGACTGACGCTGTGGTCTGGTAGCACGGAACGGCGGAATATCGCCATACTAGGGGCGTTCTGTCTTTTTTTATCCACGATTGAATACATGATACCCAAACCACTCCCGTTCCTGCGCATGGGACTTGCCAATGTTCCCCTTATGCTGGCGCTTGAGGCGTTTCCCGCACCAGCCTTTGCGCTCCTAGGCCTGCTTAAGGTCGTAGGGCAGGCACTCATAAGTGGAACCCTGTTCTCGTATGTGTTCCTGTTTTCGATTGCCGGAACCGGAGCATCCGCGCTGCTCATGTACGTTCTGCGCCGCTTATTGGGACCGCGCATTGGCTTTATCGGCATCGGTATTTCAGGGGCGCTGGTTTCCAACTCGGCACAACTTGTTTTGGCGCGGGTCTTTATTTTTGGGGAAAGCATACGCTTTCTCATTCTACCGTTTCTCAGCGCAGGTCTGCTGAGTGGGGCGGCGCTCGGCATGTTCTGCGAGCTTTTCGCATCGCGCTCAGTCTGGTATCAGCGCTTCATCACAGATACGCGGAAACCGTGAGTACGAGTGGCAGGGTCGTTGCGACAAGCAGGAGCAGCGCGGCCTTCACGGTGCGTGGCGGCTCAATGGGCGCAGGCCGCGATTCGGCTTCATCCTCACTTAGTTCCAGAAGTAGAGCGTCAATTCCTTCTATAATATGGCCGCTCCTGATGAGCGCTTGCCGGGAACTAATCTGTTCAAGAATGTGGAAGCAGTCCACAAGCAGGGCGCCAAAAGACCCAGGCAGATGCAGCTCAGGGTGAACGCTTGCGCGGGACAGCATCAAAAGCCCCTCAAGGGTGATAGCTTTGTGCAGGCCGCCCATGAGCGCCCCGTGGGTCAGGCGGAAGCTGCCCCATTCGGCCAATACCTTGCCATAGGGTGTGATGAGGTTGAAGCCAGTGATGCCCAGCATGACGCAGAGGGTGATGAGCGCGTTGTTTTTCTTGCCAAGAAGCCAGGCATAAAACCAAAAGAGCAGAAACTGAACAAAGCGCAGTTCGGTAGACGGGTTAAACAGAAACACTCCGGTTATAAAAAGGCCGGCGCAGAAAACATCGGCGCTTCTCAGGCGGCTGACACGCCATAAGCGACGTTTCTCAAACCCGCTGTTCATTTAAGGGGACAGTACGTGATAGCCGGCATCGCTCAGGGTAAACACGGCCTGAGCGCCTGATGTGGCGCGTATGGTTTTATCCTCAAACACAAAGAGCGCTTCAACGCCGTCCATTGTCTCGACAAGCGCCCGGCCATGCTCATAACCCAAAGCAAAAACCATGGTCGAGAGCGCGTCGCTTTCGATTGAGGAACTGGCGATAATCGTTACGGAGAGCAGGCCGTTCCGCACCGGATAGCCATCGCGGGTGGATAGGATGTGGTGATAGTGTATACCATCGATGTCAGCATAACGTTCATAGACGCCGGAAGTTACCACGCTTTTGTTTTGCAGCTCCAGTATCCCAAGGTATGCGCCCCGGATGTCGAGCGGGTTCTGCACGCCGATACGCCAGGGCGCGGCAGGTTCGCTGGGGTTCTTCAGACCATAAGCAAAGATATTGCCGCCTAAGTCGATGATCGCGCTGGGAATGCCGGCCTTTGCTATGATTCGGACGACTTCATCAGCAGCATAGCCTTTGGCGATTGCCCCCAAGTCAAGGGACATGCCGGGGCGTTTGAGAAATAGCGCGCCAGGCTCCGGCTCAATACTCACGTCGCGCCAGTTCACGAGCGACAGCGCCTGAGCAATCTCGTCCTGAGACGGCAGTTTCGGGGTTTCCGTGCCAATGCCCCAGAGCTTGACCAGCGGGCCTACTGTGGGGTCAAATGCCCCGTCGCTCAGTTCAGCGTAGTACAGCGCCCGCTCCACAACAGCGATGGTCTCGGCGCTGACCCTAAGCGCGTACTGTCCTGCATAGTGGTTAACACGGTTAATGTCAGCGCCAGAGACGCCACCGGCGCCAGAGACAGTGGCGCTCATCAAGTTCTCAATCTCGTGCAGGCGCTTGAACGCTTCGTTAAAGACCCGCGCAAAGTCTGCAGAATCCGGCGCGAACAGCGTTATGGCGCATATTGTTCCCATAACAAACTCAGATTCTGACTGAGAAAAACCAGCCTGCTGCTGAGACGCTTTCTTACATACAACAAGGGGGAAGCAGAACAGCAGAATGAAGGCCAGATGTTTTACTTTGATCATGTTTAGGAATAGTTTAACAAGAGTTCAAAAGGAAGGTGTACAGGGTTTGTGTATGCAAACCCTGTCAGTTTGCTATTATGGTATTACCGCGCTAAACATCGGCCCCCAGGGACCGGGTTCTCCTTTCGCGTTTTCGTAACGAATACAAAAATAAGCGATCTTGCCGCTGTCCTCTGCCGCAAAATCAAACAGTTCTTTCTTCCGGCGGGTGAATCTTGAAAACGGAAGCTGTTCCCCAGATGTTGGAACCTGCCTAAGTTCGCGCTTCACCCCTTCCTCAGCTTCTGCCGTCGCGCCACCAGGCGGCATAACGCCATAATAAATACGATAGCCGTAATCGCTGCGGTGAGGATCAGGCGGAGAGCCAGAGACAGGCCGTAAATGCAGTTCCAACAGGTGAACCCCAGGCCGGGAAATGTCCGCTTCCGCCTGAGTTGTCGGCGCAGGAACAGGCGAATGGGTCGTATCCCTGGGTTTCAATTCAAGGGAAATAAGGTCAGCGTCCGTAAGGGGCGGACTTAAAAAGTAGTGACTTTTGATAAACCGCATCTTTGCCGTCAGCGCGTCAAACGCCGCTTTACAGTTCGCCGTTACTACCGGCGTCCGCTCACCGCTTTGCGCCTCCTCCAACGCGGTATCAGCGGCAGTAGTCAAAGTTGCCAGCTCCGTTACCTCAGAAGCAGGAACATTCAACGCCGCCGCTCGCGTCCCCCAATTTTTAGCCATCGCAAGCTGATTTACCCGCTTACCAGGGAGCCAATGCTCACTATTCGACATAAGATACCTCCAAATTTCATTATATTATATCGTTTTTCACAATATACCACAAGAAACCATAGAAACGGACGTCTCATTTCCGCCTGAAAACACTCCATTTCCGCCTGAAAACACTCCATTTCCACCTGAAAACGTCTCATTTCCGCCTGAAAACATTCCATTTCCGCCCGGAAACGCTCCATTTCCACCTGAAAACATCCCATTTCCGCCCGGAAACACTCCATTTCCACCTGAAAACGCGTGGCAAACGGGGCCGTCAGAACTAATAGAAAAGCTGTCTCGACGAACCCCGCTAACCGCCACGTTATAAAGAAGTATAGCTGACAAAGTTTCTTTTGTCAATACACTTAACATAAGTTTCTGCTTGACACTTTCCTCCGCTTCATGGTATAAATACTCAACCATGAGCGCCAAACGACCAAGCGTTAGCTACATATCAGGCCTCGCCAGTACGCCAGTACGCCAGTACGCCAGTACGCCAGTACGCCAGTACGCCAGTACGCCAGTACGCCAGTACGCCAGTACGCCAGTACGCCAGTACGCCAGTACGCCAGTACGCCAG
>JAITIX010000027.1 GCA_031279205.1 Treponema sp. | reverse complement strand
CATGTCGGCACAACCTCCCGACATGTAGGCAGAACTTCCCGACCTATAGACAAAGGCTTGCCTCGTTCAGTGGCAGACGCTCAAGACACTCAGCCGTGCCACAGACAGGCTCAACGCGGTGCCAGACACACAGTGCCAGACACGCGCCCAACGCTTAGGGGATCGATGAAACAATGACGCCGCCGCAGATAACCGTGTCGCCGTCGTAGCAGACAGCGACCTGACCTGTAGTGATAGCCCGCTGGGGAACATCAAACTCGATGCGGACAAACTGTGCCGGATCATCAAGATGCAAGCCCTTACTGGGGAACAGTTGGTATCGCCGGTTACTATACCGCCGAAAGAGATACAGGACCTTCGGAGCCTTTTCTCGACCTACCGGCTGTACCAGAAGCAGAATACCCAGCTTAAGAAGCGGATTCATTCAGTATCCGGAAGGCCAACAAGAAAAGGAGGAAACTTTCTTGTTCGCTGTTGATCCAATCGTTGAATCATGTCTTAAAGGCCAGTATGAAACTCAGGAAGTGGTATGACCAGTTGTCAGACTATAAGAAAGCCGGACAGGTGAGGACGGGATTACGCCGGCAGGTGTTTGGGGAGTTCTATCAAATGCTTAAGAAGCAGGAGTATCATTATGACATGGACGCCCATAACCATGAAACAAAAATGTTGCAGTACCGCAAATTTCTTGAAGAAGGAAAAAACGAAGGGAATTTGAAAAAACCTGCTTGACATTTATCATAGACGCAACGCCCCCGGCATATTGCTGAGATACAGGCTAAGCTGCCTAACGGTAAAGGCTGTTGACAGGCCATACTCTCTATATATATACTTGCAAACGTAAGAGCATTGCACCATAGAGTGGCAAAGCAGCCCTATACGTCTCTGTTACGAGGCGCCAGTAATGTCTTCGTACTATTAGGAGCTTGTAATGACAGTACCTATTCTTGTTCGTTCCAGTTCGCACCGCCGTATCCCACTCATCATACTGCTCATACTGATTGCGGGCAGCCCAGCCGCTGCTGACGAACCCACTATGCCTTTCACTATAGGGGTGAATGTAGGCTCCTGCTTCGTAACCCCAGCCTTAACCCTAAGCCCCAGTATAAGCATCCCCCTTGTCGCGGTGGTCTATCTTGACGCGGGCTGCGACTTCGGCTTTCTGAGCAATGCCGCTGACTATATCAACAAGTTGTCCTATAACTCATACTACCCATACGGACGGATAAGCGTGTTTATACCTTTCGATTATTATGATGATGAGTCTGGTTTCCACCTTGGGCTTGGCTATGGCCACATGATAGCCCATTATAAGTTCGGCGGGTATGACAAGTACACAACTGCTTCTGCCTTTGATATGGCTATGGGTTGCTTGATCATCAGCGCCATTGACATCTCTTATTCGCTGAGGATAAGTGCCAAAGGCGTTAGTCATAAACTTTCCATCGGCTTTGTCTATAAGTTTGGGAGCTGATACACAAGGAGAACCTTATGAAAGCATACTATTACGGCGTATTGCCATTCGTGTTCCTGCGTGCTGGAAGGCGGTGTACCGGGACTCGCAGGTGGCTATGTGTTCTACGACAAAGGCGCGTACTCAGACGGCTGGCGCTACATGGAGTGCGCACCAGATAACGTTGGCGAGAACGTGAGTTGGACTATAGCAAAGACCTTGTGCGATGAGTACGCCCTCAATGGCTATGATGACTGGGACTTACCTTCCATAAAGGAACTTACCCTGATGTATAAGAACCTGCACGAGAAGGGTATGGGTAATTTCGTCTCTACTGGTTCAAACGTGGACCGCCACTGGTCTTCAGAGGAAACTAAAGATGGCCAGGCATATTACTTTAGGTTTAATAGTGAAACGACTTCCTCCGCCTACAAGTCCGATAGCCATAACGCTCGTCCCGTGCGAAAGTTTTGAGCTGCAAGCCACCCATACAGGCGGCGAAGCCCGCAAGCCTCTGTTATGAGGCCTCAATCTGCCGTTCACGGTCGGACAGGGAGACGAGGGAGAAACCCATCGCCGAGCTGTTCTCGTTTCAGGAGGAACTGACCGCGCGCTTCAACCAGCGCCGTGTACCAGCATCAATCTGCCTACCAAACAAGCCTGGCTTCTAGATGCATTCCGGCATGACCGACCCGGCGCTATAGCGACGCTCGGCAAACAGCTTCATTCCCAGTACGTGGCCGCCGCTTCCCTTCCCGAACAAGGGGTCGCGAGGCAATGGCTTCCCGCAACGTGATGATAGGCATGAAGAGTGCAGCTCGGTATTATAGGCATTATGAAAAAATCTTTTACTATATTGATGATAGTTTTAAGCGTGCATGTGTTCGCGCTGGGTAAGAAGCAAAGCGCCGCGCCGGTCAGTCAAAAGATGATCACAGTGGGTATCACTAATGATCCGGGAACAGTGAGTCCTCTGTCAACGAACAACATCATGGCGCATTATGCGTCAGGCATCTTGTTTATGCCGCTGGTGGCGGAAACCCCGGAACGGGTTTTTGTGAACCGGCTGGTGGAAAGCATTGATACCAGTGATAACCGCGTCTTTGTTATTAAAATAAACCAGCAGGTGAAATGGACCGATGGCGTTCCGGTGAGCGCTGATGACGTTATCTTTACCATAAACACGTTCTCGAATCCGGTGGTTGGGGTTCGGGACACCAGCGCTCACCGCGTCATCGTTGGCACGGACGAGAGCGGTTGTTTTCCGGCGGGCGCGGGCGCCATGAGCGGCGTGAAGAAGATCGATGATTACACGCTGTCTGTTGAAACAAAATACCCTATAACCCTGAACATCTTTAAGCTGGAAATCGGTACAAGCCTGAGAACCATGCCCCGCCATATCCTTGAACATGAGCCGGTGGAGACCATTTTACGCTGTGCCTTTTTTCAGCATCCCACTGTTACCAATGGCGCGTTTTGTTTTAAGGAATATGTGCCGGGTCAGTATTTGTCGCTGACGGCGAATAGCGCTTACTTTCGCGGCAGGCCGAAGATTGACACGCTTAACTTTAAGATATTGTCGGGGAATCAACTGAGCGCCCAGCTTGAGAGCGGCGAAATCGACATGAATTACTCAGGCGTGGGATTATTGCCGGTTGATGATTATGAGCGTGTGATGAATATGCCGCATCTGCGAACCGAGCGCGGCGAGCCGAATACGGTACAGACGCTTTTTTATAATAATGCCACGCTGAATGTTGCGGTGAGGCGGGCTATGGACCTTGCCATTGACCGCAACGGGATTCTGCAAAACATTTTTAAGGGCGAGGCGTTTATGACGCGGACGCCGGTGTCAAGTCAGGTTGAGTTCTGGAACGAGGCTGCGGCGCGTTACACCTACGATCCGGAGCGGGCGCGGGCTTTGCTTGCCGAGTCGGGCTGGGACACGGCAACGCGGCTTGTCTTTGTGACGCCGACCGGGAACGCGACCCGTGAGCGGGTTTGCACGATTATTGCTGAGAACTTTAAGGCGATTGGGCTGAACGTTGTTATTGAACGCGCCGATATGCCGGCGACGCTGGCGCGTATACAAAAGCACAATTACGACATCTCCATTCTGGGAATGCCGGCAAATGTGTTTAACCTTTCGCGCAACCTTCGCTATTACGCTGATTCTAACGATGCCTACACCGGCTACAGCGATCCCGCGATGGACGCCCTACTCACCACGATTTACGAGAGCGTTGACCCCGAGGTTTTACGCGACGCCTATTTTGAGGCGCAGGAACGTATCGCCGCAGATGTGCCGGTATCGGGCGTGTACAGCGAACTCGCGCTCCGCGCCGTGAATAAGCGCGTCAGCTTCGGCGACCTTCCCAGGTTCGGTACCCTGCGCGACCTAGAACTCTGGGACGTGGAGGACTAAGAACCGGCTCACAAAGCCATAGCGATAGAGCTTGTTCCCAAACGCTTCGGCCATTCCCTTCGACAGGTTCTGGGCCGAGGTGTATAACAGACCGCGTCATTGACAAAGCATACCTTGTTTGACAGGATCAGGCAGTTATTTGTGAAGAGGTTTTCAGCAATGTCAAAAAAAGTAAAGTATCTGTGTTTCATTATTGTTGCGTCAATTTTTGTTATCTATGTTTTTGTCGCGTCCCGTCCAATTCCTGTTGAAATGATCCTTACCCCTCAATGGTTCATTTCTCTGGAATCAGACTATTCCATTGCAAAGCCGGTTGATCCATCCCAAAACAGTGCGCTTGTGCCGTTCAAGTTGGGGAACCGCTATGGTTATGTTGATGTGAAGGGCAACTTCGCCATCAATCAGGTACAGCGGGGTTATGTTTCAATCGTGTCCGACTACTGGGCTGAGTATGACGCGATACCGGAGAGTATCACGGTTCTCAATCCGGCTAACGAGACCGTGGTAACGATAAACGACGTGCATGGTTATCCCATGTTTCTTGATAAACGAATCTTTCTCGTAAACAGCGCGCGGGCTTCTCTTTCCGCGCTTGACGACTCCGGTCAGATCGCGTGGACTCATGACTTCAGTTCTCTCATTACAACGATAGACGCTGCCAACGGCTTTGTTATCGCCGGTCTCTTGCATGGCGCGGTTGAAATCCTAGACAGCAAGGGTCAGCGCATCTTTTCCTTTGAGCCGGGTGGTTCACGGCTGGCTGTAATTACCGGTTGCGCCATATCAAAGGACGCCACGCGCGTAGCCATTATATCCGGCATTGATTCCCAGCGCTTTCTCCTGCTGGAACGCTATGGGGATACAGAAAATGTCGAATACAAAACGGTCTATCACCAGTTTCTGGAAGATGGAACCCGTCAGCCGGTTCATGTTGCGTTTGTTGACAATGACCGCCGCGTAGCTTTTGAGCGTCAAGGCGGCTTGGGTCTCTATGATATTAGCGCCCGAACCAGTCTCAAAGTGCCGCTCGCAGGTCGGATCATCGAGATCGACAAGGTTGGGGACGAGAACATACTCTTTCTGCTTACAGCTCAGAGCGACAATGAGAAACGTCTGGCTGCGGTACGCTTCCCCGGTGAGCTTATCTTTGAAACACCGTTCAACAGCAGTAACTTTTTCCTGAGTCGGCAGGGTTCCCGCATCTACATAGGCGGGAATATGACGCTGGCTTCGTTTGAGCTGGAGAGGAGGTAAGCCTTCTTCCCCAAGCCTTACTCACTAAACAAGTTTCCCTGTGCGTTAAAGTGCCAGTCTTCCGGTTCAGAGAGGATTGTTATGCGTGGGTTTGCCTCAGCTTCCTGTTGCAGAGCCTCTGACACCCAGATTGTCTCAGTATGAAGGCTGTCGGCAATGCGGATGATACGAGGGCTGTCTGCGTCATAGCTAACGCAGGTACGCAGGGCAAGTTGTATTGCCTCGCGGTCATTTTCAACAATGCAGGGAATACGCGCAAAGTCAATGCCGCGGGAGGTGATTGCGTTCACATACGTTGCATCATAGTCGATCTGGTTAAAGAGCCGCCGCGTAATCGTATGCGCCGCGCCAATGCCAAACGCCGATCCGTGCGTTGCTGGCGTGAGGTCGAGTATGGCGGTTCGCTGGGCTTTCAAGCCGCCGCTGACGCAGGGCGAGCAGGTACTTGCGCCGGTGATGTTGGGGTCCATGCCGTCGCCGCTGATGTCTTTGCCAATACGGTCGACCACCAGTACATCGGTCTCGTTAAACAGGATGAGGGGCAGATGAGTCCGCGCCTCCTCAAGGAGCGCAGGTTCCTTTGTCGCAATTTCATCAGGACGCAGGGCAACAAACTTCCATGTCTCGCAATAGGCGTTTTCGAGAATAGCGAAGCCCAGCGCAACTGGCGCATTTTTGATGATACAGCGTCCGAACAGCGGAACCCGTTCGGCCATTGCCGCGAAGCCCTCAGCGTGGCAGAAGTCTGCGCCTTCCCGTTTCCCCAGTCCAATCGCCATCATCTTCATGATGCCGCTTTCGTAGGTCCCGCGAAAGTCTGTATGCGGCTTCACCCGACCAGCTACGATGATAGCGTCCGCCTCTGCCGCGTTCCGGTCAATGCGTACCGAGTGTCCCTCTTCACTTTGTCCAATAACCACGGTCTCCATACTTGATATAATGGGACACCCGACGAATGCCTCAGTAACGCCATAGCCCTCGATCAAGAGGCGCTGGCCTTCCGCTGTTGCCCCGCCGTGGCTTCCCATAGCTGGAACCACAAACGGCGCTGCCCCCTGCGCCTTCACAAAGTCCGCGATAGCCTTTGTGATGATTGCCACATTCGCCACGCCTCGGCTTCCGCACGTAATAGCCACCCGCATATTGGCGCGTATTGGCGCGCCCAGTTCCGGCTTTGATAGCTCGGCAAACACCGCTTCTGGTATTGCCTTTGATTCTATCCGTGTCTGGTCAAAAGCCTGCCTAACTTTCAATATTCGAGGCAGGCGCACCTCCGCGCACAACTGACTAATGATTCCTGTTTTCATGCCTCTGAGTGTAACCCCCGAAGTGGTTTAGTGCCAGACACTTGTGGCGCCGGCAGTTGCGGTGTGTGGCGCCGGCCGCTCGTTCGCGGTGTCAGACGTTTTGTCTAGCGCAGGCGCAGGAGCTTGCGAGCGCTAGGCTCAGAAGTATGCGAGCGCTAGGCTCAGAGGTAGGCTAGCGCTAGGCTCAGAGGTATGCTAGCGCTAGGTTCAGAGGTATGCTAGCGCAGGCGCAGAGGTAGGCGAGCGCTAGGTTCAGAGGTATGCTAGCGCAGGCTCAGAGGGTAGTTAGCGCTAGGCTCAGAGGTAGGCGAGCGCAGGCGCAGAGGTAGGCGAGCGCTAGGTTCAGAGGTATGCTAGCGCAGGCGCAGGAGCTTGCGAGCGCTAGGCTCAGAGGTATGCTAGCGCAGGCGCAGAGGTATGCTAGCGCTAGGTTCAGAGGTATGCTAGC
>JAITIX010000088.1 GCA_031279205.1 Treponema sp. | reverse complement strand
GCACCCTACATACCCCGCCTGAAACCCAAAGCCTCCTGTGGCACTTCCAAAGTGGACTGAGAAAGTTCCAACTCGTTCCCTGTATGGGTGAAGGTGCTTCACCCGTGCGGATGAAGGTGGCTTCCCTGTATGGGTGAAGGTGTCTTCCCTGTACGGGAAGAGCGGCTTCCCTGTATGGGTGAAGGTGTTTCACCCGTGCGGATGAAGGTGTCTTCCCTGTATGGATGAAGGTGCTTCACCCGTGCGGATGAAGGTGTCTTCCCTGTATGGGTGAAGGTGTTTCACCCGTGCGGATGAAGGTGTCTTCCCTGTATGGGTGAAGGTGTTTCACCCGTGCGGGTGAAGGTGTCTTCCCTGTATGGGTGAAGGTGCTTCACCCGTGCGGGTGAAGGTGTCTTCCCTGTATGGGTGAAGGTGTCTTCCCTGTATGGGGAAGAGCGGCTTCCCAAGTTATAGATGACCAGACATTAGTTATCTGAAAAGAAAGGTGCAGCGGAACTCGCGCTGGTGGATATTACTGAAATGCGTGTTCAGGATGGGCTGAGTTCATGACAGCGGAAAGGCTTCAGTATTCTCGACAAGAGCCTTGTCGCCTATCATGGCTCGTTTGTCCTTGCGGGACAGGACGGCTACCGGCAGCTTGTCCCCTTCGGGGAGCGAAAAGCGTTTACCGCATAATACTTGAGCGACCGTGCCGGCATTAAGGCTGCGTCAGCCAAAGTCTTGTATGTGATGCATAAGTTGGGCATTGTGGAACGGAGCGGCAAGCAAGGCATGGGTCTATCATACTCTTTACACGATGCGTCCGCTTGGTTAAGGTGCAGACATGAAGCTGGGTAAACAAAACGTTTTCTTCCTTATAGTAGCTATCTTTGTTCTTCTATTATGTGGCGTATTCCTGTTTCGTGCACCTGTGCTGCTTGTTACTGATGCGCCGTTTGACGCGCTTTACGGCAGGACGCGGGCGTTGCTAAAACGGGTTGAGGCTTCCCTGCGTCTGTTTCGGCGGGTGATGCCGGTGAGTGTTTCTGTTGACACTGGTTCCGATGTTGTGGCGTTTATGGTGGAGGAGGCAGCTTGGTCTCCGTACCTTGTTCTGTTTCCCTACCGGTATTTGGAAGGGGCGCGGCGTTATGCGGAAGCGTTTCCAGAAACGCCGGTGTTTGTCCTGGGAGGCCGGAGTCGGGAGAAGGATACCGAGTTTCTGGGTTTTGTCAGTACGGATTCGGCGACGGATTTCTATCGAGCTGGACTGTGTGCTGCACTCATTGCCTTTGATTCGGAACAGGTTGCGGGAGAGGTTCTGCTGTTTCAAGGAGATCCGATTCCTGTAGAGTGGTCTGTAGCCTTTCTTGCTGGTCTTCAGGAAAAAGGTTTTGAAAGGGAGCCAAAATACCTTAGCGTTACCGAGGATTATTCCGATACTCAAAATGTCGTTTGTGTTGTTATGAGTGGACAGGCGACAACATTTCTTGAACGGAATCTCAACATCCCGGTAATCCTTTTTTCTTGGGTAGATCCGGCATTGACATCCCAGGCGGTTACGGTGATTTTTGATGATTCTCCCTGGGCGCTTCTTATCAGGGTGGCGCGAACAATGGGAAAGGAGGGAACGTCGCTTCCGTCGGAAATGCTCTTTCCTACGGAAAAAATGGCGGATAGAAAAATGTTGAAACAGGTACGCGACAAAATGTTTAACTAAAAAGATAAACTTGCCTTGAAAGGTGATTTAGGGGTTTGACAAAGTTCGCGTGAGACAGTATGATGGCTTTAAATTATTTCTTGTATAAAAAGGAGTAGAGAATGAAACATGGTAGATTTGCTATATGCTTGCTTCTCATGGCAGGTATAGCAGTAGCAGCAGCGTTTGGTGATGAACAAGTCCTTGTTCTTGAAGCCAAAGTCATGGACAGCTTCGATGATGGTGTCGAAAACCCTTATGGGCCACTTGAGTGGAAGATTGACGCGAGTAAGTTCAAGACAGATGGTTTCCCAAAAGTTCAGCCCATAGCGACGTATCCGGCGGCGTTGCTGACCGATACGCCCGCTGAGAGCCGTAGGTCTCTGGGTATCAACATCAGTTTTACCCGCCGTGGGTATAACTGGGTGGATGTGTATCCAGTAGGCCCGGACAACGATGCAAAAGGCATTGGTTTTGACATCCCCGGACGGATTCATTACCTGGATATGTGGGTTTGGGGCTCAAACTTGAACTACACAATTGAAGCTTATTTCAGGGACTACCAGGGCATAGTTCGCTCGGTGAACTTGGGTAGTATCGCCTATGAGGGGTGGAAGAATTTGCAGGTAAAGATTCCCAGCAACTTCCCTCAGACCAAGAAGGTCTTGCCCAACTTAGCGCCTCTGCGCTTTGTCAAGTTCCGTATCTGGACATCACCTACGGAAATCGTTGATCAGCTTGATCCCACGAATCCGGGTGCTCCCACGAATCCGGGCGATAGCAGGAATCCTGGACAGAAGACTGGTGTCTTCATCTATTTCGATAATCTCAGAATCCTGACAGATATGTTTGAAGCGCCCTATGATGGTCGGGAGTTGGAAGACATCAACACTATTCGCCAGCTCTGGGGTACAACTGCCGCAGATGATGACGGAAATAATGGTTAAGGAGGGGGCTAGATGAAACGATATGTTATTATTATTGCCGTCGCGTTGTTGAGCGCTACAGCGGCATTTGCCCAAGTACAGGGAGATCCGGTGGATGGAAATACAGCTACCAGCCGGCTTGGTATTGATGCGGCACAGCAGAACCTCGTAGAGGTTTCGGTTGATAAATTCGAGCAGGAAGGGTATTGGCGCGCTTCGATATCCTCCGACAATGGATTTATCTCTTCAAGGTTATTTAAAGGCAGTCCCGCCGGAAAAGAGCCTCTTCAGGAAGAGGCAGATCTCGATATCCCAGATGAGTACGTCTTGGGCGCACGGGTTGACTTCCTGCGCCGTGGCCACACCAGCTTCACCTTGAGTCCGGCTTACCCGATTCCTATCCAAGGAATCACCAAGACCATCTCTGTATGGGTTGCAGGCCGAAACTACAATCACAAGCTGAGTATTCTTATCCAGGATTACTTTGGCCGGACATTCGAACTTGTCATGGGAACCCTCAACTTTCAGGGCTGGAAAAAACTCACCGTAGCGATTCCGCCACAGGCTGAGGATGGCAGGAATGGTATTGTTCAGCGGAATTACCATTACAACAACGATCTGGGTATCAAAGTCGTCGGTTTCCGGGTGGATTGCGATCCCGCTGAGACGTTTGGTACATACTACGTCTACCTGGACGACCTCCGTGCTGTTACTGACCTCTTCTCTGAGGACAGTCGTGATCCTGACGACATGGCTGACGCTTGGTAAAAATTTCGTTCTTTAAAAAAAGACCGCCTTATGGCGGTCTTTTTTTTGAGGTTTGACATGACAGCATGGAAGCGCTAACTTTTTAACTATACTATCTTCCGATAATATGGGTATGGTGAGGATGCAGGATAGTCTACCGCAGAAGACAATAACACAGTCATCTCAGGAACTAACAAGTTATGGTCTGTTTATTACTTCGTCAAAGCTGAACCCTGAACCAAGTCTCCTCTCAAAAGCCGAACATCTGGCTAAACCAAAATCCAGCCTCCTTGCCAGAGCTGAACAGCGGAGACAAAAACAGCAATCCGATCGGGGATTACTGGCGAAAGTTGAACGTGGGAGAATATACCACCCATTCACGCACGCTGTTACGGCGTGGCACATGATAAAGGCAGCGCCGCCAGTAAGCGCTACAACGTCGCCAGCAGTGTCGTCGACCAGCGCTACAACGCCGCTAGCAGCCTCACCGACCAACACCACAAAGCCGCAGACCAGCGCTACAACGCCGCTAGCAGCCTCACCGACCAACACCACAAAGCCGCAGACGGCAAAGACTGTTCAGCCACAGAAAGCCGCAGAACCACTTCGGACAGTCAAATTCCCCATCGCTATGAAATTGATGGCGATTATAAGTATCTTCATGCTCATCTCCATGGGGGTTATTACGGCGCTGGCATCGTATCTGTTAAGCGATGATGTGCGCCTTACTGCTGAGGATAACAACTATAGCATCAACCGCAGGCTTGCGGTGGCAGCGGAAAACTCGCTGAGTACGATTCACTCAAAAGCGCTGGTATTGCTCAACAGTCTGGCTTTTATACCGGATCAATCAGCAGAAACACTAACGTACTTCTTTGGGCAGAACCCGGACATCACCGGTATCGCGGTTTCTTTTAACGAAGCCACTCTGTTGTCCGCTGAACAGTTGTCCAGCAATCCGCTTTTTTTCCTTAATGAACAGAAAAAACTGGATACCGCGTTGCTGAGAGCCTGGCTTGTCGCACAGAATGAGACAGTGGAACGGGCTATGACCGGAGAAATCCTCACTCTGAACGCGATTCCGGTGCTGGATACCTCAGACGCGGCGATGTTCTTCCCCTGGGGGGAAGATGCGGCGATTATCTTCTTTTCTACTAAGGGTCTGATTGAAGGCGACGAGACCAATCAATCCTTTCTGATAAACGAAATGGGCGATGTTCTTGTCCACCCTGAACCGAGCATGGTAGGCAGAAACTGGGGAAATGAGCCTTTTGTACGAACCGCGCTGGAAAGCGAGACGCGCTCTCTTCAGACCGTTTATGTGGATGAACAAAACGCCGAATATCTGGGCGCTTTTCAGCACCTCTCAATCGGGGACGTTACGGTCATCACCACGATCCCACTCGCGATGGTGCTGCGCGGCATCACCGCTGTTACCTGGCGGAACATCTTTCTGACCGCCGGAATACTCGTGCTTTCAATAGCTTTTATCCTGCTTTTCTCCCGAACCCTCAGTAAACCTTTAACAGTGCTCACCAAAGCCGCAAGAGAGATTGAGAATGGTACTTATCACATCTCCATTAAAAACAAAAACCGTGATGAAATTGGAATGTTAAGCGAAAGTTTTATCAGCATGGGTCATGGACTTGAGAACTTTGAGCGCTTCACCAACAAGGTACTGGCGCAGCTCGCCCAGACCGGCAAGCTGGTTACCGGCGGAACCGATAAATCTGCCACTATCTTCTTTTCGGACATTCGTGGTTTCACCGCTATAAGTGAAAAACTCAAGGCAACAGAAGTCATTGAGTTCCTCAACGACTATATGCAACGCATGGTAAAGTGCGTACTCATGACCAACGGAATCATTGATAAGTTCATCGGCGACGCGGTTATGGCGCACTGGGGGGCGATTGAAACAAGCGGTTCGCCAGAGGAGGACGCACTCAACTGCGTGAAAGCCGCGCTTATGATGAGGGCAGCGCTCCGCGCCTTTAATCGTGGGCGTGGCACAGAAAAGAAGCCGATCATCAAGATTGGTTGCGGCATTAACAGCGGAAATGTAGTGGCTGGACAGATCGGCTCCGAGGATCGCATGGAGTATACAGTTATTGGGAATGCGGTCAGCTTCGCGGATCGTACCGAAACATTGAACAAGCCTTTTGGCACGGACATCATGATTTCCGAATATACCTGGAAGCTCTGTGGGTATTACCTCATTACTGAGGAGATGCCGTCTGTTACTGAGAACGGAAAAAAGGTACGCATGTTCGCAGTGGTGAACATACGCGATGCTGAAGACGCTAAGGAGATGCTGAAACAGCTTGCCGAGATACCTAAAAACGACATCAGGCTTTGCCGACAGTGTATTGGTCCCATGGGACCCAAGACTGTGGCTGAACTGAGAACCTTGTTAGATATTCCCACGCCAGACTTGAGTGTAGTCAATGTCGATGAGGAAGAGAAGAAGTATAAGGTTCAGCAAAAGTCTAATGACGTTACTGAAGGTGTCTGACACAGCCACACGTGTCTGGCGAAGGATGTGGCAAAACTCACGTTAGGTTAAATATAAGGGTTAGAACAACTCCCCCGCATAGGTGAGAGGATCACTCACCAAGACCTTGGTGTCAGAGATATTTGGATATAGTGTCAGAGATACATAGGCTATATAAGGAGCAAAGCAATGAAAGTAAAAATGCAACAGAAAAAAGATCGCAACAGCTTGCAGCGAGTTAGTCCGCGACGCAAGATACTTGTTGATGTGTTTGTGGTGCTTTTTTGTCTTTCCGGTGCTACAACTGGGATCTATCTTTTCTGGCAGGATCTGAATCGCTCTCTCGTTAAGCAGTCAGAAGCGCCGGTAGGAACCATCACCTTTAAGCGCAACATAGCGCAACGCCGGTTTCAGGACCGGCTGATCTGGTCCCAGCTTCAGCGCGAATCACCAATTTATAACGGCGACATTATCCGTACCTCAGAGCTTTCCGACACTAGCATCACCTTTCTCGATGGAAACACCATAGACCTGTCAGAAGCGTCGCTCATTCAGATTTTCTATGATAAAGATGGGGCGCGTATTGAATTGTCTGGCGGCGCGGTTAATGTAAACGCCACAACAGGCGGGATCACCCTTGTCTCCGGTGGAACCGAGTTAAAACTTGGTGAGGGGAGCAAGATCAGCGCGGGCGCTTCAGAGTTAGGGGAAGGTTTGAACCTCCAAGTTATAGAAGGAAACGCAGTCGTCAACACGGGGGAAGGAATCCAGCAGGTGGAAAGTGGCAGCGCGCTTACCGTGCAGAACGATGGGAGTACCTCGCGGAACGCACAGGTCGTGGTTTCTTTTCCTTCAGCCAATCAGCGGATGGTCAATTCATCGAGCGGAACCGTGCCAGTAGACTTTACCTGGAGTACGGCAAACTTTTCAGAAGACGAGCATACGCGCGTTGAGGTTGCCACTGACCGGAACTTTACCCAGCTCGTTAAGGCAAGCGATACGAACGCCACAGCCGCGACCATTGATCTTCCCGCAGGAACCTACTTCTGGCGGGCTTATGCCACTACATCGAGTTCCGCATCTAGGGCAACTCCAACCAATGCTTCCAGCGGAAGGCTGACGATTCTGCACACTGAGTCACTGGTTCTACGTTCCCCTCTAAGCGAAGCCGTGTACTCCTACCGCGTGAATTCCCCGACAATACGCTTTCAGTGGTCTGCTGTCGAAGGCGCCGGCGACGCAGACATACAGTACCGTCTTGAAATCGCGGATAACCCGCAAATGACAAACCCGCAGCTCAGGACGGTAGTATCGTCTGTATCCTTTTCATACACAGGTCTTGATGATGGCATCTGGTACTGGCGGGTAACGCCAATCTTCCCTGCCGACTACCAAGGGAATCCAGACCCATCCATAACCGCGTCCTTTGTAGTTCGCCGCGCCACGGAACTAATCACTCCCAGTCTTCTGGCTCCGGAATCGGGAAGCGTGGTGAATAGCGCTGCTGATGGACGGGGCATTTACTTTTCATGGAGAAAAGAAAACGACGCAGCTTCATACACCTTACAGCTTGCCCGCGATATGGAATTCCGCAACCCTGTATTCTCCCGCACCCTGACGGATACCGTGTATACCTGGAACCCCAGTGAAATTGCGGCTGAATCTGGTCGTTACTACTGGCGGGTTTCGTACACCGATATTGAGGGAGCGCTATCGCCCCTGTCCGAGTCTCGATTCTTTACCGCCATCAGCGGCACGCCAACTCATGAAATTATATTCCCACCGGATAATTACACGATCTCGGATGAGGTGTTGTCTTCCCTCCGCTTCGCGTGGAGAACCAACCTGCCCTTCAGCAGCCGTTTCCAGATCGCCGCCTCATCCGACTTTTCCCGTCTCATGGTGGATGAATCAATAAGCGCGCTCACCAATGAGCGTGCGTTTCAAGGCGTATTTCTGGCTGATGGAACCTATTACTGGCGCGTCTCCACATCCAACGCCGCTGGAGATACGTCCATGCAAACGCCAGCACAACGCCTAACCATCGCGCCGCCGCTCCCCTCGCCACAGGGACTAGAACCCCAGGGACGAATCGTGCCGGAGTCAAACGACACGCTGGTCTTCCGTTGGAACGCAGTGCCAGACGCCGAGTTGTATGAGTTTTCCCTCTATGAGGGAGGCAGCCTTGGACTAGGCACGCCCCGCCTTGTGTATCAAAACCAGAACGTGAGACAAACCTTTCTCTCCCTGCCCCGGTCTACCGTGCGAGAGGGCGCCTATTTCTGGACAGTCAGCGCCGTTACTGAGGAAAGTACACGCTCAAGCCGCCGAGCAAGTCAGGCAGCCCTTGGACAGTTCCAGCTCAGTGTGCCTCAGCAGGTTCTGCTGGAGTATCCACCGGCAAATTACGCCTTCACAGGACTTGAGGCTCTGCGTCAGCCCAGCATGATCCGCTGGAGTTCCTCTGAAACCCTGGGAACGTCCCGCCTCATTGTTTCCCGCAGTCCTACCCTTAACGGCGAAACAGCCCTTGAGATCGTAAGCCCCGCTAAAACCGTAAACCTCCCGGTACTCACCGAAGGCACATACTACTGGACGGTTCAAGCCACCACGCCCGAAGGCATTGATATTAGCGCTCCGACCCAAACTTTCCGCGTGCTTCCGCTCTCTATTACCCGCGTCAGCCTAGACTTTCCCCAGACTGGTTACACCTATACCGGCGTTGACGCCCTCCGGCGCCCTGGCACAGCACAATGGAGTTCTGAAGAACGAGTCGGCACCTCGCGGTTTATCCTCTCCCGTAACGCAGACCTCAGCGGCACCCCAATACTTGAGCTGAATAACCCTGGCAGATCGATCACGCTACCTGCGCTCACCGAAGGCACATACTACTGGACCATTCAGGCCACCACGCCCGAAGGCATTGACATCAGCGCAACAAGCCCCCAGACCTTCCGCATACTCCCCATATCAGCCACGCCAGTTACTCTGGACTCGCCAGTAACAGGCTATAGCTATACCGGCCTGGATGCCCTGCGCCGCCCCGGTGCCATACGCTGGAGTTCCATCGAAACCATAGGCGACTCACGCTTCATCCTCTCCCGTAACGCAGACCTCAGCGGTGAGCCAGTGCTTGAGTTGAGTAACCCAGGTAAAACAATCACGCTGCCTACGCTCACCGAAGGCACATACTACTGGACCATTCAAGCCACCACGCCCGAAGGCATTGACATAAGTGCGACAAGCCCCCGTAGCTTCCGCGTACTTCCAGTATCAGTATCACAGGTTAGTCTGGATTTACCGGCAGCGGGTCATAGCTATACCGGACAGGACGCCCTGCGCCGCCCAGGTACCATACGCTGGAGTTCCACCGAAACCATAGGCGATTCGTATTTCATCCTCTCCCGCAACCCTGACCTCAGTGGCGAGCCAGTGTATGGGTTGAGTAATCCGGGCAGGACGATTAGCTTGCCCATCCTCACCGAAGGCACGTACTACTGGACCATTCAGGCAACAACACCCGAAGGCATTGACATCAGCGCAACCCCACGCAGCTTCCGTGTGCTTGCGGTAGACATACCCCGTGTCAGCCTTGATTCGCCGGCAGCGGGTCATAGCTACACTGGACTGGACGCCCTGCGCCGCCCAGGTACCATACGCTGGAGTTCCTCAGAAATTGTGGGTAACTCCCGCTTCATCCTTTCCCGCAACCCCGACCTCAGCGGCGAGACAGTGTATGAACAAACAAACCCCAGCCGCGCTGTTCTTTTGCCCATCCTCACCGAAGGTACGTACTACTGGACCATTCAGGCGGAAACCCTTGAGGGCATTGACATCAGCGCCGCCCCACGCAGTTTCCGCGTGCTTGCAATAGAAGCGCCGAGAGTTAGCCTTGATTCACCGGCAGCAGGTCATAGCTATACCGGACTGGATGCCCTGCGCCGCCCAGGTACACTGCGCTGGAGTTCCTCAGAAACCGTGAGCAGTTCCCGCTTCATCCTTTCCCGTAACGCTGAACTCAGCGATCCAGTGTATGAACTGGTAAATCCAAACAGAGCGATCACGCTGCCCGCACTCGCCGAAGGCACATACTACTGGACCATTCAGGCAGAAACACCCGAAGGCATTGACATCAGCGCGGTCCCCCGCAGCTTCCGCGTGCTTCCATCCGAACTGGCAAGGGTCAGCCTTGAAACGCCGGCAGAAACCCCTCGCTTTACCGTGTCGGAAATCGTACGCCGACTTGTTACGCTCCGCTGGTCATCAACGGAACTGGTACGCAGCTCCCGCTTTATCCTTTCTCGTAATGCCGATCCCATGAACAGCACGGCGCTTATAAACATCACGAATCCAGAAACCACGCTCATCCTGCCCCGTCTAGACCCCGGCGTTTACTACTGGACCATTCAGGCGGAAACACCCGAAGGCATTGACATCAGCGCAGAAACCGTGGGCAGCTTCGAGGTGCTAGAAGCACCCCGTGTAACGCTGGAAGCGCCGACTGATTCATTCGCCTACAACGGCCTTGATGCGCTCAGACAGCCCGGTATGCTCCGCTGGGGTTCCAGCGAACCGGTTGGCGCGTCGCGACTCATCATCTCCCGTTCACCAGACATTGCGCGAGGTGAAATCATCCTGTACCTGATCAATCCACCCAGAACCGTCTCCCTGCCTAAACTTACCCCCGGCATTTACTACTGGACTATTCAGGCAGAAACACCCGAAGGCATTGACATCAGCGCAGAACGGCCATTCAGCCTCCACGTACTTACGATTCCACTCCTTGAGCCACCGCGCGTGATCAGTCCCATCAACAACGCCATTATCAACCTCGCCATGATACAGCGCGATAAGAGCATCACCTTTACCTGGGAAGCGTCCCCAGGAGCAAACGCCTACATATTCACCCTTGCGCCAGCAAGTAACCCACAAGGCGCGCTCATCCGCAGCGATCCGCTTCCACGAACCACTTACACCATTGCCAACCTGTCTCTGCTTGATTCCGGTGACTTTATCTGGCGTGTAGAACCGGTGAGCGTTGCTAACGACGGTTCAATCGAGCAACGGGGTCAGACCAGTGAAGTCCGATTTACTATCGATGTTCCGCCACTCTCCAAGCCGAGCCTTGGGGTCTCCGGTTCTTTGTACGGGGATTAGACACTCGTTGCGGTGCAGACGCGGGCAGGGAAAAAAACCTCTAAAAACCGAAGTTTTTAGAGGTTCCCAAACCCTTGGGAGTCAAGTTTGGTCTTTAGGCGTGAGGACTGATTAAAGACCGCCAGCAAATGAGATGAGCCGATCGCTCATCTCGTTGTTCCCCTTCCGCGCGTACCAGTAGGCCAGTTCCATGGTGTAGTTTTTGAGTTCCACGCGGGCTGCTTCGTTTATCAAATCAATCCGCAGCTCAGGAATGTCCAGTTGCATACCCGGATACAAAACGTCTGGATCGGAAACCTGGTCCCTGTTCGCAAAGAGGATCAAGGGAAAATAGTAGCCACCCTGTTCCCCGTAGTAACGCCGGGCAATTTTAGAGAGAGTATCGCCCTGTACAACCGAATGTACCTGAAACGCCGTGAGATTCAAGCTGCTTACATCCGGCACATTCGGAGCCGGCGCTATCTGGCTCTGAGCAAACAGTGAACCCGCCGTGAATACCAGCACCGTGCTGAGTATTCCTGTTACAAACGCTTTTCTTATCATCTTCTTACCTCCATTAGGTTGTTCGCCCTACAACAAGGGCGGTTTAATAAAATCCTACTACTTGTCCTGTGGGCGCCGATAACCTTCGCTCATATTATCTCCCCACGTCTATCCATTACTACCAGATACGCGCCGTGAAGTCATCGGGTGGCTCTGCCATGACCACAGATTTCCCAGACTGTTCCAGCACATATAGCCCCAGCCTCTGCGCGTAATGCTTCACCTCATCAGACACAATCCCGCCAGCAACCGCTCCCACCAGATGCCGCTTGTCTCCATGCCTGTCCATATAGCCACGTATCCGCTCTATCCGCTCTATATGCTTATTCACATGCTCCACCTTCAAATGCGTCTTCACTTCTACGGGCATCGCATACTCCCCATTCTCAAGAAATACATCCACCTCCGCTATAGTCTGCTTGTTCTCCGTGAACTCAACATTGCGACCTTTGGTAAACTTGTAGCCAAGCGAGTCAAACTTGTTCCAAAGCTGCGCGGAAAACATCTTCTCGATCAGTTCACCAAGCGAGTTGTTCAGTCCGCCAATGTTCTTTGCAAGCTCCTCGATTCTTTTGTCTGCCTTTGTGCCGCTTTCCTTCAACAGCCTTTCCGTCTCTTGTATACGCCGGTCAAAGTCCGCGCTGCTCTCCGCGTTGCTTTTTACGAGCGCCTCGATCTTTTTGTCTGTCTCCGCGCTGCTTTCCTTCAACCACTGGTCAAAATCCGCGTTCCTCTCCGCGCTGCTTTTTACGAGCGCCTCGATTTCCTTTCGTAATTCCAGCAACGATGCCCATACATACTCAAAGTTCAGCCCCAGTTGCGGCTCTATCCCCTTTTCCTCCATAATCAACCTCCTCCTTTATCCTTATAGTCAAAGCCTATTATGCTGACCCAGTCAAGCCTATTAGGTCGGCATAACTAAGGCTATTAGGTCGACCTAACTAAGGCTGTTATGCCGGCATAACTAAGGCTATTAGGTCGACCTAACTAAGGCTATTAGGTCGACCTAACTAAGGCTATTAGGTCGACCTAACTAAGGCTGTTATGCTGATAGAACTGAGAATGTCATGTTTGTGCGGTCAGCTTAAACTCTGACTTTACTTCCCGGATGTTTTTGAGTAGAGCAGACGAGTTTTTGATGCTGCTCATGGTAGAAATTAGCAGGGTGTAGTCCTTGCCAACGGTGAGGGCAGAGGGGACGATGGCTTTGATGGTGCGTGGCTCGTTGACGGCGATGATGTCCGCCTTGATGGGCGCGGACTTGCCGTCGTCGAAGAAGAGGCCAGCCTGCGCCGCATGATCCGCATCCGCCTCAATCTTGAGGCCATAGCCCCGAAGGGTAACGAGATTGCCAATGGTGGCGATCTCGTCAAGCTGACCAGTCTTCTCGTCGAGCGCTTCGGCGATGAGGCCATCGCGCTGGTCAATGCCGTCAAACTCCACCTGCACGTGGTCGCGGATGTAGGCGCGCAGGGCAGCGCTTGCCTGGAGACGGGCTTCGGGATGCACGCCTTCAGGGAGGCTCGTCTCCGCGCCCTCGTACTCACCGGGAAGGCGGATGCTCAGGTTAAAGACCGGGGTCTTGATCTTGTAGCCATCCGCGGCAAGGTAGTAGATGAGTTTGCAGGCGGCTGTTAAGCCCTCCTCAATGACTCGTGGATTGGTCGCAATGTTGTAGACCTCGGCTTTGCTTGCGATACCGTGAATGTCCAGCTCGGGCTGGAACACAGCCTTCAGGTTGTACGGCTTTTTCGCGTCAGGCAAAAAAGCATTGACGTACTTTGCCATAATTTTGTGGATTTCGTCTTCTACGATAAAATCTACTGCCATAGTATTAACTCCTTTAGATTAAGCATACCATAGATTAAAGAAAATGATAAGAGGCCTGTGCTTTTGGTTGGCTGCTTCCTCAAAAAAAATTATAGAATTCCACTTGACAGGGTCTGAGGGGTGTTGTATAGTCTTCTATATGAAAACGTCTTTTGTATATAGTTCAATTTACTCTTCCCCCCCCCCCCCCCTACAGGGCTGAAAATTCCATTTTTCTTCTATATATGTATAGCAAGCGCGAGGCACCCCCCCTGCCTATTCGCGCTTTTTGTGTTTATCAATTCTTCTCTGGCGGAGCGAGTAAAGACACGGGCTTGGCTCGCGAAGGAGGTTAGTCTTTGGGAATTTGAGAGCCTCTGTCTTCGGCAGGACAATGGGGTTCTCATTTTTATAGCGCCAGGAAGGTTTAAGTAGCCGTTGACTGCTTCTTCCGGCGATTTGTTAGGAGGATTTTCTATGAAAAGACTTATTGCTATTTCAAGTTTGCTTGCCCTTGTCATGGCGGGCAACAGCCTCTTCGCCTTTGATATACTTGATAGCGAGGGCGAAAAATCTGGGTTCAGCCTGGACATGAACGCTAAGTTTCAGTTCGATATCATTACCGATGACTCGAAGACGTATGATAAGGAAAAAACCTGGATCGAGGAAAACGAGTCGGATAAGCAGGCGAAGGTGTCATTCGGGGTCAAGTACGATGGCGATAACTATGCCTTCGGCCTCGGCGCCGGATTCCGGAAGAAATTTGCGTCAGACAGTGAAGAAAAAGAATGGTATCTTGACGACGCCTGGGGCAAGTATTTCCTGCTGGACAAGCAGCTCTGGATCCGCGGTGGAAGTATGGACGGACTTTGGCGCATTGACACTGATCCGCTGAATAAGAACTACGGCGGCGACAATGGACCTGGCGTCCAGATCAACTTCGCATCCAGCGCCGTAACCGGCCTCAATGTCGGCGTGGCCCTGCCCATACCCAGAGGCAGCTCAAGAGTAATTACAGCGGCAGTACCGGAAAAGTGGACCCCAGTTCCTGGTGAGGATGGTAAGTTTACCTATACACCTGCTGTCTCTGCGACAATTGGCAACTGGGGTCCTACCTATCCCTTCACTAACATGGCCTTTGGTCTCAGGCTGAATGGCACGATCCCCAACCTTGATCTCGGCGCGGAATTAGACCTGTTGGGGAATGAACCTACTAACAATAAATCTGGTGCTGATGAAGGGGAAGGCGACTTCAAGGGGATGAACTTTCACCTTACCGCCGTATACACTTTTGCGCCCGTTACCCTCAAGGCGGCGTTGCTTACTGAAGGCCTTGCCAACGGAAAGAGTAACGCTCCTGATCCTGTGACAGAGTTTGGCGTGCGGGTCATCTTCGACATTCCCAACGCTGAAGGCTCCAGTCTTGATCTGGGTGATCCATGGGTACAGTTCCAGATGCTTCGCAACGCGAATGGATATGGGTCGACAACAAAGGAAACGAAATCGTTCGAAGATATGGACATCCAGTTTGAGTGGGAGCCGAGCTACAGCCTTGTTCCCGATCAGCTCAAAGCGCTCTTATGGTTCAAGGTCGCTTATAGGTCATGGAAAGAACCAACATCCGATCAGGAGAAGTACCCGATAGACTTTGCGGTACGGCCTAAGCTGGAGTTCAAGTTTGCTCCCAACGCTACGCTTAGTATTCACGACGAGGTGTATTTTGTCC
>JAITIX010000015.1 GCA_031279205.1 Treponema sp. | reverse complement strand
CCATGAATCGGCGCGGGGGGCTAGTAAAGAACGGTTCGTGGAGTTGGTGAAAACAATGGTTTTATGCCCGTGGGCGCGAAGCTCGACAACATTGACCGGCGCGTCATCAATGTAGATATGTGCGCCGACCGCACCTTTGTCCTGCAAGAAACAAATGTCCCAGTAGGGAATGTCGTAGTTATCAAGCCAGTCAACAGTTTGGGTAATCGAAGCCTTATGCGCGTACTTCAGAAAGAGTCGGTGCGTGATAATGCGGATGCGTATGCCGCGGTTAGACAGCTTGCGTAACACGCACGGGGCGTCTTTGATGGGCTTCATGTCGCGGAACAGGGCGCGTTGAGTTACGGCAAAGCGATGCAGGCGCTCATAGCCACCATAGTCAGCGATGCCCCACTCGCCAAGGCCATAGCTCACCTCCTCGCTGAGTGAGGACAGCGGCTTGTTGAGCCACTCGGCGGCAATCATACGCATGGCACCATAAAAATCGCCAACCACGCCGTCAAGGTCAACGCCTAAGATAAAGCTGCGCTCGTCCATGATTCCCTCCATGCTATTGTCGGGCTATGCTCAGGCTCCAGAGCGACTTGTCACGGGGATCTTCCCAGGTTGCAAGCACATAAAAGCCTTCTAAACGACCGCTAGAGGTGATTGTACTGTTCGTTCTGGAACCATAGTCGAACGTGCCGGGTCCTCGGTAGCTTGTTGAGTTATTCTGTACCGCGTTTGAGCGTTTGGAGATAATCGCAAACAGGGCGTTTTCATGGGAAGCGTTCACTGTGTCTTTGTGGACAGAGCGGCGTCCGGCATAGCCAACGCCAACCTGAAACCCCGGAATCGTAGGGGTCTCCAGAGTCCATGTTGGTCTGCCATCCTGCCATGAGGACTGATACGACGGCACAGAACTTGACGTACGATGCCAGGCGCGTACCACAAGCATCTGTTGGTATTCAAACACATCAGTTTCAGGGTCATACTCAAGCATAGCAAGATATTTTTTGTAGTCTGTATCATAAAGAAGCGTTGTATCAGTGGTAGAACTGTAATCAAAAGTAGCCGAACCACTTGTGCTTTGCTGCACCATGCTTCCCTCTACTGAGTAAAACATCGCCACCTTTCGCGCCGCGTCTTCCAGCGCCAGTTGTATTGCCTCCTCCGGCTTGGAACGCCGCCCTGACACACCGTAAAACAAGAGACGGCCATTTGAGGGCGCCATGCTCCAGAGTTCGCCTGTTTGATCACGGTTTACAGCCGGCTTTGCCTTTACACGGGAACTCTGTTGCGTCGACGGTCCAACACTGGTGCAGGAAGATAAAATACCCAAGCTTAAAACCAGTAACAGTAATTTCTTCATAATATATACCCTGTCCTAAAAAAAGCGCCTCTCAATCCTTTTCAAGGTTTCGAGGCGCTTGTAAGGAACTTCACGGTACGACGTTAGTCCCGAACTCCTTGGGGTCTCTCGCTTCTTGACAACTCGTTTTGCATTATCGCAAGCGCCTCATCCGCCTTAAATTCAGCGTATCGCGCAGCCTCGCTGTCAAATATCTGCTCCGCTGTTTTCAGAAGGTTAGCTTTGGGATACGCAACCCGAATCCAATAAGTACCATCCGGGGCTGTCCAGTTACGCTCGGTTTCAGTACCGCTCAGGTCCACATCAGTTAAGGTGCGGGTTACGTCTTCCTGAAGAGAAAGGTTTGCCTGGCTACTGGCGGTTCCCGCGTCGCGGTTGTAGTCAGTGAACATGGCCTTTACGCGGCTATCGATCTGGCGGGCAATATCCACAACCGCACGGTTACGGGCGGTGGTTCTTGACATTGACACAGTAGACTGTTTAGCGGCGCCGATTCCCCACAGCACATCCTCAGGTGGAAGTTCATCGATCCACGTGGGCAGGGTTGGGTCCTGAGCCACCGGGGCAGACCCGCTGGTCTGAGGCGAACTCGCGCACCCCACCATAGCCAAACCAAGCAGAGCCAGAACCGCAATCATAGAAACACTCTTCATTAATTTTTTCATATAAACTCCTCTCCCAAATGAAATACGTCCTTATACAAGAACATTTCTATTATTTATAGCACACTTTTCATGTTTAGTCCAGTTTTTCACCCATCATGGAAACAACGCACGTGATGCCCCGCGCCCACTTCGTGCATAGGTGGGCGCTCAGCGAGACAGCGCTCCGTAACAAAGGGACAGCGCTCGGTAAAGGCGCAGCCAATAAGCTCTTTGAGTGCGGTCTTCACTTCGCCTCGCAAAGGCGCGGCGCTTACTGCTTGCGCCCGTTCCTCACCAGCGTTGTAGAATGCGGCGCTAAAGAGCATACAGGTGTAGGGGTGGCGAGCTGAACGATAGAGATCGGCGGCAGGCGCTGACTCCATAAGCTCGCCCCGATACATGACACCGATGGTGTCACAGAAGTAGCAGGCAACCTTGAGGTCGTGGGCAATGAACAAGAACGACAGCGTATGCCGGGAACGGATGTCCAGAAGCAGGTTGAGTATCTGTCCCTGTATCGACACATCCAGCGCTGATACTACTTCATCGCAGATGAGCAGATCGGGTTTCAGCAGAAGCCCACGGGCAATAGAGATGCGCTGGCGCTGACCGCCGGAGAACTCGGCGGGACGGCGTTCAAGGTCAGCGGAGCTCATACCCACTTCCTCAAGCATGGCGACGGCTTCATCCCGCGCCCGCTTTTCACCAGGCCAGCGCGACGAGTAGCAGTAGCCAGACGCCAGCACATCGTAGACGCTCATACGCGGGTTAAGGGAACGCGCCGGGTCTTGAAACACGTACTTCACCCGCTCACGGTAAGCCTTGAGCTGAGCGCCCCGCAATGCGCGCACGTCCGTCGTGTCCTGAAAGCGAATCTCGCCGGCATCGCTCTCATACATACGCACCAGTAGACGCGCGGTGGTGGTTTTGCCGCAACCAGACTCGCCCACCAAACCATACGTCTCATTCTTACCTATACTGAATGACACGTCATTCACCGCGTAGACAAAGTGTCCCAGTCGCGCAAAGAAGCCGGCTTCAAGGTTAAAGCGCTTTTTCAGATTCGTTACCGTGATTACAGCCATGTTTCATTCTCCTTCTTTAATAAGACACAGCGGAGTTCGCGATTGTTGGCAAGCGTCAGCAGCGGCGGGATGCCGTGGGCGCACGTAGCAGAGGCATCGGGACAACGGGACGCGAAAGGGCACCCGGGCTCAGGCGCGGCGGGATCGCTCACCTTGCCGGGAATCGAGAGAAGGCGCTCCCGCGAGTAGTGGCTGCCGAAACGCGGCGACGCGGCGAGTAAGGCGCGGGTGTAGGGATGGAGCGGGGCTTGGGTAATGGTCGCGGCAGAGGCAGCCTCCATCTCCAAGCCGCCATACATCACCATGATGCGGTCAGAAATATCTGCGACAAGATCAATGTTATGGCTGATGAAGATGATGGAAATCCGTCGCGTCCGCCGTAGGTCTTTCAGCAGGTCGATGATCTGCTTCTGTATAGTAACGTCAAGGGCGGTGGTTGGCTCATCGGCAATAAGCAACTCGCAGGACTGGGCTAGGGCTAGGGCAATGCCGATACGCTGAAGCTGACCGCCAGAGAACTGGTGCGGGAAGTTCGACAGCCGCTCCCGCCCGTTTTCCAGACCGGTCTCCGCCAGTAACGCCGTTGCCTTTTCCATTGCCGCCTCCCGCGTGATCGCCGGATCGCTGTTCCGTAGAGTCTCGAAAAACACGCTCCCCATACTTTGGAGCGGGTCGTAGGAACGACCGGGTTCCTGAAAGATCATGCCGATCTTCTTGCCACGATACGCACGGAGCGCCTCGGTACTCAGCCCCAGCAACTCATGGCCTTCGTATAAAACAGTGCCAGACACCAGCGCGTTCTTTGGCAAAAGCGCTGGTATGGCTTGCGTACTCACACTCTTGCCGGAGCCGCTTTCGCCAACAATGCCCAGCGTCTCGCCCTTCGCCAGACTGAACGACACGCCGCGCACCGCCTGTACAGAGATCGACGCACGCCCACGAAGCACCGCGAAGTTCACGGTGAGGTCGCGCACCTCAAGCAAGCGTGGCGCGTCGCTAAGAACGCTTGCCGCTGTTGTTGGCGTTTCCGTGTTCCTGCGCTTCTTCAGCAGACGCGGGAACATGGTGTGGTATGGATCATAAAAGTCCCGGAGCGCGTCGCCCACAAAGTTGAAGCCAAAGGTAACAATGAGCAAGGACCACATGGGACTGAGTATCCACGGGTAGTTGGCAAGATTTGTCAGCGTGGAAATATCACGCCTGATAAGCGAACCCCAGCTCACCGCCGGATCAACAATGCCGAGTCCCAGATAAGAAAGCGTTGTCTCAGTCATAATGAAGCCGGGAACCGATAGCGCCACACTTACAATGAGCAAGCTGGCAATCTGGGGAATGATGTGTCGCAGAATAATGACCAGCGACGGCATCATCTCAAGCTGGGCATTCATCACGAACTCCTCACGCTTGATGGTGTGTACCATGCCCCTTATGGTGCGGGCTGAACTAGGCCAGCCTACGAGCGAGAGTATCAGGGTAATCATCATGTAGGTTTGACCAGAATCCATGTTGGTCGAGAGTAGGGAACGTAGGAACAGGATGAGGTAGAGACCTGGGATCAGCATGAAGAACTCCGCGAAGCGCATGATACCCCAGTCGGTAAGTCCACCGAAGTAGCCGGACAAGCCGCCAAAGAGCATGGCGAGGAAGAGCGACAGCGCGGTTGCGATAAAACCGATGGTGAGCGAGATGCGGCTCCCGTAGATGACGCGGGAAAAGAGGTCGCGCCCCAGATGGTCAGCTCCCATGAGCAGCACTGGATACGCGCCATTACTGGTGGTGAAAAGGTGCCTGTCCATGGGAATCAGTCCCCAGAGCTTGTAGGGTTCACCCTTAGCAAAAAGCCGGATCGGGCTGTAGAGATCGCGCACGCGGGCATAGCGCCAGCTCACCGTGTTGGTAATGCGCCACTCCTGCGCCTGAAATGCGCCATTGTACCAGCGCACGTTTGGCGGATGGTAGGTCTGGTCTACAAACGACGTAGTTGGCGCGTATGGCGCGACAAACTCGGCAAAGAGCATCATCAGGTAAAGCGCTGCCAGTACAATCAGCGAAACCAATGCCAGCGGACGGGTCTTTATATATAGAAAAAACTTTCTCATAGGTCAGCCTCACTCCTTCCCATACCTGATACGCGGGTCAACCAGCGCCAGCAGTATGTCCGACAATACCATGCCCAGCAGTACCAAGAACGAGATAAACATCAGGTTCGCCAGCACCAGATTGATGTCCTCCTGCAAAACCGCCTCGTACATGAGCCGCCCAATGCCCGGGTAGGCGAAGATGATCTCCATGATGAGCGATCCTGAGAACAAACCGGCAAGCATATTCGCGCTGCCTGTGATGTAGGGATTTAGCGTATTCCTGAACGCATGGTGGAAGTAGACCCGCCACTCATGGATGCCGCGAGAACGCAGGCTCGTGATGTAGGGCTGACCAAGCTGGTCGAGCATGGTTGCGCGAATCATACGGAGCGTGCCGCCAAGTCCCATCAGGAACGAGGCAAAGAGTGGCAGAAACACATGGTGAGCGTAGGATAGCACAAAACCGCCCGGGTTCGATCCTATCGAGAAGTTCGGGAACGCTGTTACTGGAAACAAGCCACTGACCGACGCGAATAGCTGAAACAAGATGTAGAGCAGTATGCCCGGAAAAGCATGGAGTACCAGCGCGAAGAAGGTAACAACAATGTCAGCAGGCGTACCGGCTTTGGTCGAAAAGTAAACGCCAAGCAGGAACGAAAACACCGTTATCAGCACCAGCGAGATCAGGTTCAGGGTCAGCGAGTTATAGATACGGGAACTGATGAGGAACGACACCGGCGCGCGGGAGATGAGGCTGACCCCAAGATCGTGGTGAATCAGCACGCGGGAGAGCCAGCGGAAATACTGCACGTAGAACGGCTGGTCAAGACCCAGGCTGGCGCGACGCGCGGCGAGCTGTTCTGCCGTGAGCGCCTGCATATTTGCCGTGGCGCTGCCTTCGGTAAAGAGCTGCTGAATCATGATCTGGTCAACAATGTCGCCCGGGGCAAGCTCCATCAAGCCGAATACCACAAAGCCCAGCAGAAACAGCATCAGCAGCATCGTGAACAGCCGCACCAGTATGTACGATGCCAACGGAAACCGGCGCTTTAACTGGTAAAACGCCGGTATAGGCGCGGCATACCGCGCCATGCCACCACGCCGTTCCATTACCGTTTCAGGTAGATATGACGGAGTTCAGCGCCATTCATGTTATCGTAGTAAAAGTTCGAGAAGTCCCAGCGATTCTGTATCGCGAACAAGCCCTGACGCCGTACCAGATACACCAGTGGGCATTGCTCCAGCAGTATCTTCTGGAACTCGTCCCATAAGGTCTTTGCCTTCGCCGCGTCGTAGGTGTACACCGCCTCATGATACAGATAATCTAACCGCGCCTCCCAATCCGTTGCCGGCGTTTCCTGACTCGGATACCAGAGGTGCAGATTCCCATCGCTAGCCCAGACGTTACTACCCTGACTGGGGAAAATGCCAGAGCCAGACAGCGCGATGATCAGCGTCTGCCAGTCAAAGGTGCTGAAAAGCTGCTCCACCAGCTTCTGAAAGTCCAGTACCCGAATGTTTGCCTTAATGCCGACCTTCGACAGCTCATCCATGATGACCGATGCGATGTCAAGAACAGTGGAAGACTCGGACTGTATCGACAGGTCGAACTCAACAACGCGTCCCTTAGCGTCTCGCATGACGCCGGCAGCATCGCGCCTCATGCCTATGGACGACAGCAGTTGTAACGCCTTGGCGGTGTTGTAGGTGTACTGCAATACAATGTCATGATTATAGAAGGGGTTTGGCTCCGGGAAGATGAAGAGCTTCGGCTCAGCCAGTCCCCGGTAAACCTGCGAGATAAGGCGGTCGCGGTTCAACAGGCAGCTCATTGCCTGCCGGAACGCGGTCTGAGTGAACCACTCGTACTGGGGCGTGTCCTTGTTCTTAGGGTTCTGGTTAAAGGTCCAGAACTGCGGATTCAACGCGCCGTCAGCGTTAAACACCGTGTATGACGGGTTTTGCTTGTACACCAGTTCATCAATGTCAGTGGGACGGACAGACCATGTTTCGATAGCGCCTTCCTTGAACAGCAGGTACTCAGTGTTCTCCTCTGGAATGATCCTGACGACTTCCTCTTCGGGATACACACCCGCGACACCGTTACTGTCCTTCTCCCAGTAGTTTGGGTTCCGCTTAAACACGAGTCGCTGACCGGCCGTGTATTCGGTGATGTAGTATTTACCCATTGATGGAATGGTCTGCGGGTCAACATTAACGCTGAACACCGCGCGAACCCCATCAGCGCCAGCCGCCCGCTTTGCCGGCTCGTAGACGTGGCGGGGACCAAAGTCCATGTTGGTACTGAGATACGGATCAGCAACGATACGTGGATAATGGAACACGAAACGCCGACTATCCAGCTTCTCAATATCGATATGCGCTTCGCTTCCATCAGGCATGACGACAAACTGCTGGTAATAGGCAGAGCTGCCCATATCAGGATCGCCGGAAATCTCATTATACCAGAACACAACGTCATCACTGGTAACAGGTTCACGGCGACTGGAGTTATAGTACGTCCAGTAGAGGTTTTCGCGCAGGGTATACACCACATCGAGGGTCCCGGCTGCTTCGTTTACAATGACTTCCGGGAAGGCGCACAGTGGTTCCCACTGCCGCGTAACCACGTTGTAGGAGATGAGAGCCTCGTTAGTCATTCCAACGATACTGTCTGTCGTCGAGTCCTGTTCGGCGATGAGGTGGTTAAAGCTCTTAGGGTCTTCGGTCATGGCAGTGTTCCATGTCCCGCCGACCCTACCAGCGACGAAAGGCTCGTTACGCCACGGCTTTCTGGTGGTTCTTTCGAGTATCTCACGCACCCCCGATGGACTGGTTGCGGTCAGCTCTTCGAGGCTTTTCTCTTCTTGCCGCGACGGGTTCGCCATCAACGCCGCGCCGCCCATTACCACTAACGCTGTCAGCACAGTGATCTTCTTCATTATTTCCTCCATAGGTTCTTGTTTGCTGTACGGGCAATCATTCACCCGTATGCACAACAATAGTAAAGACTATGGTTTTGATAAAGGGGGATGCGCCTTTACAAAGGGTGGGCGAAAGTCTAGGGCAAAGCCTTCACCAACGTCTCTCGTAGCGGTGCCAGACACTCGTCTCGTGGGTGGAGCGCGGTGCCAGACACCCGTCTCACACGTAGGTGGATCACCGACTGGTGTGTGGGCTATACACCGACGGGTGTGTGGGCGGGCTAAGGCTCAGGAACACGGGTGGTGGTGGAGCGCGGTGTGGACAAGCCTTGCGCGAAACTCCAGCTTAATACCGCCACTAGTAGCGGTAGGGTGTATGTGTTCAGAGGAACGTTCGACAAGGTGTCTAGCGCCGTCGGTGAAAGGAAGCAAGTAAGAGGCAGCTAAACAAACCGGCGGTGCAGCCATTGGTTGATGAGAAAGCGCGACACGGAACCGTGATCGGGCAGTTTTGGCAGGGCGTTACGGCTAAACCATCTGGCATCCTCAATTTCCACACCGTCAGCCCTGATGGTCCCGCCCGCGTGGCGAGCCGTGAAGCCAAGCATCAGGGAATTAGGAAAGGGCCATGGCTGACTGGTGATGTAGCGAATGTCTCTCACTTCAACGGCTACTTCCTCCCAGACTTCCCGCACTATGGTTGCTTCGAGGCTTTCACCAGCCTCGTTGAAACCCGCGATAAGGCTGTAGACGCCGTTTGTAAAACGTTTGTTATGTGCTAGGAGTACCTGATCGCTGTCGTTTATGATGAGGACGATAATGGCGGGCGAGATACGGGGATATTCCCGCCGGCTACAGACTGGACAGAGCCGCGCAAGTTCGTCCAGCGCGTCGGTATTCCGGCTACCGCAGGTTCCACAAAACATCGAAGTTCGCCGCCACTGCGCGACATGATACGCGCGGAGGAGCCGCCCGGTGAAGCCTTTACCGTCAACGCTTGCTTCGCCTGTTAGTAGGGACAGCGCCTGCCGCATGGGAAGCGCCCGCAACGACGCAGGTAATGGCGTCTCAGGCGCGATGTCCACGACGCTTATGAGCGGTGGCAGGGTGTTATTTATAGAAGGAAACGTGAAGGGGATTAGAGAAGAATCTTGTATATCAGCGATAGTGTCGAAGTCCACCGACTGGTTCAACCTCGCATCGGGAACATCGTTGCGTACAACGAGTGTGTCCCCCTGAAAAACATAAACCATAACAAGCTCCTTAATATCACTATAGCTCAGTTCCTCCTTTCGTGTAGGCTTTTAGTGCCAGAGATCACCGTCTGACCCCAGCGTCTTTGACCAGCGTCTCAGACACCTGCGTCTGATACTGCGTCTCTGACCCCAGCGTCTTTTGACGTCTAACGTCTCTTACATGGTTGCTCTATAAAGAGGGTTTGCCTATAATGGACTTGGCTGAAGCGTTGGTTTGTAAAACCGCGTTCCGCCAAGTCTAGTTTTGCAAAGGATATAAGTGTGAGCATTACGAGTTACCTTAAAACATTGCCGCTGACTTCGATTACCCGCTCAGATGGACCGCCAAAGAGTGCGATCCCCTTTGTCGGGTATCTCAGACAGCATCCGGCGGAAAAGAACAAGCTGATTCTCATCCATGATCCATTGGGAGAAAGTCCTACACTGATGGAATTCAAAATTGATGACGTGATGGGAGCGGAAGAACTCCATTCAGCGGTTACTCTGGGTGGGGAAGCTGCGCCACTGACCAAGCTATTTGTCAGGAAGGGCGCACGGGGAGTGATCCTTGAGCCGTTTGAGGTTGATGATCCTATTCGGTTTGTGAACAAGCCTAGCCGCATCCTACTGGAACACGCACGCCCCTACTGATGCGATAGATACGCCTTCCGTCCGGTTTCATAAAAGTTTGTCCCCCAAGTATCGATAAGCACCACTGTGGGGAAGTCTTCAACCACGAGGCGACGGATTGCCTCGGCGCCGAGATCGTCAAAGGCGATGGCGCTGACGGCTTTGATACACGAGGCAAGGAGCGCTCCTGCTCCACCAATGGCTCCCAGATACAAGGCTCCGCTTTGTTTTATGGCCGCGATCACTGTGTCCGAGCGCTTGCCCTTGCCAATCATCACGCGCAAACCACGTTCCAGAAGACGCGGGGTATAGGCATCCATACGGGAACTGGTGGTTGGCCCGGCAGAACCAATGATCGCGCCGGGCGGGGGCGGCGTGGGACCAACGTAGTAGATGGCAGCGCCTTCAATGGCAAAGGGAAGTGGTTTTCCTGCGTCCAGCAGCTCAATCAGGCGCTTATGTGCGGCATCACGCGCCGTGTACATAACGCCGCTGAGAGAGACCATATCTCCGGCTTTGAGGCACGCGGCGTCCTCGCGGCTTAATGGCAGGCTAATCTTCGTGTTTATCACAAAACCTCCGTGGCGTGGCGTGTTACATGGCAGTTAATGTTAATTGCACAGGGAAGCCCCGCAATGTGCGTGGGCAGGGTCTCCACCGCCACCGCGAGCGCCGTAGTTCTACCGCCGAAACCTTGCGGACCAATACCAAGCGCGTTTATCTTTTCGAGGAGCAGCGCCTCTAAGTCTGCGTAGTATGGATCCGAGTTCCGCGAACCCAAAGGGCGCAGAAGCGCTTTCTTGGCAATGAGCGCGGCTTTATCAAAAGTCCCGCCAATGCCCACGCCTACCACAAGAGGCGGACAGGGATTGGGTCCCGCCTCATTGATCGCGGTAAGCACGAAATCAATCACACCCGCAAGCTCGTCCGATGGTCGAAGCATCTTTATCCGGCTCATGTTTTCACTGCCAAAGCCCTTGGGCGCAACTGTAATCGCAAGTTTATCTCCATGGACAAAATCGACATACACCATTGCCGGTGTGTTGTCGCCGGTGTTTATGCGCCGGAGTGGGTCAGAGACAACAGAGGCGCGCAGAAAGCCCTCGCCATAGCCCTGACGCACTCCCTCGTTCACCGCGGCGTTTAGGTCACCCTTGATAAAAACTTCATTGCCAGTTTCAATAAAAACGCAAGCCATACCCGTGTCCTGACAAATGGGCATAGCCCGCGAAGAGGCTAGTTCAAAATTCTCGACCAGCTTATCAAGTATGTCCCGCGCTACAGGCCAGGTTTCCTGCTCACGACATTCATGGATGCGGACGCGGACATCTTCCGGCAGATTCCGGTTTGCCTGGATACAGAGGCGCTTAACAACATGGATAAGCACCTCTGCTTCAATAGTTCTCACGCGAGAACCTTAGCAGATTTCTCTTTGTTGATATAGGTTAGTGAGCCACT
>JAITIX010000132.1 GCA_031279205.1 Treponema sp. | reverse complement strand
CCCTGACGGCATACCTGGCCGGGTAGTTCTCCGCAGATCATGGATCACTAGAGAACTATGTCTGTTTCTGTAATAGTCCCGGCCTCTTAAAGACTTGAAGGACAGAGTTTTGACACAGTATCTGGGGCATTCCCCCAGACCTCATTACCCAACGGCAAATGACGCGGCGGAGGCGTAGCCCATTCTGGAAAAGGTGAAAAGCGGCGAGCGCACCACCGCCAATGTGGTACAATGCAACTCAGTCTTCAAGACAATGTCGGACCATGCCCGATTCATCAAGAAGCACTACCTTTTAGCGCCACCTTTAACACAGGCCGACTTTCCGACCGTGTTGTTATCCTTGCCAAAGACATCCGTACCCAGGTTCCTCCGTCTAGTGGACAGCCAATGCTAACCATCACCTACCCCGGCGACCATCATATGCTGATGCTTCATCTTGCGTCGCTTCCCGGCGTTGAATCGCCAGACAGCCGGAGCGCTACGGCTATACCCTTTACCGAGGCGTTATGCTTCATGGCAGGCAACGCTGGAACAGGCCGCAAGCCTCAAACATTATTTGATGAAGGAGCCGCTTTCTGGCGATGAACTGTTGCATTACCGCTTTACCCGTCGGAAAAAAGAACTGGTAGAATTTGACGCTTCCGAATCGGGCATGACGGCCTACTTTTATGCGCGTTATGAAAACGATAAGGGCGAGTATGGGGCATGGAGAGTGGTGGTATCGGCGGTTATCCCGTAAGGGAGGGTTTATCGGCTATAACGGCAGGGCGTGCTTTGCATCGTTCATGCCGTATTTATTGTAGTGATGAAAACAAAAATTGTGGGTCTCCTACTTTCCCCGCAGCAGTTCGACGACCTTTTCAGTTGTAGAGGCTTTGAGCAATTCCTGTCGCGTGGCTTCGCCCCTTAATATGGCGCTGATGGAGGCAAGGAACTGAACATGGGGACCGCTCATTTTTCGCGGCGCGACAACCATGATGAAAAGGCGAGAACGCTCGCCGTCCAGCGAACCAAAGTCAATGCCGTCCTTCTTGATGCCGATTGCTACCTTTAGCTCGTCAACGCCGTCGCTTTTGCCATGAGGCAGAGCTATGCCGTGTTCCATGCCTGTACTCATTGAGCGTTCCCGTTCAAACACGTCGTGTAAAACCTCGTCGCGGTTATTCAGCCTGCCCCTTGATGCCAACAGGTCAACCAGCTCGGTTATAATCGCGTTCTTGTTATTGCCTTTGAGGTCGATGGTAACGCAGTCTGGCTCAATGAGCGACAGCAGTTTGTTGTCCAGCGTCCTGCACTCAACCATCTGTGCCAGTTCTTTCTTCATTTCAGTGGGATTAGAGGTTTCCTTGAGTTTCTGTATTGAATCGCTCAGGGTCAGTATCACCTCATACATTGCGGTTTTGACAAAGGACATATCGTCCTTGCCAGTAACGATGCTTACCTTATTCTCTTCTTCGATAATGGATAGGGATATATCATCTTTTCGCGCTTGGGACAGGCCGTCGTTGATATTCATCATCTGCACATAAAAGCCTTCGGCGCGAAGCTGTTTCAGTAGGGTATCAATCACCAGATCGGCGATTTCGTCTGAGGAGAAGTCCCATGTGGCGGTGGCGGCATCGTTATCCTTTGCCGGCTTGCGTGTTCCCACGCCAGACCATTTTAAGAAGATGCTAAGCAACGGCGGGGCTGCAATTGTCGTGATGAAGGTCATAAGGATGATGACGCCAAAGAGTCTGCTGTCGAGAACGCCGGATGAAAGTCCGATACCGGCAATGATAAGCGCCACTTCGCCTCGCGGCACCATACCGGTTCCGATGCGGAGGGCGCCTTTGGCGTTAAAGCCCAGCGCCAGCGCAGAAAGGCCGCAGCCAAGGAGCTTGGCGGCTATTGCCATCAGCGTGTATATCGCGCCAAACAGTAGCACCTGTATGGACGCAAGCTCCCGTACATTCACCATCATGCCCATAACCGCAAAGAAGAGCGGTACGAAGAACTCGTACAGTCCGTGGATACGCTCCTGTATGACCGCCGCAATATCGGTTTTGGACAGCGACAGCCCCGCGATATACGCGCCAATGATCATAGCCAGTCCCTGCTTCTCGAAGACGCCGGCTAGTACCAGTGCGATGCCGAGTGCCAATATGGAAAAATCGTACGATGCCTTAAATATTTTCAAGAAGCCGGCGATATGCTTAGCGAAGATTAACCCCAGCGCGGTGAATCCCAGCCAGATGCCAAACGCCTTCCCGGCGATGAGTAGTATGCTGCCCACGTCAAGACTGCCACCGCTGTTACTGGTTAAGAGCGCCACGATGCCCAGTATCACCGCCAGCATGATAATGCCCAGCACATCGTCGAAGACCGCTGCCGCCAGTATGGTAACGCCTTCCGGTGAGTCCATCTTTTTCTGGTCGGACAGTATTCGCGCTGTGATTCCGACAGAGGTGGCGGTGGATAAGACGCCGAGGAAGAGGCAGCGTGGGTCCATGAAGCCGGCGTGCAGGAGCGCCATGCCGACCATATCGCCAGAGATAAAGGCCACGACGACGCCGCCAATACCGATCAGCCCACCGGCCAGTGAGTAACGCAGGAAGAGGGCAATGTCGGTCTCAAGCCCTGAGGCAAACAGCAATATAATAGAAGCAACTGTAGCAAAGCCGTAGAGTTCCGGGCTGACCGCGAGCGCGCCGCCTTCAGCGAGCGGGAACAGTCCGCGTTCAAAGCCGGGGAAGGCGATGCTGCCAAGAGCGTAGGGGCCGATGATGACGCCGGCAAGCAGTTCGCCCAGCACCGACGGGATACCGATACGTTTGACCAGTTCTCCGCAGACTCGCACTGCGAATAGAATGACGCCGATCTGCAAGACCAGTTCGGTCATAAGTTCTGTAACATTCATAAGAAGAAGCCTCGCAATAAATTAGGTAAGAAACTAGTTTTACATATTGTGAAAGTGTTTCAATACGACTAAGATACTCAGGCGCTTGACAAACTGCGCATTGTTTGGTAGTATTTTTTTAATTTCATGCGGCTGTCGTATAACGGCTATTACCCCAGCCTTCCAAGCTGGAGACGAGGGTTCGACTCCCTTCAGCCGCTTATGGATGAAGTTCATGCTGATTTAGGAAAAATAGTTCTGCTTGTTGATGTGGCCTGAACATAAAAAAACGCCGGTGGACTTGCGTCCTGCCGGCGTCCCCCCCTGTTTGAGGAACCGTGCGGTTCCTATGTGTTCCCTATTACCAGTTGTTTCCGCCGCTATATCCGCCGTTTGAGCCGCCACGGCGGGGCGGTTTATCCATAGCCTCGTTCACACGGAGCTGGCGACCATCGAGATCATTGCCATTTGTGCCTGCGATAGCAGCGCTTGCTTCATCGTCTGTTCCCATTTCAACAAACCCAAATCCCTTTGAGTTGCCGGATTCACGATCAAAAATGATCTTAGCGGAGGTAACACTACCATACTGCGAAAAGAGATTACGCAGACTGTCTTCAGTCGTGTTGTACGAGAGATTACCGACATACAGTTTCTTAGCCATTGAACAAAATCCTTCTCCCGGATCACGCACCGGGCGCGCGAAAAATTCATACCCCTCACATAGGGCAATGTAACAATATGCTATTTTTAAAAATCTGTCAAGACCTTTTTTCATTGTTAAATAGCGCTTTAATCGCGGTTTTTATGTCGCCAACCACTTTGTCCGGCATGTCAAGGCTTTCGGACTGAGGACCGAGAAACGTGTCAAAGCCCAAGTTCGCGCTGGCTTTGATACGCCCCGCGATCCGCTGTACTGGCCTCACCTCGCCGGTCAGGGAGAGTTCACCGGCTATGGCGATCCGCGCCGGTATCGGCAGGCCGGTTCGCGCCGAGTAGAGGGCGCAGGCCAGGGCCAGCTCTACACCCACTTCGGTGATTCTGATACCGCCGGCCACGTTGACGTAGAGGTCCTGGTCAGAAAGCCGCAAGCTAAGGTGCTTTTCCAGCGTCGCCGCCACCCGCGCCACCCGCGCCGAGTCAAGTCGATCGGAAAACACGCGGCTCATGGCGCCTTTAGTCGGAACCGTGAGCGCCTGTATCTCCACAAGCAGTGACCGCGTCCCTTCAAGCACCGCAGCCGTGGCAACCCCAGGTGGGAGTTCCCCTTCCCGGCGCACCAGAAAGAGGAGTGATGGGTCTTCAACCACACTCAAGCCCTGTTCTCCCATGGTAAAAATGCCGATCTCGTCCACTGAGCCAAACCGATTTTTGCTTGCCCGCAGAAAACGGCAGTCCCCATCGCTCTGCTCAAAGTAGATAACCGTGTCTACCATGTGTTCCAGAGTCTTGGGACCGGAGATGACGCCATCTTTGGTAACGTGGGCAACGAGAAAGAGCGCAGCGTCGTGTTCTTTCACCCAGGATATCAGCGAATAGGAACAGTACTTCATCTGGTTCACCGTGCCTGGGGTGAGTCCAGCCTCGTCAGAGTGCAGGGTCTGGACTGAATCGGCTACGATGATGACCGGCTTTACCGCGTCCATGATTGCCTCAATATCCTCAAGCCTGCCGGTACAGCATAACTCGATCCGCTCACCCTTAATGCCAAGCCGATCCGCCCGCATACGCACTTGACCAGCAGATTCCTCGGCGGAAACGTAAAGCACACGGCCATTGGTTTTCGCAGAAGCTGCTGACTGGAGTAAAAGTGTTGATTTCCCAATCCCAGGCTCGCCGCCAATCAGTATTGCAGAGCGTTTCATAATGCCGCCACCAAGTACGCGATCAAACTCGTTAATCCCGCTTGAGATGCGGCTTCCCGCGTCCGCGTCAACGGAAGAAAGGGGAAACGAAGCCGCAGGAACCAGCTTCCGTTCCGCAAGCCGCCCACTGCCCTGCCCCGCTGACGTAGTTTCAGCGAAGGTGTTCCACTCACCGCAGTCCGGGCAACGGCCAAGCCACTTTACTTCCTCATGGCCACAGGTGGAACACTTATAGACAAGCGCTTTTTGTTTCTTCATAATTCTATACCTTTCCTCGTATCTTGTTCACGTGCAGATGTTCCCTTTGTTGATAATGTTTGCAATGTTCCCGTCAAGGCGCTTAACGTTTGCATCTCTCCTCTTACCGTACAAGCAGAGACACTCAAGTTTTTGCATAAAGGCAGTGGCTTGTAGCTTGGACTGATTCGTCAAGTTGCTCTTCAAGATTTCCACTTCTTTCCGTTAGACTCATGGCATCTCGCTAAGAGCCAGAGTTACCCCTGTCCATAGACACTGATTCTCTGTGCCGCACGGGTACGGGAGTTCTTCTACTCTAATCTTTACCTCTATGTCAACAGGAGGTTTGGGTTACGCTATTGATATTGGTCGGCATTTCTTCTATATTGTTCTTTGTTGTGATGCCGCCTTCCTTTGTAGGGGTTTTATGGCGGTTTTGATAAAAAAGTATGTCAGCGCACTGAGGAGCGGAGGGGAGAACATGAGTATAAACACGTTTCTTGACAAAAGTTTTCTGGATAACGAGTTACGGCAGTGGCTATTCGCGCTCTGCTTTATTGCGGGCGGTTTTATCGCGGGTAAAATCGTACCGTCGGTATTCAGGCGGCTCAGCCGGAAAACCGCGTTTGCGTTTGACGATGTTCTTTTTTCAAAGATCAATCATCCGCTGACCCTCATCGTAACCATTGCCGGTGTCAAGCTGGGGTTTGATCTTCTTGTGTTGAGCGAGACCGCGCACTTGTGGCTTAATCGCTCGCTCTCAATCCTGATTATCGTGTCTTTGGCGTGGATGGCGAGCGGGTCACTTGACGCGCTCATTGTTCACTATATGCCGTCGGGGTCGCTCGATCCTGCATCCCCCTCAACGACCGACATAAAGCCTTTGGCGAGAAAACTTTGCAGCGGGGTTGTGTGGATCATCGCCTTTGTGCTGATCCTACGAACTCTGGATTATGACGTGAGCGCGTTACTGGCCGGTCTTGGCTTGGGCGGAGCGGCACTTGCGCTGGCCTCTAAAGACACACTAGCAAACTGCTTTGGTTCGATCACGGTGTTTGTGGATCGCCCTTTCCGTATCAATGACCGTATCAAGATTATGGGTTACGACGGCTTTATTACCGAGATGAGCTTGCGTACCAGTCGTTTGCGTACCATAGAAAACCGTACCGTGATCATTCCAAACAGCGTCTTTTCGGCAACCCCTATTGAAAACATCAGCGCCGACCCGAACACAGTGAACCAGTCCATCGTGGTTAAGACAGCTAATGGCCGCGAAAAAATACAGACGGCCATCGCGCTTTTGCTAGAAATAGGCTCAGGCACAGAAGGCTGTACTGGCATGCCCTCAGCCTTGCTGGTGAGCATCAACGGGAATGCCTGTCAGATCACCTTTACCTTCTATGTGGCTGAGGGTGTGGACTATATCGGCACACTGAACCGCGTCAACATGGGAATACTGAGCCGTTTTGAAGAGGCAGGAATCGCGCTTGTGTAACAACACACGTTGTCCAGCGTTCCTATTTTTATAGAAGGAAATGAAACCAGGTCCGTCATATCCAATAAAACCACCACCCCGCAACGCTGCTTATCCCACGCCACGTACTGTTCCGTGCAATACAGCGCCCGCCAGGTCAGCCGCTTCTCCGCCGCCAAAGAAAGGAGCCGCGCTGGTATACCATACGCTTATCGTAGTTGCGGTACTGCTGGCACTGCTGATTGCAGCAGGTACAATCTACGCACTGGTGTTCAGGAACAGCGAGGAACCACTGTACAGCATACCTGCTGCGCCAGCCACGCCAACGCAAGCGCCCCGCACTGAGACCCAAGTTTTTCAGTTACAGGAAACCATCTTCACAGGCATTGGGCGTTTGCGAGCAGTCAGCCTGGACAAGCCGCCCGTAACGATAGTCGTGTCTATCGCCTTCCCGTATCTACCCGAAGACCGCGCCTTTACTGAGGAACTCACCGCCAAGGTGCCGGAGTTCAGGAACATGGCGCTTGAATACTTCAGTACCCATAGCGCCGTTGAACTGCGGCAAAGCGGTGAGGCAACCATCAAGACCGAACTTTTGCGCCACTATAACAATCTGCTTCACTTGGGCAGCATCAGCACACTGTACTTCAACGATTTTATGTTTATTGATTAAGGTTAACGTGAGTCGATGGAAACAAAACGCGCCCTCATCCAGCAGATCACCACTGTGATCCAAGCCAGATCACCGCTGTGATCTAGGTTAGATCACCACTGTGATCCAAGCCAGATCACCACTGTGATCCAAGCCAGATCACCACTGTGATCTAGGTTAGATCACCACTGTGATCTAGGTTAGATCACCACTGTGATCTAGGTTAGATCACGCTCCCACTCGTAGGCCGTGCCATAGCCGATGCGGGAGTAGAAATAGATGGTTACCTGCTGTCGGACGGTTCCGCTTCCGGGTCTGCCGGATAACATTAAAAAATACTGCATAGACATAGGGGCTACGAATCTAGTAATCAGCGCAGAGTAATGAAAATTGATCTGGGTGGGAACGTGGTGATTGAGCAAGCGAAAGTTGCGCGGTGTTATTTGGACAAGCGAGGGCTGCTGGACTTTAGTGGCGGGGAACTTACGGACATTGCGGAGCAGGCTTTCCAGAATGAGGCTGACCCCGGAACCGGCGAAAAATGGGTGGCGCTTGTTGGACGAGCGGTGTTCAGCCGTATCCTCATGGCTATTCCGCGATGCTGGGAGTATGAGGGCTTTGAGGGCTTTGTCTTGATTAACCGCGAGGGCATTCAGACCATGCCGACGGCGTTTCAAACCTGTACTTGTCAGTAGCGGAAATACAGTTTTGTGTTGATGTGGTGCTTGAGGAAGAGGTCGTCCCGGCCATTGACCAAACGGAAGTTGATCCGGGTACCACAGACGCGAGTCAGCTATAGCTAGAGGAACCGGTACAGCCGGAACCATTGCTCACGGTGGAAGAACACGCGAGACAGCAGGGTGTGGCGCCGTCAATCTTTGCTGCGGTCATGCAGTCCAAGAATTGGGCGTATGGCAGGAAGACAAGCGAAGCCGTGTTTAAGGACGCGGTAGACGCCTTCTTGGGTGTGTCTATGGGGATGAACTAACTATGGCTTTACCCGAAGTATCAACCAATGTTAAAGACGGCGCGCTCGGTGTTATGGGCGCGTCGGCGACTGGCTCCTTTGCGGCGGTCGGCGTATCCGGGAATTGTGGTCAGGCATCCTGACCTTTACCGACCTGGAACAAGCTGAAGTTGTTTTAAGAGACGGTCCTCTGTGCGACCTTATTGTCAGTGCCTTGTCTGTTGCCAAGACCACTGTCTACGCGATAGCCCTTGACGGCCGTATACCCGGCATGCTTTCAGTAGTCGTATCCGGGATCACAAATGCCGGAACCGGCACGGTCGTGGTTGCTGGAAGTTCCCGCAACGAATATGATGTTGCGGTAAAAATGCGCGCGTCAGGCGTCCTTAATGAAGCGGTATTCTGCGTCATCTGCGGCGACTGAGCCGCAGGCAATAAACGGCGCGGTACTTGCCGCCATTGATCAAGGCTTAGGTGATTCTCGTGGTTTTGTGTGTGTTTTTTGTAAGAGTCCAAAGACTTTAATTCTATATAATATATTGAGTTATAATACTGTGTAATCTTACTTTTGATGACACCTCACACCGGCCTACAAGAAGGCGGTTTCCGACGGACAGAGCGAAGTAGCTGGTACTCAGACAGGCAGTCTGGACTGCACCCGTAGACTTTGTTGGGGCTGTCCAAAAGAAAGGACAGCCTCTGTTTTTTATATAACAAAAGTTCGGCGTTCAGTGTCTGTATATCATAGATGCGCCGTGTTCCAAGACACTGGTAACCAACATGTCAATGTATCTTTTCCCAGCAGAGGCCGATGAAAGCAAGAGTTGGCACGATTCTTGCTTAGATTGTCCTTGTCGCTTTTGCCAAAAAATCTAAAGATTTTGCTTGACAGACTTTTTTGACTAGTTTTATAGTTGATTTATTCATCAGTGTAGACTGATGCATCAGCGTAAGCTGGTGAAATCATTTTTTTGGAGGAGTTTCATCATGATGAAACGTATTGTATCTTTGGTAAGCGCAATGCTTATCTTCGCCGTATCCTTTGGTTTTGCCAATGGGCAACAGGGGGGGGGGGGGGGGGGGCGCCCCCCCCCGCCCACTCGAGCAAGGTTGTTTTCTGGACATCCCATGGACCACCCGATAACGGTGTACTAGAAAATATCGTCAAGGCGTACAATGCCACTAATCCGGCTGTAGAGGTGGAGTTTGTGCAGGTTCCAGGATCAGAAACTGATGTTACTAGCCTTATGACTGCTGTACGTGGGGGTACAGGACCCGATGTTTATATGCTTGACCGCTTCACTGTGGCACAGCGCGCTTCTGATGGTCTGCTCGAAGACCTTACCGCTGATCTCGCTAAACTCGACAGCAACCTCAAGAATAAGTACCTCCCCTTCGCGTGGGAGGAAGCTCAGTACCGGGGTAAGACTTATGGGCTTCCCTTTGATACCGATACTCGTGGTCTTTTCTACAGAAAAGACCTGTTGCGTGAAGTCGGCATTGATCCGGCTGAACTGGATAAGTCCAGCGGAAAGCCCATCACCCTTGCGCGCTTGGAGGAAATCGCTCGCCTCCTCGATAAAAAAGATGCGCAAGGTAACTATAACCGCATCGGCTTCATTCCCCAAGTTGAACAAGGCTGGCATTATACATGGGGATTCCTGTTTGGCGGTTCCTTCGCGGACATGAAGGCCGGAAAAGTTACCCCAACAGACCCCGGCGTGGTAAAAGGCTTCCAGTATCTCTATGACTACAACCAACGAATGGGTGTCAAAGAAGTACAGACCTTCATTTCAAGCTATATACCCACCAATAATCCGCCCCAGCAGCATCCCTTCATCACCGGAAATCTTGCAATGATGATAACGGGTGACTGGTTCATCAATACCATGCGCACTTACGCTCCTGAAATCGACTATGATATCACCTATATCCCTTCGGCGAATGCGGGTGACTCGCCCTCAACATGGGCCGGTGGATGGAGTTTCGTAGTGCCTACCGGTTCCAAGAACAAAGAGGCCGCGATCAAGTTCATTCACTGGGCGTGCGGCGCCGGAGGTCAGCGCCTCTATACCCGTGACAGTGGCCATTGCCCCACACTCGTTGAAATATCCAACGATGAGTCTATCTATACCGAAAAACAGTCTTATTTCCGCCTTGCACTCTCCTTCACCAAGAGCCGTCCGCCCCTCCCGGTAGGCGCTCTGTACTGGGATGCCCTCTCCACCGCTCAGGACATGGTAGTGCAGAACGTGAAGCAGCCGCTTGAAGCCTTACAGCAAGCTGAACAACAGGTACAGCCCCAGCTCAACAAATTCCTGCCTCTACAGTAGGAAAAGACGTTTTATGTTGCTACGGTAACGTCGGGATGACGCACGTCGTAGTGGCGTAAAACCCCACTCTGGTCAGGGGTGGTTTCGGAGTCGGAACTGCCCCTTTTTATGATTTTATTAAGGAGCGAACTATGACATTGACTCGATCCGTCAAGCGCAATCTGCGCAACGGGCTTTTGTTTATCTCACCATGGCTCATTGGTTTTCTCGTGTTGCAGATATATCCCATCGGTTATTCCTTTTACCTCAGTATGACTGAATACAGCGGTATCGGAACACCGAGATTCTCAGGACTAGCAAACTTCAAAGATATCTTCACCGATCCTCTCGTGCCTACAACCATCTACAACACGCTTTTTTATACTGCGCTCGCAGTACCCATAGGTATTGTAGTCGCCATCGCGCTGGCTCTCGCCATGAATCAGAAAGTACGGGAAGTTGCTGTGTATCGAGCCATTCTCTACCTGCCCTCGATTTTGCCAGCTTTCGCGCTCGTATTCGTGTGGATACTGTTCACCAATCCTCAGTACGGGCTTATGAATCGTCTGTTCGTGGCAATAGGACTACCCTTCATCGACTGGATAGGCGATCCACGCTTCACCAAGCCTTCGCTCGTGATACTTGCACAGTATGGCGCGGGGGGACCGGCGCTCATCTTCCTTGCATCGCTGCGGTCTATACCGCGTGACCTGTATGAGTCAGCCGAGATAGACGGCGCTGGTATATTCAGGCGCTTCTTTTCCATCACTTTGCCTATGTTGACGCCTATCATTCTATACCAACTCATCATGGGACTGTCGGGCGCACTGCAAGTCTTCACGCAGGCGTTCATCATTTCGGGCGGTGCACGTGGCGGTACGGTGGGTTCGCAGAACTCGCTCTTCTTCTACGTACTTTATATCTATCAGAATGCGTTTAAGTATTCGCGCATGGGATACGCAGCCTGTCTTTCGGTTGTGTTTTTTGCCGTCAGCGTGGTGATTGCCATGGTGGTGTTCCGCTGGGGACGCAGTTGGGTCAATTACGATTAGGAGCCCGTTATGAACAATATAAAACGAGACAGTATTCAACAGCAAAAAGCCCGGCGGGTAATCTACGAAAAGATCATACCGCGTGTTGTGCTGGCGATCATGTGCCTGCTATTCCTTATGCCGTACTACTGGATGATAGTTACCTCCCTTAAAGGAACGCAGGAACTCCGCGTCGCCCCACCTACGCTCTTTCCCCACGAGATTCATCCCGAACATTACGCGGAAGCGGTACAGTTCATACCTTTTTTCCGCTACATGATGAACTCACTCACCATCGTGGTCTTCTGTGTGATCGGTGCCATATTCTCAAACTCGCTCATTTCGTATGGTTTCAGCCGCATTGACTGGCCAGGACGGGAAAAGCTGTTCTACATCGTGATCGCCACCATGTTTATCCCCTTTCCAGTCGTCTTAGTCGCCTTATTTGACATCTTCGCCAAGCTCCGTTTGATTAACACTTTTTACCCGCTCACCATACCGGCCTGTACCGGTTCGGCGCTCTACATCTTCATGATGAGGCAGTACCTCATGACCATACCCAAGGAACTTTCCGAGGCGGGTTTCATAGACGGTGCAAATGAGCTTGAAATTTTTGCGAAGCTCATACTTCCCCTGATGAAACCAGTCATCGCAGTTGTAGCGATCTTCACGGCTTTGGGCGCGTGGAATGACTTCCTCGGCCCTCTCATCTACCTGCAAAACCAGCAGATGTACACCCTCTCGATAGGTCTGCAATTCTTTAGATCGCAGCACGAGGTCGAGTACAGCTTGCTCATGGCCGCATCCACGCTCGTAGCATTGCCAGTAGTCGTGATCTTCCTGTGCTTCCAGAAATTCTTTGTCGAAGGCATCACTATTGGTGCGGTAAAGGGCTAGGTCAGACTCTGTATCGAAGCAAATGAGTTCCATTCAAGGAGTATTTATGCTAGAATTTTTTATTTAAGGCTTGCTTATTAAAATCATTCATGTCATAGGTGAAAATTCCGGTAACGGAAAAAAGCATAAAACTTGTAGAGCAAGCCGGGCAATCAGTCCAAGCCGCAAGCCCCCGCCTTTAGGCGGGGGTGCTGACAAAGTAACCGAGCCAGTAGAAATCCACAGGAAAAACAGGACATCATATACCACAACGTAAAAGCCAAATGGCGGGCGTTAGTAACCCCACCTATAAGGAGGGGGCTTTGAGGAGATACTATGGATAACGTAAAACACACCAAATTCATTGACTTGAAAAAGGTCGCCATCAACGATGCTTTCTGGACCCCCTTCATGGAACGGATCAGAACCCAGGTCATTCCCTACCAGTGGGAAGCGTTGAACGACCGCGTTCCCGGTGCAGACCCCAGCTACTGTGTGCGGAACTTCAAGCTGGCCGCAGAACTGACCCACCCTGAACTGGACTACGGCGTGCCGAAAGACATTGGACACGGCGGCTGCGTGTTTCAGGACAGTGATTTCGCCAAGTGGATCGAAGCAGCGGCCTATTCCCTGGTCTGGCATCCTGACCCAGACCTGGAAAAAACGCTGGACAATACGATTGATACCATCTGCAATGCCCAGCAGAGCGATGGCTATCTGGATACCTACTACATCATCAACGGTATAGACAAACGCTTCACCAACCTAAAAGACAACCACGAGCTTTACTGTTTCGGGCATTTGCTGGAAGGGGCCATTGCCTATTACGAGGCCACGGGAAAGCAAAAGCTCATGGACGCCCTGATCCGCTACGCAGACTGCATAGACAAGCACATTGGCGTGGAAGAAGGTAAACTCCACGGCTACCCAGGACACGAAATCGCGGAAATGGCTCTGGTACGGCTCTATGCCATCACCAAAAACGAGAAACACCTCAAGCTGGCCAAATACTTCATCGACCAGCGCGGGCAGAAGCCGCTTTACTTTGAGGAAGAAACCAAGCAAAACAAAAACCATTTTTACTGGCATGACAGCTATATCCAGTACCAATACTACCAGGCAGGGAAACCTGTACGGGAACAGCACATCGCCGAAGGCCATGCGGTGCGGGCAGTGTATCTCTATTCAGGCATGGCTGACATTGCCAGGCTCACTGGCGACGAAGAACTGCTCGCGGCCTGCGAAGCCCTGTTCGCCAACATCTCGAAACGCCAGATGTACATCACCGGCGCTATAGGCCAATCCGCCTACGGGGAAGCTTTCTCCTACGACTACAGCCTGCCCAACGACACCGCATACGCCGAAACCTGCGCCGCCATCGGTCTCGCCTTCTTCGCGCGGCGAATGAGCGCCATCGCTCCACGCGGCCTCTACGCAGATGTGCTGGAAAAAACCCTGTACAACGGCATCATCAGTGGTATGTCCCTGGACGGCAAAGCATTCTTCTACGTGAACCCGCTTGAAGCGCTCCCTGAAGCCTGCCTGAAAGACCGAAGAATGAGCCACGTCAGAATCGAGCGGCAGAAATGGTTCGGATGCGCCTGCTGTCCCCCCAATCTGGCGCGGATCATCGCCTCTTTGGGATCATACATACACTCGAAAAACGCTGAGACGCTGTATACCCACCTCTATATAGGCAGCAAGGCTAAGGTTTCCACTGGCGGAACAGACCTTACCATCAGCATTGAAACCAAGTACCCCTGGGAAGGGCTGGTGAACATCAGCTTCAGCTTGAACGGCGCAGCGCATTTCCGCTACGGCCTCCGCATACCCGGCTGGTGCAGAAACTATACGCTCAAGCTGAACGGCGCAGACGCAGACACGGCCTTTACCGTTGAAGATGGTTACGCCGTGTTTAACCGCGAATGGAAAGATGGCGACCGCATTAGCGCTGCCTTTGATATGCCAGTAACGTTTGTGCGGGCAAACCCAAAGGTGCGGGAGAACGTCGGCAAAACCGCTGTCATGCGCGGACCTGTGGTATACTGCCTGGAAGAGGCGGACAACGGCAAAGAACTCTGGCGCCTCCATGTTGGACAGAACGCCGGAATCACCGTGAAGCACGAAAAGGCGCTCCTTGGAGGTGTAACGCTTATCTCTATGACCGGAAAACGCGAGAAGGACTGGGTGGAAGATGATCTATACCGCACCTTGGAGGATTCCACTATGGAAGACAAGGCTCTCCACTTCATCCCCTACTACGCATGGACCAACCGTAGCCCCGGCGAGATGACCGTGTGGGTGAATCGATGAAAAGGAGTGTGTAAGATAATGAAAAAGAAGTCATTGTTTGTTGGCATAGCGTTTCTTTCCAAGCTCTATTGGAAGTAGAAAAAATCAGCGCTGGTCTTTCTGCTGCTTTCCTGCATCTAATTATTTGCTATGCAAGCGCAATTTTATGAAGAAAAAGCACTATGAAGCAGGTACCCATAGCTCTTTTGGACAGCGGTGTTGATATGCGGGTTGTTCAGTATACTGAGTGAAGTGTTCAGTATACTGAGCAGAGTGTTTAGTATCATGAACGGGTTGTTCAGTATACTGAGCAGAGTGTTTAGTATCATGAACGGGTTGTTCAGTATACTGAGCAGAGTGTTTAGTATCATGAACGGGTTGTTCAGTATACTGAATGAAGTGTTCAGTATACTGAACAGAGTGTTTAGTATCATGAACGGGTTGTTCAGTATACTAGCAAATATCGATGTTGAAGCAGATGAAAATAAGACATTTTGTTTCCGGTAGCAGCGCTTGCTGCGTCCACTATCGACTTTGCTGAAGAAGAGCCTGATGATAGCC
>JAITIX010000128.1 GCA_031279205.1 Treponema sp. | reverse complement strand
TGTTCAGTATACTAGCAAATATCGATGTTGAAGCAGATGAAAATAAGACATTTTGTTTCCGGTAGCAGCGCTTGCTGCGTCCACTATCGACTTTGCTGAAGAAGAGCCTGATGATAGCCATCGTATGAAAGAGGCGGTAGTCCGGCACATACGTTTGGGTGAGACCGTAGGCAAAGGTGAGCGCAAGTGTTACTGCCATTGACAAACGGCAATAGCAGCACTTCATGTGGGCAGCGCGTGTTCAACAGCGTGTTTTCTTTACACGATTATACGAGCGGCGACTCACTGATCTCAAGCGTTTCATGCAGGCGTTGTTGCAACGTCGTTATTTGCCGCCGAACCTCGTCAGGCGCGGGACCTCCGGGCAGGTTTCGCACCGCGACACACGCGGCAGGACTCAGTGTCGCGTACACGTCGTCCTCAAAAAGCGGGCAGCGCGCCTTGAGTTCCACTAACGTGCGGTCTGTAATACACTGTTGACCCGCCGCCACGCAGTCCCGCACCACCAGCGCCGCCACCTCATGCGCCTTGCGAAAAGGCAGACCCTTACGCACAAGGTATTCAGCCGCGTCAGTCGCCTCCAGAAAACCGCCAATACAGGCGTTTTGCATACGAGCGGTGTTAAAGGCCGCACTCGCCATCATACCCCGAAACATACGCAAGCAGGCGCTGAGGGTGTCGAGGCTGTCAAACAACGCTTCCTTATCTTCCTGTAAGTCCTTATCGTAGGCATAGGGCAGTCCCTTGAGCAGGGCGATCAGGGTAACAAGGTTGCCGCTTGTGCGCGCCGACTTGCCCCTGATGAGTTCCGCAAAGTCAGGGTTCTTTTTCTGGGGCATAATCGACGAACCTGTACTCCATTTCTCAGCAAGGTTGATGAACTTAAACTCCTCGCTTGCCCATATAACCACATCCTCGCAAAAGCGCGACAGATGAGTCATGGTGATAGCAACACAGGCGCTCAGTTCCAGCGCAAAGTCCCGGTCAGCCACCGCATCCATTGAGTTAAGGCTGGGGCGGGCAAAGCCAAGCGCCCGCGCCGTTGCCTCACGGTCAAGTGGCAGGCCGGAACCGGCAAGCGCTCCTGCTCCCAGGGGACACTCGTCAAGCCGTGCCAGAGCGTCGGCGAAGCGCCTCAGGTCCCGCTCAAGTCCCGCGCACCACGCTGTCAGGTGATGACCCAGCGTCAGCGGTTGCGCCCGCTGAAGATGGGTGTATCCCGGCATAACGGCATCAACATGGTTTTCAGCCTGCGCTAACAATGCCGTAATAGTCGCGCCTAATTCCGCAATGAGGAGCGGCACATTGCGCTTGAGGTAAAGGCGGATATCCAGCGCGACTTGATCGTTGCGGCTCCGCCCCGCGTGAACCATTCGTCCCGCGTCGCCCAGACGGGTGGTGAGGATGCCTTCTATAAACGAGTGAATGTCTTCCGCGTCAGCATCAATGGTGAGGGTTCCATCCGCGATTTCGCGGTCGATATTGGCAAGCTCCGCGTCTAATGACGCGGCAAGTTCCGGCGGGATAATGCCTTGCTGCCCCAGCATGGCGGCGTGAGCGCGGCTTCCGCGAATGTCGTCATGGGCAAGCCGCTGATCAATGGCAATCGACGCCTGAAACACGAAGGCATCGGCCTCTGGTTTCTCCGCAAGTCGTCCAGCCCAAAGTACCTGACTCTGAGTGTTGTTCATCAGTAAGCTCCTTATTTCCGTATAGCGACTAAACTCCGCGCCCAGCTCGGAATGTAGCTCAAGACGAGCGCGCAGGGCAAGACCAGAGCCTGCGTTACCTGATTCTGCTGGTAGAAATTGGGGCTGAGTTTTATCAGCATTGACAGCAGACCGCCAAACAGCACGTACGTCCACAGCGCCTGCAGGAATTGTTCGGCAAGCCAGCGTTTCATAACGCGTTTGTTAGTGGCAACGATGATGCCAAGCGGAACAGCGGCCAGCAACAAAGGGTTGATAAAAAGAACGTTGCTGTTGTGCCAGGTATAGTCGTGGTTGGTGAAGAAGGTCATAAAGAACAGGATCGATCCCATAAGGCCGAAGAACAGGCCCATGGCGCTCTGAGTTAACGCCAAAAGCCGGCGCCCCAGAAGAGGACGTTTAGCGATGATGCGGTCAAAGCACACGAGCATGGTTGCCAGCAATATGCCAACGACAAGCTCATAAGGCCATTGTCGACGGGGAACATCGAGGACTACTGGCCGGTTTTGGGCGCGGTTCAACACTTCCACGCTGGAAACAAGGGGGCGCTCGACCCCAGTGTCGTCAGTGTAGCTGAAGTCGCTGATACGCAGGCCGATTTCTGATGGCAGGAACATTTCCTGCCAGACGGTGATAGGCGTGTCAATGTCCTGACCCATGAGGAAGTTGAGCGCCCAGTCCATGAACGGCGAGAACCATGTATGGCGGCGGACGTGCTGACGCAGGGTATAGCGCCCGGGCGCGTCGCCGAAACGCGCCTTGAACTGACCCTCAGTAGCCAGGTCGATGATGTCCCGGATGCGTGTGGCGCAGTTGTCCTTAAAGTGATGGTAATAATAGTCGCGGTTTTCAGGCAGGATGTTGTTTTCAGCAAAACGGCGCACTGCCTCCTCAGTTGCTGGTGAGAGGTCAAGCGTGTAGAGGGTTATGTCGCGGTTCGTGGCGATGTAGGTACGGAAACTTTGCTCTGCAGGAGACGCGCCGCAACTGTACAGCAAGCGGCCAAAGGCAAAGTTCGTATAAAAATGTTCATTCTCAAAAGAAAAGATGCCGTAATCGTAGAAACGGCTTGTGCCAGTGCTGTGGTCTTCAATAATCAGCGCGATATGTCCCCACCAGAAATACAGTTCGTCGCCTGGTCCCATCACCGCGATCTTCAGGGTGAAACGATCCGGGACAACAGCGTCAGTTTGTGCATCAAGGCGCGCCGCACCCAGCGTCAGTAAGAGCAGCAGGCTAAGTAAGAAACGATCATTCATTTTCCTACTATAGTATCTTCACCCAATCCTGTATATATAAAGGGTATGATAAAGGTCAGCGACATATCCACGCCTCTCACCATGCTGAAGATATTGACCACTCCGGCGTTACACAGGCCGGCGCGGTGTTATTTCAAAGCAGTGTTTACCAAGTTCTTTGCCTTGCAATATAAGGCGGCGCGAAAACCTGGTCTCATTCCGCTTGCGGCAGTGGATCATGCGCTGGACCAGACAATTCCATTCTCGCCCAAATGGGTGGCGATCTATCTGGACTTTGTACCGTTCTGGATACGTATCATTGGTTTCCTGCTCAAGACCTATCAACAGAAAGGCTTGGCAGCGGCGGCAAACTTCATCGACACTATGGCACAGCTCTATATTTCTGCTGCTGAAGTCTATGCCCGCCATCTATCAACCACGCGCCGTCCCCGTTATCTGGGTTCGCCCCGTTTCATGGTGATACACACCTTTGACCCGCACCTCATGTGCATACCGAGCCTTCATGTGATGGTGGTGATTCGCGCCTATACCAAGTTCCGCGCTATTGTACAGGCTATGGGCGATGGACAGCGCTTTGGCGCGGAGCTTGACGCGGCGCAACAGCACGCCATTGCTATCACAGAGTCGCTGCTGTACATAAAACAGCACAGCATCAACTGCGTTGCCGCCGCCATGTACGCTATGACCTGCTTTGATGCGCTACTGTTTCCGCAGGAAGAGGCGCGGCGTTTTGTTGACGCGCTCTTCGCCACGCCAGACAAGGATGGCCGCCCGCTGGAAACGCGCCCAGACGCGGTGGAACGTGTCGCCCTTCAGGAGCATATCTGGTGCCTGTATCAGCGTTTTGTTGAGGCCGGAACAAAGACCACGGCATGGGAAGAGCCGCTACTCGCTTTCCTGCGCGAGAGTCCGGCAGCGTTATAGCGGAGTCTTCAGCAGAACAGTAATTCGCAATACGAGAATTCTTTGGAAGTATATGTTATAAAAGGAGCATGGGACGGGGAAATACCAGCACGGATAGGGATATGTTTCTTCTCCCAATCATGTGTAACGTGAGCTGCGTTATGCCGCAACACAATGCGCCAGAACAATGGTGTGGAATGGAGCGCAACGCAATAACCTATAATTTTCTTTCCCTTATTCCACCCGCTTTATGCTGATTAATTGACTTTTGAATATGTTCGGCATTTGTTTTACTGGATAATAAATAGTTTGTTTCCATTAAACTATTATATTCATTTATTGACATAAACACCACATTTTTATTACTTTTCTGGGCAATAATTAATGGATTGTGATCATTAAAGACCTTATCCATATAAGATTTGAGATTTTGCCTTAAATTTGTATAAATTATTGCGTCCATAAACTTAATCTCCAAGTAGAATATACTGTACATCTAATTTTTGCTAATACAAAGTCGTTATTGTCGCTATCGACGTCGATGGTATCGATAGTGCTGCCAGTATGCAACGCGCTTGAGGAGCGTATCACCAGGGCGGCGTTCTTGTCATGGAGATGCGTGGCGAGGTTCCAGTTATACTTTTTACGACGATTGAAAACCAACTATCGCTGATCTCTGATTGGTAAGAACCGGTGCCTCCTCTGTGTGTTTGGACTTTTGGTGGTTTATGGGTTCTAGTCGTGGAGCAGCAGGTTTAAGCTGGTCTGTTTCGTATACCCATATTGGTTTTAGTTGTCTAGAACGCACGGGGTGAGACTGCACATGGTGACTATGCGCTCCTAAAGGACTGGGTTTGTGGCTTGCTGGAACCTACCTTGACACGTCGCCTTGTGGTTATGGATGATAGCGCTAAGAATTTCTCTTCTTTATTATAATTATTTTTACTATAATTAGGAGGCTTTAAGATGGATACAAAAGCACTGAAAAAGGTCGCGTTGACTATCCGCGCACTTTCGATTGATGCGATTCAGAAAGCGAACTCTGGTCATCCGGGATTGCCCATGGGGGCTGCTGAATTAGGCGCCATACTCTATGGCGAGTTGCTCAGGCATGACCCGACAGACCCGGAATGGCCGGATCGGGATCGCTTTGTGCTTTCGGCGGGACATGGTTCCATGTTCCTCTATTCTCTGCTTTTTCTTTCTGGCTATAAGGACTTGACCCTTGAGGACTTGAAGACGTTCCGGCAGGTTGGCTCCCGCGCCGCTGGACACCCGGAGTATGGGCGTGTCAGGGGCATTGAGATGACTACCGGGCCGCTTGGTCAGGGTATTGCTACATCAGTCGGCATGGCTATCGCCGAAACCATGCTTGCAACGCGTTTTAACACAGCTACGCGCAAGATTGTTGACCACTACACCTATGTTTTTGTGGGAGACGGCTGTCTTGAAGAGGGTGTTTCCTCTGAGATAAGTTCCCTTGCCGGCCACCTCAAGCTGGGTAAACTGATTGTGTTCTACGATTCCAACAAGATTACGATTGACGGCAGTACAGAGCTTTCCTTTACTGAGGATACAGCGAAACGGTACGAGGCGTATGGCTGGCAGGTACTTCGAGGTTCCATGTACGACTTTGAAGGGATCGCTCGTCTTACGAAAGAGGCTAAGGCTGAAACAAGCAAGCCGAGTATCATCATTCTACAATCGATCATTGGGAAAGGCTCGCCCCACAAGCAGAATACCGCTGATATTCACGGAGCGCCGCTGGGGGTCGAGGAAGTGGCCGCAACCCGCGCGGAGCTTGGTATCCCCGGTGATTTCTACGTTGCACCGGAAGCTGTGGACTACTTCAAGGCGAAACAGGCGGAGTGGAAGAAGACCCGTGAGGCGTGGCTTGTGGAGTTCGAGGAATGGTCAAAGGAGAATCCAGCCAAACGCGCTGAATGGGACTTTTTTTATGGAAGAAAGTTTGTGCCGGCCACGCTTCCCACGTTTACGGTGGGTGATAAAATTGCCACGCGGAGCGCGGGGAACAAGGCGCTTGGCGCGATAGCCGCTGCCAACGCGAATTTGGTGGGTGGTTCCGCTGACCTCAGAGGCCCTAACGCGGTTGGTTTCAACGCTCCGGTTTACAATGCCGAAGAACGCGGCGGTCGTTATCTGCATTTTGGCATCCGCGAATTTGCCATGGCCGCCATTTCAAACGGCATCCTCTTACACGGCGGGCTTCGCGCTTTCTGCTCAACCTTCATGGTTTTTTCCGACTACCTGCGTCCGGCGCTCCGGCTTTCCGCCCTTATGCAATTGCCGGTTATCTATGTGTTTACCCATGACTCGATCTTTGTAGGGGAAGATGGTCCCACTCATCAGCCTGTGGAACATCTAGCCTCGTTCCGTGTCATACCTGATATGCGTGTACTGCGTCCGGCTGACGCGGAGGAAGCTGCTGAAGCCTGGGTTATGGCTATGGAGCGGCTGGACGGGCCGACGATTCTGGCGCTTTCGCGGCAGAACATTACTGTCTTTGCCAAAGAAGACCCGGACTGGCGGCACACGATTCGTACTGGCGCGTACATCGTGAAAAAAGCCGCTGAAAAGCCTGACGTGGTTGTGATTGCTACTGGCTCGGAGGTAGGGATTGCTCTGGACGCTGCAAACAAACTTACTGATAAGCGGGTACGGGTTGTGTCCATGATAAGCCGCGAACTCTTTGAGGCGCAGCCCCATGCTATACAGAAAATGATTGTTCCGGCGGGCGTGCGGGTTGTAACCTGTGAGGCTGGCGTGAAAACTGGCTGGGAGCGCTGGGCTAAACCGGAAGACATACTTTCCCTAGACCGTTTTGGCGAATCAGGTCCTGCCGCCAAAGTGGGCGAGTATCTCGGCATCTCTGCCGATGCTCTGGTCAAGCTCATCAACCGTTAATCAAGCGGGGGAAGCGCGATACACTTCCCCCTGAACTTTATGCTGTTACGGAGGTTTTGTTGTGTCAGATGAACGCGCTGCGACTGAGGCCGAAGAAACGCCACGAGGTGTGTGGACGGTTTCCGCTTATGAGGCGTATTGCTCCATAGAAGAGCGTGTGGGTGTGGGAATCATCTTATGGAGCTTGGCGTCAGGGAATACTAGCGCCTTGATATCAAGGCGCGGAAACTCACAAGCATCGTGTTTTGGGTAATGGCCAGAGAGAGGGAAGAGCGGATGGCCGTACAGCGTTCAGGACTTTCGACAACTCTGTTACAACTGGTTTACCCATCGGCTTCGACAAATTCTTCACCCGCGACAGACCTTAGCGCCAAACTGATGCCCCTACTTGCTATTTTCTAATCAAAAAAAGAAAGTGTGATACCATTTCTCCCCTGATTCAGCCCAATGCAACGCCACTCACCATGTAATAGTGGACATTCAGTTTTATAGTTAGGATATTCTAAATAAAGATTCTAACTAAAAGTAGAAGGAACTGTTATGCCCGAACAAAATGTTATCCCTATAGATCAAATACTGCCCAATAAACTGCCACTTGTAGCCCTTATGGGGCGTCCTATATTTCCCGGCATCTTCACGCCCATCATGATTAGCAATCCGCCTGACGTGAGGGTGGTCGAGGAGGCGGTTGTCACTGACGGGTATATCGGCCTCGTGTTGATGCAGACCGAGACTGAGACGCCGGCTATCACCGATCTCTATCAGGTGGGAACTGTGGCAAAGATTGTCAAGAAGATCAATATGCCCGAGGGGGGGGTAAACGTTTTTATATCAACCCTGCGGCGCTTCTGTGTCAAAAAAACGCTCCACCTTACCAGCCCCATTGTAGCGGCGGTTGAGTATCTGGATGACGAGGAAGACGCGACCAGCGAGGTTAAGGCGCTTACGCGGGCGCTTATCAGCGAGATGAAGCAAATCTCCGAGAACAACCCGCTGTTCTCTGAAGAAATGCGGCTTAACATGATTAATATCGATCATCCGGGAAAGATCGCGGATTTCATTACCAGCATTTTGAATATCGAAAAGATGGAACAGCAGAAGATTCTTGAAACCCTCAATGTTCGTAAACGTATGGAGCAGGTTCTGGTCTTCATCAAGAAAGAACAGGAACTCTTGAGGATACAGAAGCGGATTCAGAAGGAGATCAACGAGAAGATCGAGAAGTCTCAGCGGGACTACTTTCTCAAGGAGGAACTCAAGGCCATCAAGACCGAGTTGGGCATGGCTGCGGACGCGAAGGGTTCTGAGTACCAGCGCTTTAAGGAAAAGCTGGACGCCTTTAACTTTGAGGGGGAAATTAAGGAAGTGGTAGACCATGAGCTTGAAAAGTTTAACCTCATGGATCCCAATTCCGCCGAGTTCGTGGTTACGCGGAACTATCTTGATACTATTGTTTCGCTTCCGTGGAATGACGCAGCTCCAGAGGAGTTTGACCTCAAGATCGCCGCACAGATACTTGAAAATGATCATTATGGCCTGAAAGATGTGAAGACCCGCATCATGGAATACCTCGCGGTTCGTAAGCTAAGGAAAAGCGTTGGTATGAGCAAGGGTAAGCCATCTGGTTCCATCGTATGCCTTGTGGGGCCGCCCGGAGTGGGTAAGACCTCAGTGGGAAAGTCTATTGCCTATGCTCTAGGGAAGGAGTTCTTCCGTTTTTCTGTTGGTGGTATGCGGGACGAGGCTGAGATCAAGGGGCATCGCCGCACCTACATCGGTGCCATGCCTGGCAAGATACTTCAGGGGCTGCGTATCGCTAAAACCAAAGCCCCGGTGTTCATGATCGACGAGATCGACAAGATGGGTGCCAGCTTTCAGGGCGATCCAGCAAGCGCTCTGCTTGAGGTGCTTGATCCTGAGCAGAACAATAGTTTCCGCGATTATTACCTCGACCTTCCTTTCGACATATCCCAAATCTTCTTCATTGTTACGGCCAATACCCTGGACACAATTCCTTCCCCGCTCCTTGATCGTATGGAGATCATCGAATTGCCTGGTTATATCGATACTGAAAAGCTGGAAATCGCTAAACGCTATCTTATTCCTAAAAGCCTTGAGAAGAACGGCCTCAAGAAGAATCAGGTTAAGTACACGCGGGAATCCCTGCTCCACATTGCCAATGGTTATGCGCGGGAAGCAGGGGTGCGCGCCTTTGAGAAGAACCTCGACAAGATACACCGTAAACTGGCAAAGCAGATTGTTGAAGAGAGCGAAAAAGTGGAGGTCGTCGGCACTCGTGGTGCAGGTAGAGAGCAGGCGCTCAAGTTCGCCATTGATAAGAAGCTCATCGAAAAGCATCTGGGTAAGCCCATATTTCCGGAAGGCGCGATCAAGCGGGCTGACCGACCGGGTATGTCGGTGGGGCTGGCGTGGACAAGCATGGGTGGCGATACCCTTGTGATTGAGGCAACCTCTGTGCCTGGCGAGGAGGGACTCACTCTCACCGGCAAGATGGGCGACATTATGAAGGAATCAGCCTCTATTGCCATGACCTACGCACGCAAGCTCGGAACCGAGTGTTATGGCGTGGAGTCAAGTTGGTTTGAGAAGAATCATATCCACCTGCACATTCCAGAGGGCGCGACCCCCAAAGACGGCCCTTCCGCTGGTATCACTATGGCGACGGCGCTCCTTTCCCTGTTACGGAACCGTACCATCGCGGACAGACTTGTTATGACCGGAGAACTCAGTCTCACTGGCCAGGTCTTGCCCATCGGCGGTCTCAAGGAAAAAACCATTGCTGCCCAGCGGAACAAGGCGCGGCACATCATCATCCCCAAGCAGAACCTCAGGGACCTTGATGACATCCCTGAGCATGTGAAGAAAGGCGTTGAGTTCCACCCTGTGGAGCGCTTTGAGGAAGTGCTGGCTCTGGCCCTGCCGGACTAACCAATGGCGGAGCATCCAAAACTACGTGAGTTTAACGCAAGGCTTGAGGCTCTTTTCCACGAGGTTGATGAAATCATGGAAGAGCGCTGGGTTGGCTCTTTTTCTATGCACCCTAATCGTCCCAAGCGGGGAGCCACGAGTAATCCGGAGATGGACGGTCTTTTTGAGCTTGCCCCTGACTTTACTGTTGGACTTGGGTCCCAGAAAGGCCGTGGCTATCTCATATCCTGCCGTGTTGCCACGCTGGATCGGGTTCCGCCAGAACGCTTGGAAGCCTTTATGACCGAAGCCGCCACCTTGATCAGTGAACTATTGCCCAACCACTTCCCAGAGCGGTATCTTGAGGTATCGCAGGATGGCAAACGCTACAAAATTACTGGCGATTTTTCTTTAGGGAATGTGTAAGGGGTCGATATACTTGTGCCGAGAACGGGAGTTGAACCCGTACCCCCTTGCGGGGAGGGGATTTTAAGTCCCCGGTGTCTACCATTCCACCACCTCGGCTTATGACTTGTATTCTAGCAAGCTATTCTGTTATGGTCAACTATGTTTCGTTTCATTGATACCCATGCACATCTATCTAAGCTGCCCGCGGGAACGGTCGGTGCACTGTTCGACGCTGATATTGGTGGCCTTATTGACGTTGGAACCAACGCGACTGACCTGTCCGACCGGATAGCTGTCTTTCGCGCCTTTGACCGTGTCAGGTTCAGCGCAGGTATCTGGCCTTCGACTGAGGCTATCGCTGAACCAATGGAGCAGATGCGCCTGCTTGAACAGCATATCATGGCAGCTCCACCGGGACTCTTGGTCGCCATTGGGGAATGTGGCTTGGACCATCACCACAACACGGAAAGTGCGAACCTTGTCGGCGAGCGTGAGTTGCTGGAACTGCATCTGCAAGTGGCGTGGCACCTGAATTTGCCGATCATCATCCATACACGGGAGGCGGCTGACGAAACGCGGGATATCCTTGCGCAGTACTCGGCTGTTCATGGGGTCATTCATTGCTTTTCGTATGATACCTCTGCTGCCCGTGCGTTTCTCGACTTGGGGTACTACATCTCTTTCGCGGGGAACCTTACCTATAAATCGGCGCAGGGCTTGCGGGAAGCGCTTTGTTTCGTGCCAGACGAGCGTCTGCTCCTTGAGACCGATTCCCCGTTTCTCGCGCCGGTTCCGTTTCGGGGCAAGGACGCGACTCCCGCCATGATCGCCGAAACATACAAGCTGGCTGCGGAACTCCGCAACAGCAGTGTTGAAGATATCGCGGATACCATAAGAGCTAACAGTGCCGCCCTTTTTGGTTTTGGCGCTTAGTACCAGAGACAGCGCCGCTCTTTTTGGTTTCGTTTGAGAGCCAGAGACAAAATATTCTGACGCTTAGTGCCAGACACTACAGAAAGCAAGAGAGCTTCCCAGAGCCTTATTACAGTCGCCGTGGATCAAGACTACCTTCTTGACCTTCACCAAAAAAGCAAAAGAAAAGTACCCGTTTCAGCTTTTGAACTTCTGTATCATGGATAACCATATCCATCTGCTCATCAAACCGGCTCCGGGGCAGTCCCTTTCCAAAATTATGCAATGGATCAAGGGTAATTTTGCCAAATACTGGAACAAAGTGCATAATAAGCAGGGGGACATCTCTGGGGAAAGCAGTTTTTCTCAAAGATTATCAATGATGTCAGGTATTTTTTGCGGGTATTTAACTATATTGATAAGAATCCTGAGCGTGCCGGTATAGTTAAAGAAGCAGAGGCATGGGAGTTTGGCGGCTTATACCACCACCGGCATGGAAGGATGGATGTAGTAGATATCCCGCGGAGAGCTATTCTGGAGCTATTCTTCCTCGGCAAGGTTGTCGTGGGCTAGAAGGGGGTCAGACACACCACCCGGCAAGGTCGTTGTGGGCTAAGAAGGAGGGTCAGACACAGCACAAGTGAAAAGGCTCAAGACGAGTGATACTTTGAATTGCTATTTCGTTTTCGATATCCCCTTTACAACATAGCCCTAAAAATGCTAATCTTAATAAATTCTAATATCAGAGGTATATATGAAAAAGTATGTATTGAGCATATATTTGTTCATGTTTGGAGTCGCGTTTGTCTTCGGGCAACGGCAGGTTGGCCTGTCTCAGGCGATTGAGCAGGCGCGGATAGACATTGAGGCCCAGTTGAACCAGGAAGAACCCGGAACCGGCATTGTTGTGCTGAACTTTCAGGATATGTCGAGTGCAAGCGCCAATACCACGCTGTCTGACTATGTGGTCAACAATCTCGCCGGCAGTTTTACTCTGAGCAGGTTTTTCAGTGTCATAAACCGAAGCGATCTTGCAACTCTGGAACAGGAAGTGAGGTATCAAAACGGCGGCGCAGTGAGCGACAGCCAAGCCGCATTAATCGGACATCAACTCGGCGCGCGGTATGTTATCACTGGCACTTTGCAACCACTGGCAGGTCGCTACCAATTCAGCATCAGGGCGATCAACGTTGAGACCGCCCAGCAAGCGGCGTTCTCCGTGATCTATGTCCGTGAATCAGACCCGGATATACAGGAGTTTACCGGCAAGGCGGCTGAGGAACGAGCGCGTCAGGCTGAGGAGGCGGCGCGGAGAATAGCGGAAGCCGAGCGCCGGAGGCAGATACAGGCTCAACAGGCTCAACAGCGGGAACAGGCGCGGGCTGCACGAACCAACCGCTTCGTACTCGGCGTCGGAGGCGGCGCATCCTTCATGTTCAGCTATCAGGCTGCTGATACCGGATTACTGTCGGACAGCGAAACGCCGTTCCCTGCTAATGCGAAGGAGTACGAAAATACCCGGAATGTCTCGTTTGCTGGTCAGTTCTCCCTTGGTCTAAACAACGTTAAGAATAAGTCTAGCGGTATCAGGTTAAATGGGATGTTCTCGATTGGAGAGGGAATGACTGTGAAAGCCAAAGATACGGTAGGCGCGTCTTTGGCTACCTATACCTTCTCTTACAATGTCTTTGACTTGGGGCTGCGCTTTTCCACAGCACCCATTCTTGACGAGCAGTCCCTTATCTTTACGCTATTCGTAACGCCGTACATCAGTATACCTTTGAGTGATAAACTTGAGTTCCCGGAGTCTAACAACCTGAAAGACGCCAAAATAAGTATGCTTTTTGGTCCTGTATCGAACTTTGGGGCATTGGCGGGCTTCTCGCTGGGCTTCAAGGCGGGGCCGGGCTTCATCACAATCGACACCCACTTTAAGTATGACATAAAGGATGTGGAGTTTAAGATTGGTAACTCTGATCCACAGCGACTTTATCACCGCATGGGTATCCAAGCGACTCTCGGCTATGAGTTCTGGCTTTAAGCGACATGCTTTGAGCCTCTCGGAAGACTGAAGGAACGTCTCCAGCGGTGCTTGGAACGTGTTTGCGACATGCTTTGAGCCTCTCGGAAGACTGAAGGAACGTCTCCAGCGGTGCTTGGAACGTGTTCACCGGGGCTTTACGAATGTCCGGTGGGTTTCTCAGGAGTATCCGAACACTTTGGTAACTATCCACAAAACATCGTTATGCTGGTCCGTATAAAACAAGAAATCCCAGCGTTATATACAGAACATAATAATTGTAGCAATTATAAGATGAACTAGAGATATTAGATAAAAATCTAACAAAAATTTGTTGACAGTATAAAATACAATGGTATTCTTATCTTATGCCGTATGATTACTCTAGGATTGTTGTAGTAATGACAGGGATGTTTCTTGTACTGGGGTCTTGCGCAAAAGAACCCGCAGTGTATTACAGCAACCCGCTGGGCGTCCAGAACGCTGCCGATCCCTTTGTCCTCAAGACCGATGACGGCTACTACTGCTACGCAACCTCATCGAGCCGGGGGTTTCTGGCGTGGCGCTCAATGAACCTCGTCGATTGGGAAGCACTCGGCATTGTGTTTAACGCCATGCAACCGGGGCAATGGGCTTCTGCTGAATTCTGGGCGCCGGAAGTAATGACTCACAATGGCAAATACTACCTGTACTATTCGGGACGCTGGATGACAAATGGGAGCCTCCGCATCGGGGTTGCAGTCAGTAGCTCGCCGGCGGGGCCTTTTATCGACGCGCTGGGACGACCACTCTTTGATCAGGGCTATGCCGCTATCGACGCCCATGTTTTCAGCGATAGCGATGGACAAAAGTACCTTTACTACTCCCGCGACTGCTCAGAAAACACGGTTAACGGCAATAACGAGAGCCATATTTACGGCGCACTGCTCGCCGGGGACCTGCTGTCCCTCGCAGGTGAGCCGGTACTGCTCGCCCAGCCGGAACAGGCGTGGGAAGATACAGGAACCTGGCACTGGAATGAGGCGCCTTTTGTCATCAAGCATGACAATGACTACTACCTGCTCTACTCAGCTAACCATTTCGCCTCGCGCAGCTATTCAGTGGGATACGCAGTTTCACGCACACCCCTCGGCCCCTTCGTTAAGTACGACCATAACCCCGTGCTATACGCCTCGCTAGAACAAGCCGAAGTTTCTGGTCCCGGTCATCTCTGCGTTACCAGTTCTCGTAGCGGCAGCCTCTATGCTGTGTACCATATCCACGTTGATCCGGCTACTGGTGGCGGGGCGCGGCAGTTAGCCATAGACCAGATTGGATTTCATGCTGACGGTTCTCTGTACATCGACGGTCCCAGCTTTGGTCAGCAAAAGGCGATTCGATGATCGCTATTTTAACAGGCGCTTTAGAGCGCAGGGAAACTTCCCCTGCCCTTTGCGAATAAGGAACCGTATGGTTCTTAAACATTAGGAGGATTTTATGGTAAGGCGAAAAGTAGGGTCAGAAACACGATTTCTGAAGGCAATCGGTGTTGTTGGGGTGCTTATCGCATTAACACTCTCAGGCTGTAGTAAGCAAAGTGCGCCAGCGCAGACCACCGGTGCGGCGCCCACCGCGATCAGTAGCGGTTACTCGGATGCAGATCGCTCGCGGCTTGCTGGCGGTATACGGGGGAACACTAATCCCACGCAGGAACAGAAGGACTTTGTGAACAAAAGTGTTGACGATTCCTATCTGGGCGACCGTTTCGATGAGGTGATACCGGGTGATTACTCGAAGTATCCAATGAGCGGCCGCGAGTTGACGATATGGCAACCGCTCCGCGCCGAAGTCGCCGGCGTTGTTGGGGACCTGAACAAGCATCCAGCGTATCTAATCGCGCAAGAAATCACAGGTATCAAGGTAACGTTTATATCGCCGCCCATTGGACAGGAAGATGAGCAGTTTAACATTATGGTGGCATCAGGGAACCTGCCGGACATTGTTGTTGATGGACGCTATCCGGGTGGTTATCTCGCTGGCGTTGAGGATGGCTTGTATATGGACCTCACCGACCTACTGGAATCCGGCGCTCCTAACTATGCCGCCTATCGTAGCTCCGACGAACTGCGGCGCAAAAACACCCTCACCGACGACCGCCGTGTAGTGGCATTCTTTGGTCTCACCCCGTATTCAGAGTGGATGTGGTTTGGATTGCTGATTAAACAAGAGGCGCTGGATAAGACCGGTTTGCCCGTGCCGGAAACCATCGACGAATGGTATATCTTCCTCAAAAAGTGTCAGGAAGTTGGGTATTCCGAGCCGCTGAACTATGGTTCTAACTATGGACAGATTTTTACCGACGGAATCAACGGCGCTTATGGCGTGTATGACTGGGTTTTCACTGACGCTAATGGTAAGCCGCAGTGGGGACCAGCACAGCCCGGGGCGTGGGCATACCTCGAAACAATGCAGAAGTGGCAGTCCGAGGGACTGTTTAATGCTGACTGGATTACCGCTGACTTTAATCAGCGCATGGCTGAGGCGATCTCAAACTCCTGCGCGGTTATCTTTGACTCGCCAGACACCATGTGGAGCTTCTGGAAGATACAGAATAACTACGACTTTGTTCCCGCGCTGAATCCAGTACTAAATAAGGGGGAAAAACCCACTACGACCTACAGTAACCAGAAGCGCTCCGGTACTGACGCCGCGCTTACCACCCAATGCCGTGATGTCGAGGCGGCGCTGGCGTGGCTGGACTTCGGCTACAGTAAGAAAGGCTGGGAAATACTCAACTATGGAGAATACGGGGTTACCCACCTCGTCGATAGCAATGGCTATCCCTACTATCCCGACGACAGCCCGATATACACCGATGCCAGTTTCCCCACTACCGACCGGCTCTTGTCCGATCGTGTGCATATTGGTCCGAACATCCGCGACGAGCATTACTCTAACCCGCTCATTGTGCAGAAAGGGAGCTATTCTGGCGACATTCGTAAGTATTGGACCGAGAACATGGATGTATCAGTGGCGCGTCCGGGAATCACGTTTACGCCTGCGGAGCAATCTGAGGAGGCGAGCTTAGGCACTCAGTTATCAACACTGCGGGGCGAGTATTTTTCCAAAATAATCATGGGGCGCCTGCCGTTGAGCGCCTACGACGAATTCCTCGCGCAGGCAAATCAGATGGGATTACCGCGCTTCCTTGCGCTCTATCAGGCTGCCTATGACCGGTACAATGCGCGCTAACGTGAACGCTGCCTGGGGATCACGTTGTAAAAAAGACTTTCGCCGGAACTGGTTTGCCTATCTGATGATCATTCCGGTGCTGGTCTGGTACATCGTGTTCTGTTACCTGCCCATGTGGGGAATACTGATCTCATTTCAGGACTTTAAGCCTCTGAAAGGCTTCTTCGGAAGCTCATGGGTGGGTTTTAAACACTACATCGACTTCATAAGCGGTCCCTACTTCATCCGCCTCGTCCGTAATACCTTTCTGCTCAACATCTGGGGGCTGGTCTTCGGATTCACCGCACCAATACTGCTTGCCGTACTGCTGAACGAGGTGGGAAGCACGGTCTTCAAGAAAGTGGTGCAGACCGTAACGTATATGCCCTACTTCATCTCACTGGTGGTAGTTTGCGGCATACTGCGTATCTTTGTTGAACCCAACGGTGTGATTACCGGCTTCTTTGCCCCGTTCATAGGAAGCGCGAATACGTCGTTGCTGACCTACCCGGAACTTTTCAGACCGATTTACACCTTTTCCGGGATTTGGCAGTCAATGGGCTGGAATAGCATCATCTATCTAGCCGCAATGGCAAGCATTAACCCGGAACTCTACGAATCGGCGTACCTCGATGGGGCGAACCGCGTACAGCGTATCTGGCACATTACATTGCCGTCGATCATGCCGACCATTGTGATTCTGCTGATTTTCGCCATTGGCGGCTTGATGGCATCGGGATACGAGAAAATCATCCTGTTATACAACCCGCTGACCTACGAAACCGCCGACGTAATCGCCTCGTATGTGTACCGGCGGGGTTTGCGGGAGGCGAGCTATAGCTATTCAACCGCCGTAGGTCTGATGAGTACCGTCGTCAACTTCTTCTTTTTGGCGTTTGCTAACTATATGTCGAAGAAGTATACTGAAACGAGCATTTGGTAGGAGTTAGTAATGAAAAAAACAAAAGGCGACCGCATATTTGATGCTTGTAACTACCTTGTGCTTACCGTACTCTGCGCGGCGTGTCTGTATCCTCTGCTTCATGTGGTATTCGCCAGTTTCAGCCTTGCAGACCGGCTCATAGCGCACAAGGGCTTTCTACTGGGACCCCTCGGATTCACGCTTGACGGCTACAAGGCGGTTTTTGGCGATGCCAGCATCCTGCGTGGCTATCTTAACACCATTGTTTATACAACCCTGGGCGTAGCTATCAACATGGTTATGACTGTATTGGGAGCATATACCCTTTCGCGCCGTTCACTGTTTTGGAAGAAACCGATCATGCTGCTCATCACTATAACAATGTTCTTTAGCGGTGGGCTTATCCCGTGGTTCCTTATCGTGAAGAGCCTAGGAATGTACAACAACCTTGCGGCAATGCTTTTCCCCACAGCCCTCAACACATGGAACATGATCATCATGCGTACTGGTTTTCAGGCAATACCGCAGGACCTTGAGGAGGCGGCGCAGATTGATGGGGCAAACGACGCATTCGTCCTAGTTCATATTATTCTACGCCTCTCCAAGGCAGTGCTGGCGGTGATTTTTCTCTATTACTTTGTGGGAAGCTGGAACTCATGGTTTAACGCAATGGTTCTCTTGCAGGAACGGTCGATGTTTCCCCTGCAACTCCTACTCCGCGAGATTCTGGTGATGAACGACCTATCAGCAACCGCGTCAACAGGCATGGGCGTCTCGCTGGTAGGCGGGCAGGTGTCAACAGCATATCGGGAGCTGGTGAAATACTGCACTATTGTTGTTGCCACCTTCCCTATTATGTGTATCTATCCGTTTCTACAAAAATATTTTGTTAAGGGCATCTATGTAGGCTCTTTAAAGGGATGATTGGTTATGATGAATCCGATTGTGGTAAAGCCAAGCGCCGATCCCTGGTTGATACAGGCGGGCGGCTTTTACTACCACTGCTATTCTGATGGGCGCGTTCACATTCGCAAAGCTGCATCACTTGCCGCTATTGGCGAGGGACTTGAAACAACTGTATGGACTCCGCCGCCCGATACCATGTACTCGAAGGACATCTGGGCGCCGGAACTCCACTACTGCTTTGGTCACTGGTACATCTACGTTGCCTGCGACAACGGCGATAATGCCCAGCACCGGATGTATGCGCTGGAGGGGGGCGCTGATCCGCTCGATCCACTTTCAGCGCCTTATACCTTCAAGGGCAAGGTGAGAGACGCCGCTGATAAGTGGGCGATTGACGGCACGGTTCTGCCCATCAACGGCGTAAACTACTTTGTCTGGTCAGGCTGGGAGGACAATGTTGATATAGGACAGAATCTGTATATCGCCTGCATGAACGATCCGTGCAGCCTTAGTGAGCGGGTCTTAATCGCAACGCCAGAGTACGAGTGGGAAAAACATGACCTTGCCCTGCTTGAGGGTCCCGAAGCCCTGATTCACGGCTCCAACGTGTTTATTGTCTACTCGGCAAGCGCGAGCTGGACGCGCCATTACTGCCTCGGTCTGCTGAAGCTTACCGGCGATCCTCTTAACCCTGCTCACTGGACTAAGCATCCAGAGCCTGTGTTCAAGGCGTCCGAGCGAACCGGCGTTTTCGGCGTGGGACATTGCAGTTTTGTTAAAGTGAGCGACAACGCTTCTGACACCGACTGGATTGTGTACCACGGCATGACCGATGGCGAGGGCTGGCACAACCGCTGCGTTCGCGCCAAACCATTCACGTGGAACCCTACTGGAATGCCAGTGTTTGGAGAACCACTCTGAAAAACCGCATCAACCTTGACTTGAACGATAGCGAAGGGGCAGCGCTGGTATTCAAGGCTCTATCATCACCAGTGCGGCTCCAGATACTGCGGATACTGGTTGACCACCCCGGCATGAACATTAGTGAGCTTGCCGAGTGCTTCGCCCTACCGCTTTCAACAGCAGCGCTTCATGTACGGGTGCTGGAAGAGGCGGGGCTAATCTTCATTCAGGAAAACCCTGGTCTTCGCGGGACCCAAAAGGTATGCGCGTTACAGGCTGAGGATGTGTACCTCAACATCTACCACCGCGAAAAGGATGCGCCGCCAACACGCGACCTGACCTATAGTATGCCGCTGGGCAACTACTTTGACTGCACCATAACGCGACCCTGCGGCATTGCTGGTCGGCGGAGCTACATCGGCATTGAAGACTCCGCCAACGCTTTCTACAGCCCGGAACGGGTCAACGCCCAACTCGTGTGGTTTACCAGCGGCTTTCTCGAATACCGTTTCCCCAGTCTCTTTGTTAAGGACGGTAACTTACGCGCCCTGTGCTTTTCTTTTGAAGCCTGTTCAGAAGTCGCTGGTTATAACAACGACTGGCCCAGCGACATCACCCTTTGGGTGAATCACCACGAGGTTTACACCTTCCGCAGCGCCGGCGATTATGGCGGCAAGCGCGGCTTACTTAATCCCGAATGGTGGCCTGACGCCTCCAGTCAATACGGTGAACTGCGCGTTCTTGAGATAAACGCCCATGGCTGTTTTGGTGATGGTCGTAAATCATCTGACCTTAGCCTTAAAGGACTCGGTCTTACCGCCGACCGGGAATACATATCGTTCAAGATTGGCGTAAAAAGCGACAGTGAATGTGTTGGTGGGATCAATATTTTTGGCGAACACTTTGGCAACTACCCACAGAACATCGAAATGACCGCGAAACTGGAATGGTAACGGCGTTCTTGCACGGGCGGACAACTCCCGATATGCTCTCTGTATTATGAAAGAAAAGCAAACAGATGCCGTATATGGCGCGCATTGGGCTGACGAGACTGCGGCAAAGATAATCCGCGAAAAGGGTGATAAGGCGCTATATACCTGCGCCTCTGGCATCACGCCTTCTGGAACCGTGCATATCGGCAACTTCAGGGAAATCATTTCTGTTGATCTGGTGGTGAGGGCGCTGCGGGACAAGGGGAAAGCCGTACGCTTCATCTATTCGTGGGATGATTATGATGTGTTCCGCAAGGTTCCCCAGAATATGCCTAAACAGGAGGAACTGCGGAACTTTCTGCGCTTCCCTATCACTATGGCGCCTGATCCCTGGGGACGCGATGAGAGCTACGCCCGTCATCACGAGGTTGATGTGGAAACTATGTTGCCGGTGGTGGGCATCGTGCCAGAGTACCTGTATCAGGCACAGCGATACCGTGCGTCAATGTATGCCGCTGGTATCCGTAAGGCACTGGAACAGCGGGAACACCTGAAAACCATATTGGACAAGTTCCGCGACGAGGAACACAAGATACAGGGCGAATGGTGGCCTATAAGCATGTTCTGCGACGCCTGTAACCGTGATGATACTGATATTAACGGCTGGGATGGCGAATGGGGCGTAACTTACCACTGTAACGCCTGTGGGCATCACGAGACCGTTGACGTGCGAAACGCCAAAGGCGTCAAGCTCGGCTGGCGCATTGATTGGCCTATGCGCTGGGACTACGAAAAGGTTGACTTTGAGCCGGCAGGCAAGGACCACCACGCTGCGGGCGGCTCGTTTGATACTGCCCGCCTTGTGTGCAAGGACGTGTATGGCTATGACGCGCCGGTGAGCTTTCGTTACGACTTTATTGGCATCAAAGGCTCGGTCGGTAAAATCTCCAGCTCAAAAGGCCAGGTGATTGACCTCAATGACGTTCTCAAGGTGTATACGCCGGAGCTGGTACGGTATCTCTTTGCCGGCACGCGCCCGAACACTGAGTTCTCGATTTCGTTTGACCTTGATGTTATCAAGATTTACGAGGATTACGACCGCCTTGAGCGTATCGCGTGGAAGGTTGAGGCTGCCAAAGATGAGGCTGCCTATCAGAAGGCGCGGCGCATCTATGAACTCTCGCAGGTAGCGGCGGTGCCAGACATCATGCCGTATCAGATACCCTTCCGCCACCTTTGTAACTTACTCCAGATCGCTGATGGCGACATTGACCGGATACTTGGTACATTCAGCGCCCTCAAACCAGAGCAGCGCGCTTGCTTGCTTGCTCGCTGTGTGTGCGCCAAGAACTGGATCGACAAATGTGCGCCAGAGGACTTCCGTTTCAAGCTGCGCGCTGCGGGTGAACGCGCCACGCTCACGGATGCGGAAGCGGCGGCAGTGCGGCTTCTGCGGGAACGGGTTGTTGCCAACATTGGCCAATATGCTGAGGATAAGCCCTGTGCTGAGGCAATCTACAAGGTTGCCGAAGACGCGGGTCTTGATAGCAAGGCGCTCTTTCGCGCGACGTATCAGGCGCTCATTGGTAAGGATCAGGGGCCGCGGCTTGCCAGCTTCCTCCGCTCCATAAATAAGGACCGGCTCATGGCCATACTGGCGGCATATTAATCGCGTTCAAATGGCAGGTTGCTGTTTGGTGGGGCAATCCCTGCCTCACCAGATTTGTGTCAGTAACGGAGAGAGATCATGCTGATATGGGATAGGTAAGGACTGATGTTGTTTGCCCACGTGTCTGGCACCCACGCCACGTGTCTGGAGCAGTTCACCTGTATAACTGAAAGGATTACTTAGGCACAGTCGTTTTGTTCTGCGAGGCCATAAAGTCACGGTACTTTTTAGGATCGCTTCTGAAAGCCATGATGGGCGAGCCTGGGTTTTCCGCCAGCTTTGCCAATGCCCCAGACGCTTCAATAAGAAGCCGGTCGGCCTTAACAGCCCGGCCTGACTGGGCGCTCAGGCCGATGAAGACCTGCGCATTCGCGCCCAGCTTATTGCTTACCCGCTTGTGGAAATCATCGGCCTTGACAAAGGCGCTGTCCAGGTCTAGACCCGGAAGAATAACGGTTATGCCCCGCTGCCCCCGCTCAAAGAGCCGGTCGCGGAAGAAGAAGAATTCCAGCGCCTCATTAACAAATATGCAGTACAAGGACTCATCAGCCACGCCATTGTCAGCGGCTTTGAGTTCCATAAGCATAACAACTAGGTCTTTCTCAGCGCTTGTACTTTCGCGAAGCGCCACGGCGAGCCGGTCTTCAGTATCGCTTTCCCAACAGAGTGAGCTGGCAGGTCGGTTCTGCCGATCCAGAATTGGCGTTTCTGGCTTTGACGATGGCGACAACTCCACTTTCGGTGGCAGCATCGACGTTACCGGAATTTCCCATCCTGGCTCTTTGGCAGATGGCTTCTTCTCAGCTTTCGACAAGGGGATTAACTCAGGATTGGCGAAAAGCTCTTCGTCAATGTCCGTATCGCGGAGCGTGGGCAACTCCTCAGCATCCTCGTTTTCCGGCATGTTCTCGGTTGCATCCCCATCAGTACGGTACTTCCCATCCACTATGTCAGAGAACGCTTCAGCCTGAGTCTTTTTCGCCACGTTTAACAAGGCAAATTGCAAGCCCATCGCAAGAAGCGCCACTACTGTTGCGCCGCCGATTATAACAAGGGAATACTTCAACACCGCGATAATGGCGGCATTATCAAGGTAGCTATACGTCGCTTTGATGCTAATATCCCGCAAGTTGCCAATCTGGAGCCGCTCAAAAAAAACATTCTCCGGGCTGGGAAAGCCAAGCCCTGTCTTGAAATGAAGTATCCCATCATCCCACGCAATAGCCGCACCAGGTTCCTGCTCAAAAGGCTGATCGCCAAACTGTCCAGAGGAAACAATGACGCCCCTCAATGACTTTGAACGCGCAAGCGAGTCTTTGATAGCGTTCTGAAATGAAGGCGTTGTAATCACAGCAGACGACGAAGCGGCTTCAGTCGCAGTGTTCACCAGCTCGAAAAATTCCTGCTTGGCGATGCTCTGTCTATCCACCACGCTGACATAGATACGAATAACCGCTAATACGATGGCCCCTATATAAATGCAAATACAAACCGCGCCTATGATTGACGATACTACCGAACTTCTGTCCATAGGACTTTCTACCGGAGCTTTGTCGTCAGGCGCCGTACCGAGGCGGTTTATAGAACTAACACGGGCATATTGTTTACGCATAGGAGTATTATACTTAGTTTCGGTCAGTCATGCTAGAATTCGCACGCCGATTAGGGGATTCGGGAGTCTTTCCATGTAGCCTTGATACGGCAGAAACCCAGAATCGTGAGGAACGTGAAATAGATAGGGGTAAAGATGGTCTGAACAACGTAGGCTATGCCTTTTTTGGGCAGGGACTGGCCAAAGAGCCTGAGCGTGGCAACGCTGTTCATGGTCATGGAAAACAGCACCGCGGCGCTGAGTGGCCAGAGAGACGGAAGCGCAAGGAGCGCGGGCAGCGCCAGTATACCCATTGATATGGTAACCATGAGGAAGCCAAAGTTAAGGCGCGTCATTGGGTCGGGACTGAACAAGCCGCCGTTATTCCAGCGCAGGGTTTGGTTAACAAAAGCCCGCCAGCTCGTTTCCTTTCGCGTCAGCACATGCGTGTCCACGCCAATAGCGGCGCGTATCTGGTAGTTGGAGTGGGAGCGGAGACGGGATACCAGTGCCGCGTCCTCAGTTGGCGAGGGCGGCACGGCGTCATAACCGCCAATGTGTTTCAGCGCGGCTGCGCGGAGAATGAGGTTGTTCCCAAAGCCGCCGCCCGCCACGCCAATGCCCGTGGAAGCGGCAAGGTACATATAGCGTATGGCGTGGTCAAAACACTGGTAGAGCTGAAAGAAGCCGCTTTCCTCTGGGTTTTTGAACACTGGCCCAATAAGCGCGCCCACCCGCTCGTCGCTCATGCGATTAAGCATGGCGGAAATCCAGCCGCGCGGAACAACACAATCCGCATCTGTAAATAAAAAAAAGTCGCCAGACGCACGCTCAATTCCCCGCGCCAGGGCATACTGCTTATGGTTCGGGCCAGGGTTTTCCGTGAGCGTGATAAGCTTGACACACGCAGCATTCCGCCCAGCGGCAAAGTCGCGTAAAAGACTGACACTTTTATCAGAAGAGCGGTCGTCAATGAAGATATACTCGGTTTCAGCGTAGTCCTCTAACCCAAGGCTCTGGAGCAGGCCAGCAAGACAGCGCTCCTCGTTTCTCACCGGCACGATCACCGAAACCAGCGGCCGGGCGCTATTGGCATGCCGCCGCCCCATTGCGCATAAACGCTGATCGCGCCGCCATTCCATGAACAGGCCGATCATCAAGACGCAATGAAGGCCAATGAAAATCGCGGCAAACGCAAGGCGGAATAAAAAATACCACATAATTTATATATAACCCCTTGACCAATCATACATGATTCGCTAAGATACAGATAGTTAAACACTAATGCCTTTGGGGAATTAGCTCAGTTGGCTAGAGCGATAGGTTCGCAATCTATAGGTCAGGGGTTCGAATCCCCTATTCTCCAGAAATGCCACTACTACCATTTTCAAGTCAAGGTATCGAGAACAGCCAGGCAAAACTGGCTGTCCTTATTGACGCTGACAATACCCAAGCCGTCATCATCGAAGGTTTGCTTGCCGAAGTCGCCAAGTATGGCATTGCCAGCGTTAAACGTATCTACGGCGACTGGACCAGTACCAACCTCCGCTCATGGAAAGATAAACTTCTCGAATACGCCATTCAACCCATACAACAGTTCGCCTATACCAGCGGCAAGAACGCCACTGACTCAGCAATGATCATCGACGCGATGGACCTGCTCTACAGCGCCAAAGTCGATGGCTTCTGCATTGTGTCCAGTGATTCAGACTTCACGCGCCTGGCGTCGCGCTTGAGAGAAAGTGGGCTGATGGTTTACGGCTTTGGCGAGAAAAAAACACCGCGCGCCTTTGTCTCTGTCTGCGATAAGTTTATCTATACCGAAATCTTGCGCGACATACAGGAAGACGAGGACGATGCCAAAGCACCCACGCCTGCCCGCAAAGAATTTAAGGTCGACCACAAGCTGCTAAAGCTCCTGCACGACACGGTTGACGACCTGGCCGACGAATCAGGCTGGGCATATTTGGGCGGTATCGGACAGAATATCACCAACCGCTCAAGCGAGTTCGACCCACGCAACTACGGCTTCAAAAAACTCGGCGACCTCTTCCGCGCCATACCCCAGTTCGAGACCGAGGAACGAGCGCAGGAAAACAGCAGCGGACACCAAATCTACATTCGATGGAAACGCAGCAGCCGCAGTAAAGCCTAAATCGTGAAACTTTTTGACAACAAAGCCTTCTACAAAAGCCTATTCACCATAGCTTTGCCTATCATGGCGCAGAACCTCATCAACTCACTGGTGAACATACTCGATACAGTGATGATTGGCAGACTCGGAACTGTGGAGATTGCCGCCGTTGGACTGGGAAACAACTTCTTCTTTCTATATAACATGTTTTTGTTCGGCATCTGTTCCGGTGGTTCCATCTTCACCGCCCAGTTCTGGGGCAAGAAAGACACCCTCGGCATACGCAAGAACATGGGTCTCTGCGCCCTGTTGAGCCTGAGCATGGCAATACTGTTTACGCTGGCAACGCTTTTCGCGCCAGAACTGATCCTGAGTGTCTATTCACAGGACAAGGCGCTGATCCCTGTCGGCGCCATATACCTCCGCGCCCTGTCGCCAGCGTTCCTGCCCTACGCCGTCAGTTTTGTCTGCATCCTAACCCTGCGTTCCATTGAGCGGGTGCGCCTCACCGTGGTCAGCACAATCATCGCCCTGTCGATAAACCTTGTCCTCAACTACCTCTTCATCTTCGGACTTGGCGCCATACCAGCGCTGGGTGTGCTTGGCGCGGCAATCGCCACAGTGATTGCGCGTTTCACCGAGGCGGCGATCCTGCTGATTGTCAGCTATACGCGGCGCTATGCCTTCATCGGTCCCTTGCGGGACTATGCCTCGTTCTCCCTGAGCTTTGTTCAGCGCTTCTTCCGCATCACCTTGCCAGTCATGCTTAACGAGGTGATATGGTCGCTCGGCGTCAGCGCCCAGAACATCATCTTCGCCCGCACAGACACCAACGCAATCGCCGCGTTTAACATCACCAATACCGTTTCCCAGCTCACCTGGGTCTTCTTCATTGGACTTGGCAATGGCGCGGCCGTGCTGATTGGCAAAAAGATTGGCGAGGGTAACGAGCTTGAGGCGCGGGACTACGCGGCACGGATCGTCTGTTTCGCGCCATTGACCGCTGCGGGCGCGGCCTTTGTGCTGATTCCGCTTTCCCAAGTCTTGCCCTTTGTGTTCAACGTGAACGAACAGCTCTTGCGAGACGTTACCCTTATGCTCATCATCCTAAGCTGTTCCTACCCCTTTCGCGCCTTCAATATGGCCATGATTATTGGCATCTGCCGCGCTGGTGGCGACACGGTCTTCAGCGCCATCTTTGATGTTGCGTTCATGTGGGTGGTTTCCCTGCCCATTGCCGCCGCGGTGAGCTTCTTCTTCCACGCCCCGGTCTGGCTCATCTATATATGCATCTGCACTGAAGAACCGCTTAAGATGCTCGTCTATCTGTGGCGCTTCAAAAGTGGAAAGTGGCTTCGCAACGTTACTGATTAAGTTTTAGAATCCAGCGGCGTGCCTTTGACGCTGCGCGGACGGCGCGTGGTTGATTCCGCGCCGGCAGTAAGAGGCTCCGCGCCGGCAGTAAGAC
>JAITIX010000036.1 GCA_031279205.1 Treponema sp. | reverse complement strand
AGGCTTTTCCGTAACCGTCCACTGCTTCGTTGCCCGGTTCTGTTCCATCGCAAGCCGCGCCGTCTCAATCGCCCGCTTCAGATCGCTCGAATACACCGCGTTAAACGGCACGTCGCGCAGCCCTTTCCCCATGTTGACCGCACCCACAATCCCCCGCTCCGTCAATATGCCGTCGGAAATCCCCTGCACCCGGTCCATCAGATTGAAAATCGTCTGCCCGTGCCGCACCACGTAAATCGTGAGCGAGTCCGCAGGCTTCGCCGCATCCGCCGCCTGCGTGTCAGCCACGGGGTTCGCGAACCCATTCGCCGCGCCCAGCGCCGCCAGACAAAGCGTCGCCGCCAAAACCTTCGTTACCTTTCTCATGTTACGTCTCCTTCCATAGAAATCACATTTAACCGCGCCGTAAAAGCAGCAGGCCGGTCTTTCTCATTGTCCGCAGATTACCCAGATTTCCCGTATCAACAACCTATCCCTCATCCGTGTAATCCATTGACCCTCATTGTGAGGAACCGGAAGGTTCCCATGTTAGGAACCAAGCGGTTCCCTTATTAGGAACTGCTCGGTTCCCGTGTTGGAAACCAAATGGTTCCCTTATTAGGAACGCATCGGTTCCCATGTTAGGAACCAAATGGTTCCCTTATTAGGAACGCATCGGTTCCCGTGTTGGAAACCAAATGGTTCCTATGCGACACTCAACTCAGGCTCCGCTTTGATGGTCCGCGGCTCTTTGAGCAGGGTCCCGTGGGAATGGCGCGTTACAATCTCCAGCCGGTACGCGCCCACGCTCAGGGCGGGTATCTGGGCTATTACTTCGGTCGCGCGGTTCAAGCCCAGGTTCTCGCTCACTTTCGTCCGCGCCCCGTCCGCTTCGGCCACGAACCACACGCCGCAGTCCGCCTCGTCCCCTTCAACCTTGATTTTATGCCCGGTAATGTGCAGCATACCGCCCGGCGTGAGAACGCTGTTGAGCGCGGCGCTGTGCGCGTCCACAATCTCGTCGATATACGCGCCGTCTCCGGCCAATCCCTCGTTTTCCACCTCGATCTTAGTCAAAAGCTCCTTGAATCTGGTAAGCAGGCGGAAGGAAATGCTGATTTTGGACGGGTCGATGCGGTCGCGCTCGGTGTGGTAGGTGCCGCCTAGCTTTGTATGCAGGGAAAAGAAGCCGCCGATTTGCGCGGAAAAGCCGTCCAAAAGCTGGTAGATCATCTCGTTGACAAAGATGTGGGTATGCTCCACCAGGTCTTCGTACTGGCCGGTAAAGCCACCCCGGTTTTTGGCTGCCGCGCAAATTTCCTCGATAGAGAGCGGGGCCTCCGCTTTGCTGCGGGCGATGTACGCCCCTTCGCCCTTGCCTAGATAGTTCGGGTAGAGCTTCACCCTGATGCGGTGCAACACCTCAGTTACGTCATTTATAACTGCCATAAAATCTCCTTAATCTAGTGATAAAACCGCTATGCGGTTCTGTTATTCTATTATACAACGACATTTGTCCACGGATTACCCTAATTATCCAGATTTTTCGTATTATAACCTGTCCCCAAGCCGACTGGGATTAAAGACATAAACATCATCACTGTAGAGATACCCCCCAGCCGCCGCTTGACTATTGACGTGCCACCCGAAGTTCCGGCGGGACGGATCACTCTTATGTTCAAACCGGCGCTGAGGCCGCCTGAGACCATGCTGTTATGCGAGGCTGCGCTGGCGGCGGACTGGAACACGCCGGAAGAGGACGATGCATGGGCGAATTTGTGAGGGGCGATGTGCCGGGGGATGACCTTATCGTCTGCCAGATTACCAGCAGGCGCAGATACGACTCGTTTGCCGTACCGGTTACCGCCGACGATTTCGCATCCGGGGCATTGCCGGTTGACAGTTTTATCCGCCCAAACAAGCTGTTCACTGCCTGTAAACGCGTCATTCTTTCCACAGCGGGCTGTTTGTCCAGCGCGAAAACCGCCGAAGTCCTCAGTGCCGTTGTCGCCGTCATAACCGGATAATTTCCCGAACATCCTTTCCCTCACCGTTCTATCACTCCACGTACAGCACCACATCACCCACAAGGCAGTCGCCGGCTTTTGCCTGCGTAATGGCCTTGTAGTCGTCGGTATTGGTGATGACGACCTGAGTCTCAAGGTTGAAGCCGGCGCGGGCGATCACGTCCTTGTCGTATTCAAAGAGTAGGTCTCCGGCCTTGACCCTTGCGCCCTCCTTGACGTGAGTCTTAAAGCCTTTGCCGCCCAGCTTTACTGTGTCGATGCCGCAGTGAATCAGCGTCTCAAGGCCGTCATCGCTCTTTATATTGACGGCGTGTTTTGTGTCGAAGACCATCTCTATTGTGCCGTCAAAGGGTGCGTAGATTTTGCCGCCCAAAGGCATGAAGCATACGCCCTTGCCCAAGGCTTCTTCTTGGTGGACGGGGTCGGCGGACTGGGTAATCGGCAGCACGCGTCCCTTTACCGGCGCGTAGACCTTTTTGGCCGCCGCGACGTTGACTTTCGACGTGTCGATGACCACCGCCTCGTCTGTCTTGAGTTCCGCCGCGTCCGGCTTGTAGGTGAGGTACACTAGAAGGAAGGCGGCCCCGGCTGAAATGAGACTTGCGATAAGTGCGATAATCAGGTTCGTTGCGGCATTGGGAAAGTTCGGGATCAAATAAGCCGGATACGCGAACACGCCCATTCCGCCCTGTCCTGACGCGATGCCCCTCCCGTCAGACACCATGAAATTGCCTAGGAGAGCCGCCAACGCGCCTGCTCCCGCGCCGCAGAAACAAGCGATAAAAAATGGTTTTTTCTTGGGCAGGGTGAAGCCGTAGATGATCGGCTCGGTAATGCCGAAGATTCCGCCTATACCCGCAGAAATCGCTGCCGACTTCCGTTCCGCGTTTTTTATCTTGGCAGCCATAGCGAGGACCGCACCGAGCTGCGCGATAACCGCAATCTGCGTATATGAGAATATGACCGAAACGTTGGCATTGCCCCAGAGCGGATTCGGCGTCCCCATTTCCTGCATTGCTATAGGGACGACTGCCCAGTGGAGGCCAAAGACAACAAGCACTTGCCAGAAGCCGCCCATGATAAGCCCCAACAGTACGGGACCGACGAAGCGCAGTTCAACAATCGCTCCAATAGCGCCTTGAAGTCCCAGTCCCACCACGCCGAACACTGGTCCGATGACAAGAAACATCAAGGGAACGGTTATTATCAGCGTAAAGAAGGGTGCGAGGAAGTTCTTTACCGCCGAGGGAAGCGTTTTTCGGAAGTGCTGGTACAACTTGGACGCGCCGTAGACCGCGAAGATCGAGGGCAGCACCGTGCCTGAGTAGCGCATCATAACCAGAATGTCTGCGCCGAGGAATTTGTTTATGCCCCAGGGACCGAAGGGATAGAGCGCCACAATATCGGGATAGACCAGCGCTGCACCAATCGTCATGCCGAGAAGCGGGTCGAGTTTGAACTTCTGCGCCGACGTATAGGCGATCAGAATGGGCAGGAAGTACATGAGCGCGTCTCCGGCCGCGTAAAGCACTGTATACGATGTGTCTCCAGAAGACGACCAGTCGGGAAGGGCCATCGTTAAGATAGCGATAAGCCCCTTGAGAAGACCCATGCCCATCATCGCGGGAAGTATCGGGGTGAACACGCCCGCAATGATTCCAATCAGCATATTCCCTATGCTTTGCTTGGCAGCGCCGTCGTCGGCCCCGGCCGCGCCTCCTGTGGGCGCGCCCAGCTTCTCAAGCTCTTCGTACACCTCGTGTACATCGTTCCCGATGACTACCTGGTACAAGCCGCCCGCCTTGACCACGCTCACCACGCCGCTCGTGTTCTTCACCGCGTTGTCGTCTGCCTTCGCGTTGTCAACCAGCGTGAACCGCAGCCGTGTCGCGCAGTGAACCAGGCTCCTGATGTTCGCCTTACCGCCTACGCCCGAAAGAACTCCCTGCGCCGTTTTTCCAAAATCCTTTGCCATTACCTTTTCTCCCTTACTACAAGATTCCAGCTTTATACAAAACCGGTATTATGAGGCCTTCCCGCAGACTTCCGGTCTGCGGCATAGGAAACCCCAAAGGGCTTGAAAGCTCACTTTCAGAAAGCCTTCTTTCAAACCCTCTATATCCCCTTATATCAACCCGTACTTTTTGAACGCGCTGGCCAGGCCGTTCTCCCTGATGGCGCCAGTTACGTCATCGGCTATCCGTTTCAGAGCTTCGTCCGCGTTCCCCATCGCAACGCCCACCCCGGCACATTCCAGCATCGTGCGGTCATTGTCGCTGTCTCCAAAGGCAAAGGTGTTTTCACCCGGTATGCCGTAATAGTCCCGCACCCGTTCAAGAGCCGCCCCCTTATGCACTCCCGCCGGACTAATCTCCCCGCCTGTCATCCCCTCAACCGGAATGGAGTTGCGGAACAACTCACATTTTCCCTGAAACTCCCGCTGAACCTCCTCGAACGTAAGGCCATTTGGTTCCATAAAAACGACCTTGCGTACATCATCACGGGAATACTGCCCGTCCCTGACCATGCCGCGCAGGAGGAATCGTGTAACGGTTCTTTCTATAAACACCCGGATGGTTTGGGGCCGGCGGGCGAAGAAGGTGTCAAACCATGGCCTAAAATACGGACCGGCGACTGTTTTGCTGGAAAGCTCTAACATATACGGCGTTTTGTAGGCATCGAGGTACGCAGTCAGGCGGTCAAGCAAGGCCCGCTCAAAGACGGCGTGATAAAGAATCCGCGGGGCTTTGCCGCCCGTATCCTCAAAGACCTCGATGCATGCGCCCCCAGAACTTACCACGCCGTCGAACCCCAGCTTGAGGACGCGGGGGCTGATTTGCGACCGGGATCGCCCGGTACAGATGTACAGCAGGCGCCCGTTCTTCCGCGCCGTGCGACAGGCGCGGGCAGCAGACCGGGAGATTCGGTTATAGCTAGCAAGGGTGCCGTCAATATCCAGAAACACGAGCATTTTCATTTGCTTATATTCTCCGTGATGCGCCGTATATGCAGCGTCAGAAACAAGAGGTCGTTGCGTACTGGTTCCCAGCCATGGGTGTCCCGTAAATAGGCGCAGATACGGTTACAGCACGCCGCGGCTTCGGGATACCGCTTGGTAATCAGGGTGAACAATCCATCATCAACAGTTCGGGCGTTCTGGTTTGGGCGCATCGTGTATTTCAGGACCATATTCCGCAGGTGCAGCACAAAGGGCATCACGTCAAATGCTTCTTCGTCAAAGGCAATGTGAAAATAGTCCTTGACGATCCCGATGATGTCGCTGGTAATGGCAACGATCTTGAAGGTCGTGGGCATATCAGCGGAATCGATCTCCGCGTTGATAAAATGTAACGCGATGTTGACTGCCTCGGATTCCGGGAACGAGACTCGCCGTTCCTGCCGGATGATCTCAAGGCCGCGCATACCCGCCTGAAATTCGCGGGGGTACAGGTGCCGAATGTCCCACTTGAGAGGGGGTTCCAGTTCAATATGCTCTGAAGCCCGCTTAAAGACCACGGAAAAATGATCCGCCAGGGCTATCACCACGCTGGGATTCAGCTCGGCTTGGAGCAGTTCCTTCGCGCCATCCACCACGCGGGCAGCCAGCAGGATGTATTCGTATGCCAAGTCGGAAAGCGTGCCAGCAAAGCGGCTGATATGGACCGCCTCCTGGGGGACAAAGACTTTTTCGATAAGGTCTGTATTCACCGGTAACCCCGGACTCGCCTGAAAGCCAATTCCCTTACCCAGGACAATGACCTCATGCCCCTGGTCATTTGCGAGGATGATATTGTTGTTATACTTCCGAATACTTGTCATATACCCCGTTATCCTGTTTACAGTAAAAAAAAAGACCCAAACCATCACGCGCCGCCCTAAAAGCAACGCAGAGGTTCAGGTCATGCGTAAATGAACACCCGCCGGAACCTGGCAAGCGCTTATTCACTAACAATCCTTTATAATCATTTATATTGATATTTTTATTCTGGGATACTGATTCAAGATTGTCAACTCTTTTTTTTCTAATTCAGCACGAAATTATTAGACCCTTGTCATGCCCCGGCAAGCGCCACAAGTTATCCGCAGACGGCACCTATGGTCTGGCCTCTCTTAAAGCGCGGGCTATTCCTCCGTGGTGGTGGAACGACTGGCGACGGGTAAAACTGTACTGGCCATCGCTTCTGAACTTGCCTTGACTTGAACAGTTGCAGAAGTTCTAAACTTTTTTCTTGCCAACCCATTTTAGCAGTGTTACAATAATTATTGTCGAGACGTTTCGACAACGGGTATGTAATGGCAACAATAAAAGATGTGGCGGCGAAGGTGGGTGTTTCGGTGAGTACGGTTTCTTACGCGCTCAACGGCACACGTCCGATTTCAGCTGAGAAGAAAGAACTTATCCTCAAGGTGGCGCGGGAACTGCGTTACAGTCCACGCGCGATTGCCCGCAGCCTGGCAAGCAAACGCACGCATATCATTGCCATGCTGTTTCCTGCGGTGGAACGTGGGCTGGGGCTTTCGGAGATCGACCTGATAACACGCGCGGCGAAAGAGGCTATGGGACACGGTTATCATTTGGTTATCTGGACTCTGCAAACCGGTGATGAAGATGAACTGCGGGAACTGCTGGCTCAGGAGCTGGTTGACGGCATCATTCTTATGGAGGTGCATAAGCGGGACTGGCGCATAGCTATGCTGAAAGAAATGGGTGTGCCTTTCATCATTCTGGGGCGGGATGATTCAGCGTCAATGGAAAGCTACATTGACGTTGACTTTTTCGACACTATGATGCGATGCATCAGTTACCTGAAGGGATTGGGACACTGGCACATTGACTTTATCAACCAGTCTGAAAAATCGTTCCAAGATGGGTACGGTCCGGTTGTGCATACTCACGAGGCGTTTCACTACTTTTGCGACAACTTTGGCATTGACGGTAAAGAGTATTTCTGCGGCTGGGAAATCGAAACAGTCCGCGACTGTATTGAATCACTGCTGGCGGAACGGAGCGAGACAAGTGCGTGTATCGTTATGAATGACAAGGCGCTCACGGGAATCATAGCTGGCATCACGGGCAGGGGCTTGCGTATTCCCGAAGACATATCGCTTATTTCGATTATTTCCTCTGCTGGCGCGGCCTCGTTCTTTTTGCCCGCGCTCACGGCCTTTGAGATGGACATCAACGCGATGATGGACGCGGCCATATCCCAGCTTATCGCAAAGATTGAGGGGCGCTACGTGGAACTGTCCACACGCCTGATTCCCTGCATCTTGCGGGAAAGAAACAGTGCAGGTATGGCGCGGACGCGGTAAACAAAACGCGAACAGTGTTTTGTTCAAACATGGGTACAAGAAACTGTATGGTTTCTTAATTTTTTTTGAGGAGTTTTATTATGAAGAAACTTTTTCTGGGCGTGATCCTGTTTGTCGCAGCAAGCATGGTTGTATTCGGTTCGGCTAGTCGGCAGGCTGCCCCGTCATCAAGCGGGGAAATCGTTATCAGCTTTTACGGGCATTCTGACAACGACTCCATTCTCAATGAATTGGTAGGGACTTACAACGCAAGCCATCCGGGTGTTCGTGTTGTGTATCACAGCATCCCTAACGACGACTATGATGACAAGATTAAGGTGCTTGCCGCTGGTGGTGGCGACATGGACATCTTCTGGATTCGCACTCCGGCGCAAATTCAGCAGTTTATCACCAACAACGCACTGCTCGACCTGACCCCTTACACCCAAGCCACAGGTATTGATCTTGCCCCGATCCGCACCTCGTCGCTTCCGGGCGCAATGCGCGATGGCAAGATTTACGGCCTGCCCACCACTGGTTCAGCCTGGATGCTTTTCTACAACAAAGACCTCTTTGACGCAAAGGGACTGCCTTACCCCATCAATCTCACCTGGACCCAGTACCTTGATCTTGCCAAACAGCTTACCTACACGGAGGGTGGCAAGAAATACTGGGGCGGTCTTTGTCCCCCGTGGACACTGAACCTGGGCGCGTCCTCTGCCGGCGAATATCTCACCGCGGATCCCATGCCCTACACCCGGCGTTACGCGGAGGTTCTGTACCAGATGTACGTTGGCGACAAAAGTCATCCGAGCATTGAGGACATGAGCGTGGGAACCTTTGACGTTGGCGCCTTCTTCGACGCGGGTAGCGTGTACATGATGATCATGGGCGACTGGCAGTACAATCTTTTCAAGGGCAACTTTAACGTTGCCACAGCTCCGATGCCGATTTTCGACGGCATAGCCCAAGGCTCAACCGTGGGTCAGGCTTCGTACTTTGTCGTGTCCACTGGTTCCAAGCATCCGAAAGAGTCTTACGACTTCATTGAGTGGGCGCTTACTAGCGCTCAAGGCACGAGTATCTACGCCAGTTCCAAGAACGTTCCCTCCTACTCAACACCGGAGGCGCTTGCCACGTATCAGCGCTTGGTTACGGTTCCCGGCGTGGAGTACCGGTTTTCTGCAAAGGTTGGCGCGGAGCAGGGTTCTGAGCCGTACTACGGCGAGATTAACGATGCTTTCAGTCAGGAGATTCAGCTCTACCTGATCGGCGAACAAACGCTAGACCAGACGTTCACCAACTTCTACAAGCTGCGGAGCGAAGTTATCGCAAATAACCAGTAATGGCGCTTGAAAGCTGGAACCACGGGTAAGGCGTGGGCGCGGTAAACAGAACGTACGCGGCGTTTTGTTCAGACATGGGAACAAGAGACTGTATGGTTTCTTATTTTTTTGAGGAGTTTTATTATGAAGAAACTTTTTCTGGGTGTGATCCTGTTTGTCGCGGCAAGCATGGTTGTATTTGGTTCGGCTAGTCGGCAGGCTGCCTCGTCAGCGGCGTCGGACGGTGTGGTTACGGTCAATTTTTACAGTGCGACGGATTTGGCTTCATTCACCGATGAGCTGATTTCGCTGTTTAACGCGAAGAACAATGGTATCAAGGTTGTAGCCCACTACACCCCTAGCGATGACTATGATGACAAGGTTAAAGTCCTTGCCGCTGGTTCAAGGGACATGGATGCTTTTTGGATTCGCAATCCCGCGCCAGCCCAGCAGTATATTGCGCAGAACGCCTTGACCGATTTGACGCCTTATGCGCAGGCGTCCGGCCTTGACATCGCGCCCATCCGCGATTCTTCTCTTAAAGGCGCGACAGACGCAAGCGGCAAATTCTATGGCCTGCCGACGACCGGTTCCTGCTGGATGATCTTCTATAATAAGGAGCTTTTCGACGCAAAGGGACTTCCATACCCAATCAACCTCACTTGGGATCAATACCTCGATCTCGCCAAGCAGCTTACCTACACGGAGGGTGGCAAGAAATACTGGGGCGGTGTTTGTCCCCCGTGGGTGCTGAATCTGGGCGCGGCGGCTGGAGGCGAATATCTCACCGCCAGTAACCTGTCCCTCACTCGCGCCTACGCGGAGGTACAGCATCGCATGTACATTGACGATCACAGTCACCCGGACATTGGGGAAATGAGCATCGGTACTTTTGATATCAATTCTGTTTTTGCGTCTGGTAATGTTTACATGATGATCAATGGCGACTGGACATTCAGTTTGCTGGACGCTTCTTTTGAGTATGGCGCGGCGCCGTTACCGATCTTTGCCGGTATGCCGGCTGGTTCTTCCGCCGGTTCGTTGGGTTACTACGCTGTATCCAAGTCATCCGCTCACCCGAAAGAGGCGTATCAGTTTATTGAGTGGGCGCTGACTTCTGAGGAAGCGTCAGCCATTGTCGCGGCGCATGGTAACATTCCCTGCTATCCTTCGGCACAGGCAGAGGCTACTTATAAAAAGAACGTCAATGTACCTGGTGTGGAGTACCGCTTCTCATCAAAGATCAGTCAGGAGCAAGGCGCTGAGCCTTACTACAACGCCGTGAAGGATGCCTTTGATCAGGAGATACAGCTCTATCTGCTGGACGAACAGACACTAGACCAGACGTTCACCAACTTCTACAAGCTGCGGAGCGAAGTTATCGCAAATAACCAGTAATGGCGCTTGAAAGCTGGAACGAAGCCCGTGGATGACGGGGTACGTCGCGGGCTTTTCTGGCTTTTGTTTTGAGGTGATACACAGGAGGCTGCTATGACAAAACGAAAAATGACCTCCCTTGAGAAGCGGGAAGCCCTGAGTGGGTATTTGTATATCCTGCCGAACTTCTTGGGTTTTCTCATCTTCACCGCCATCCCCATTGTGGCGGGTCTGGTGATCAGTTTCACGGACTATACCGGATTTGCCGGTGCGAAGTTTGTGGGCATCACAAACTATGTAAAAATGTTTAACGATTCCCAGTTTCTAGCGGCGCTGAAAAACAACCTCTTCTACTCCCTGACCAGTGTGCCGCTCACACTGCTAGTCGCCCTGCTCCTTGCCCTTATGTTGAATCGAGGACTGCCTGGGTCAGGCGTCTTCAAAACCCTGTACTTCTTCCCGAACCTTACCTCAATGGTGGCGGTGAGTTGTGTGTTTATGCTGCTCTTTGAGCCGAGCAATGGTCCTATCAACAACTTTCTCAGGATGCTTGGTTTACCGGAAGATCTCATGCCGCGCTGGTTTTTTGCCTCGAAGTCGGCGCTTTTTACGGTGGTGATCGTGGTGGTTTGGAAACAGGCGGGTTACTACATGATCATGTTTCTCGCTGGCTTGAAAAACATTCCCCAGCACCTCTACGAGGCGGCGCGCATTGACGGCGCTAATGCCTGGCACTGCTTTCTCCATGTTACCTGGCCCATGTTATCGCCAACAACATTTATGGTAACGATCCTCTGCATGATCGCCTCGTTTCAGGTGTTTGACATCATCAATGTTACGACCAAAGGCGGTCCCGGACGCGCCACCACTGTGCTGGTGTTCCGCATCTACCGTGAGGCGTTCAATAACTGGAAGATGGGTTACGCTTCAGCAATCGCCTACTTCCTCTTTGTGATCATTCTTGTTATCACCCTGATTCAGTGGCAGGGGCAGAAAAGGTGGGTTAATGATGATTAGGACAAGATCAAAACACTACAGTCCATCCCGTGTTTTTTCCAGCGCGATCATCTCTATTATCTGCGTCATTATCGCGTACATTATGATTGTCCCCTTTGTGTGGATGTTAAGCGCCTCCTTCAAACTGAACACGGAGATTTTCTTTTACCCGATTCAATGGATTCCCGAAGTCTTTCATCTGGATCATTACGACAATGTACTGACCGAGATTCCGTTTCCCATGTACTTTTTTAACTCAGCCAAGCTATCCGTGATCATCACCATGCTTCAGTTGTTTACCTGTTCTCTTGCGGCGTTCGCGTTCAGCAAGCTTCATTTCCCCGGGCGCGACAAGCTCTTTCTGGGCTATCTGGCGACGATGATGGTTCCTTGGCACGCGATCATGATTCCCCAGTTCATCATTGTTAAGAGCCTACACATGTACAACACCCACTGGGCGCTTATTGTACTCCAAGCCTTCAGCGCCTTTGGCGTGTTTTTGCTCAGGCAGAACATGATCAGCATCCCGGACAGCCTCAGCGAGGCGGCGCGTATCGACGGCTGTTCTACCTTCCGCATCTACTGGAATATCATCCTGCCCCTGACCAAGACCGGTCTTGCTACACTCAGTGTGCTTACGTTCAACGGCATCTGGAACGACTACATGGGACCCATGATCTACCTTGATTCTGAGCATCTGCGAACCATACAGATTGCGCTGGCGAGTTTCCGCGAGGAGTACAGCGCGAACTATGGCGCGATTCTTGCCGGCACGGTGATCTCGATCATCCCAATTGTGATCGTCTATATCTGCGCCCAGAAATACATCGTAGATGGCATCGCCTACGCTGGCGTGAAGGGCTAGATAAAGATAAGGAACCGCGCAGAAATCTCAATTACAAGCGTTGCACTTACTGTTGAATCCAGGAGACTGCGTTGACAGAAAATTTTATATAAGCACATAGTCCCGCAAGGCGCGATAGTCCGTGAACACAAAGTCAGCGTTACCGGTGTTCTGTTTCGGTTTAAACCATGGATTGATCAGCGCGGCCTTCATGCTGGCCTTTTTCGCGCCGCTGACATCGTAGCGTACACTGTTTCCCACATAGAGCAGACGGCTTGCTGGAACACCAAGTTGTCTTTCCAGCTCGAGAAAGGGCTGGGGACTTGGTTTGAGGTGGCCGATTTCCTCAGAACACAGCACAGCGTCCCAAATCCCCTCAAGTCTGAGGTTCCGCAGTTTATTCGGTAACGGAAAATCTGAAAGTATGCCCAGTTTCAAACCAGCGTTGCGGAAGGCGTTCAGGGTTTCACGGACAAAAGGATAGAGTGCGACCTGTTTAAACAAGGGTTCCCAAGCGCGGTAGATGAGACGCTCGGTTTTTTCTTTAACAGAACGCTGGTTTTGCTTGAGGATATTCGCCATAAGTTCCGCCTGAAGCTCGTAAAAGTCCTCATGGAACGGGTGGGTTTCCGCGTGCAGAATTTTTCGCGCACTGTTGAACGCGAGAAACAGCCGCCACTCCAGCAGGGCAAATGGGATAACGCGGTAGTAAAACCGGTAGTTTGGGTAGAGTGTCCCGTCGAGATCAAAGGCGACGCCGTCGAATTGCACGCCGGCCACCTTACGCATACCGCGCCCGCGCCACGCCCGCGCAGCGCCCAATAGCTTCAAGCATCGCGTTAGATGAGCTGATCCGTACAGCCGTTTTAACAATCCGTTCCCCACCCACAAGCGGCACATGGATAAAGACAATGCAGACATCGTGAGCTTCATTCACGCTATTCGTACTGTCAATGCGGCGCTGTTGAAACAGATCGCGCAGAGGATAGAGCGCCTCATCGGTTTCCGAGGCTTGTTCGTCCAGTGTGATGTGCAGTTCCTGATACTCTTTGTTTTGCATACTCCGTTCTCTTTGCGCTGTTCGAGTTTGGGCCAGTACCTTGAGGTTTTCTATGTCCAGTATGGCATCCACGACGACGCTAGGGCATTCCCGTTTCTTGGAAAGGTCAAGTTTGCCCCGAATAGCGACAACCTTCTCAAGCTCAAGTTTGTTCCTGTACTTTTCCCATGTATCCGAGAAAAACACAAGGTCGATTTCACCGTTGTAATCAGCAATGGAACTAAAGCCCATCTCTCCCTTGCTACTCTGGTAAGATTTTAATGATTTGATAATACCAACCAGTGTGTAAATGCCGCTTTTTGCTTTTTCTATATGGCCAAGGTCAAGACTGTTGTTCTGTTCCCATACCTGCTTATACTCGTCCATGGGGTGGCCAGAGAAGTAGAAGCCCAAAAGTTCCTTTTCCATATTGAGCTTTTCCATATAAGTCCAGTCGGGCGCGTCCTGAAATATGAAGCTCTGGTAGGTTTCCACGTCGTTATATCCGAAGAGGCTCTCCTGACCAAACTTTTTCTCGTCTTTCTTGATCTGGGCAAAATCAATCGCGTGTTCCAGATTCATCACCAGCGTGGCGCGGTTTGTACCAAAGCAGTCAAAGGCACCGGCTTGAATGAGCAGTTCTATCATTTTCTTGCCAACGACCCGCTTGTCCTCTCCCATACCTTTGATCTTCACGCGATCAAGAAAGTCCATCATGTTCTTGTACGGACCATTCTCGCGCTTACGGATAATCTCTTCGACCGGGCCTTCGCCCAGTCCCTTAATACCCAGAAAACCATACACCACACGGCCATCAACAACAGTGAAATACTTCTCAGAACGGTTAATGTCCGGCGGGTCAATCGCAACCCCTATCCTCCACGCTTCTTGGATGAATGTCGGCAGGGAGTCAACGCTGGAAATCTCATTAGTAAGGTTGGCGGCCATGAATTCAGCCGGAAAGTTGGCTTTGAGAAAGGCGGTCTGATAGGCCACCACAGAATAGGCGGCGGCGTGGCTCTTGTTAAAGCCGTAACCAGCAAAGGGAATCAGTATATCAAAGATGCGATCAGCGTCTTCCTCTTTAAAGCCCCTTGCCTTTGCGCTCTCGATAAACATGGCCTTCTCTTTAACCATAACCTCGACTTTCTTTTTACCCATAGCTTTGCGCAGTATGTCGGCCTGACCAAGCGAGTAACCCGCGATGCGCTGGGCAACCTGCATGACCTGTTCCTGATACACAATGACGCCATAGGTTTCTTTCAGCACACTTTCAAGACAGGGATCGGGGTACTCAATGGGCTTGCGACCCTGTTTGCAGTCGATGTACTGGGGGATATAGTCCATGGGGCCAGGACGATAGAGGGCGTTTAAGGCGATGAGGTCTGTAATAGACCCGGGCTGAGCGTCTTTCAGAATCTTCTGCATACCCTCAGATTCAAACTGGAACACACCAGCGCTCCTGCCCTCGCAAAGCATCTTGAACGTCGCCTTGTCCTGTTCGTCAATCGTTTCAATATTGAAGTTAGCGTATTCACCGCCGCGTTTTCTGATGAGCTTAACAGCATTTTTGATAACGTCGAGGGTTTTCAGCCCCAGAAAGTCCATCTTTACCAGTCCCTGATCCTCGATAAGTTCCATGGTGTATTGGCTGGCAACGCCTTTAGTCTTGGGGTCATAGTACAGCGGCACATAGTCAGTGAGCGCGGTTTTACCAATCACGACACCAGCGGCGTGTAAACTACTGTTACGATTCTTGCCTTCGAGCTTGCGGGCAATCTCAAAGAGCTTTGGATACCGTTCTTCCGTATCCCTGAGCCTTGCTTCTTTGAGCGTACCTTCGGCGATAAGTTTTGCTTCCTCCGCAAAGGCTTTTTTAAGAGTCATCTTAGGGTCTTTGGGGATGAGGTCAACGATCTGGTTGGACTCGGCGAGAGATATGCCCAAAGCCCGCGCTACATCCTTGATAACCGCCCTTGCTTTCAGCGTTCCAAACGTGATGATCTGCCCCACACGGTCCGAGCCATACTTCTTGGTAACGTATTGAATGACTTCATCACGCCGCTCATTGCAAAAGTCAACGTCAAAGTCCGGCATGGAGATACGTTCTGGGTTAAGGAAGCGCTCAAAGAGCAGGTTGTACTTGAGCGGGTCAATGTCGGTGATGCGAAGCGCGTAAGCCACGATGGAACCCGCGCCAGAGCCGCGTCCGGGTCCGACGGGTATGTCATGCTCCTTTGCCCAGTTAATGAAATCTTGCACTATGAGGAAATAGCCGGTAAAACCCATCTTTATGATAACGTCCAGTTCGTATTCAGCGCGCTCGCGTATCTCTTCAATACGTCCCGGATAGCGCTTCTCAAGCCCCACAAGCGTGAGATGGCGCAGGTACTCATCGGCGGTTTCAAAGCCTTCGGGAATGGCGAAGTCCGGCAAAAGCGGGCCGGGTGATGGAATCTCAACGTTGCACATCTCAGCGATACGCACTGTATTGCTGATCGCCTCTGGATATTCGGGAAACAGCGCCGCCATCTCGTCACCAGTCTTGAAGTAGAACTCCGTACCTTCAAAACGGAAGTTCCGTTTAGGGTCGTTCACTGTCTTTTTTGATGAGATACACAGCAGTATGTCCTGAGCCTCAGCATCCTCTTTTTCAACATAGTGAATATCATTCGTAGCCACCAGCGGTATGCCCAGCCGTTTTCCCATATCCGCGATAAGGGGATTCAGCTTTCGCTGAGCCGCAATACCGTGATCCTGTAACTCAAGGTAGAACCTTCCGTCACCCAGCAGGTCGCGGAACCAGAGCGCCCGCTGTTCCGCTGCGCTTATGTCGCCACGCAAAAGGAGCCGGGGGATTTCGCCCGCGATACAGGCCGATAGGCCGATCAGCCCCTCGTGATACCGCAGCAGCAACTCATTATCAATACGCGGTTTATAGTAAAAGCCCTCAGTGTAGGCGTAGGAATCGAGCATGATGAGGTTCTTATAGCCTTGGGTATTCATGGCGAGAAGCACCAGGTGGTAGTATTTATCATCGTTATCAGCCGAGCCGCTTTTCTCGAAGCGGGAGCTAGGGGCCATGTAGAACTCGCAGCCAATGATAGGCTTCACTGGATCATGGTCTATCGGGTGATCTTTACTGCCAGCGCAAGCGTCGCGGAACTTGAGTACGCCGAACATATTGCCGTGGTCCGTGATGGCAAGACTTTTCATGCCCAACGAAGCGGCTTTACGGGAAAGGTTTTCCACCGATGCCGCCCCGTCGAGCAGGGAGTAGTCAGTGTGTACATGAAGATGAACAAAATCCGTCATAGTGGAGGCATTGTACTATGAGCGGCGCCCGTATACAAGAGTCCGTGAATAGCGTGAATGAGTATGAATAGTTTTGATAGCTGCGGTACACGCCATACTTGGAGGCATCCTTAACCGGGTTCCACCATTGACGCAAAGGTCTTACAAGCCCTGAGTTCCGGGATCAGGATAAGGATTCTGGAGTTACTCCAAAATCAGGAACTGAACGTTACCGAAATTGCCAAAAGGCTTGCCATACCCCCCCACGCAGCCACGAGCATCCTTGCCCTTGAAGAGGCAGGGCTTATCAACAGCCACAGCGCCAACGGCGTTAAAGGCGGGCGAAAGGTTTGTGGCGCCCGGTACAAGGAATTCATCATTTCCTTTAGCCCTCCAAGCCTTCCGGTAAACCAAAACATGATAGAAGTGGAGATGCCTGTGGGTCTGTTCACCTCCCACAACGTATCGGTTCCCTACGGCCTCTGTAGCCGGGACGGAATCTTGGCCTCTCCCGACGTGCCAAGCGCCTTCTTTGCTCCGACAAAGGTTTCTAGAATTTCTGGAAAGGGTTCTACAAGTCGTAGAACAGTTTCTAGAAGTCGTAGAAAGGGTTCTAGAAGTCGTAGAAAGGGTTCTATGACTTCTGAGGCGCCTTGCCGCATCATAGGTGAGATCAGGGGAAGCTTTCGCCGGTATTTACAACAGGGGGAAGACCCAAAGGAGTAAAAAATGTCTGCTAAAGGCTATGTTGACCACACTTATTCGGGCTACGACACACAAGTGAAATCACTCTACGACGATTTCCTCCCCGCCACATTGCGGCGGAAAGCCCGTCCCACCGCAAGATTGATGTAGAAGCGCGTTGAATGAAATCCGTCATAGTGGAGGCATTGTACTATGAGTGGTGCCCGTATACAAAAGTCCGCAAATAGCGCGAATGAGTATGAACAGTTTTGATAGCTAGTATCTATTGTGGTGAAATGTTATTTTCTATCCCTTTATCGCACCGGCGGTAAGGCCCTTGATGAACTGTTTGCTGGCGGTCAGGTAGAGAGCGATGACCGGAATGGCCGACAGGGTAAGGACGGCGAGAACCTTGGACCAGTCGGTCTGGTACTGGCCGAAAAGCCTGGTTACCCCCAGCAGCACTGTTTTGGCGCGGTCGTCGTTGATAAAAATGAGGGGGAACCAGAGATCGTTCCAGTAGGGGACAAGGTTGTAAATGGCAACCGTGGCCAGCGCCGGCCTCAGTAGGGGGGCAATGATCCGCGCAAGAATGCCAAAGCGCCCGGCCCCGTCAATGACAGCCGCCTCGGTTAATTCGTAAGGCACGGCGCGGATGAATTCGGTTAAGACGAAAATAGCCACCGGCAACCCCATAGCCACGTAGATCGGGATAAGCGCCCAAATGGTGTTGAGCAGGCCAAGGAGCTTAACCAGTTCCAAAAGACGTATCGAGGCGATCTTAATGGGCAGCATCATTCCGGCTATAAAGAAAAAGTACAGGGCGCGGGAAATTCTGCCCCGCCAGTTTGCCAGCGCATAGCTCGCCAATGCGCCCGCGAGGAGCAGGATCACTAGGGACAATACCACCGCGACAAGGCTGTTCTTGAAGTAACCCAGAAAATCGCCATCGGAAAGAACCACGCCGTAGTTACTGATGTTCCATTTTTTGGGAAGCCCGAAAGGGTTTTGATAGATCGAAAGTCTGTCCTTAAAGGAATTGATCAGCATCACCCAAAGGGGAAAGAGTACGACGAGAGACCAAACGCCCAGAATGATATGAGAGGGGATATGCAGATTTTGCCATTTCAGCGAGGGACGACGTCTCATTTAGCTTCTCCCTGTGTTGCGCGTAGAGTCGGTATGACTCCCAGGCAAAGTACAAAAAAAGTGATCGTGGCGATTGCCGCGCCCATGCCCGGATCGGGAATCCCCACTGGATGCTGGCCGGCAATTCCCATCCGGTAGAATAGGGTTCCGATAAGATCAGTGGCGTAATTCGGTGCGCCGTTGACATTTTCCATGGCGAAAACCACGTCAAAGGCGTTGAAGTTATTGACAAAGGTAAGGATGGCGATCATGCCCAGCACCGGCTTAATCAGCGGGAGCTTGATATGCCAGAAAACCTGCACTGGTTTTGCCCCATCAATAGAAGCCGCTTCGAAGTAGTCATCGCTGATGTTCTGCATGGCGGCCACGAACATCATCACCGGTATGCCCATCCACTGCCAGCAGGAAACCAGAGAAACGCAGACCAGGGCGGTAAACCGATCCCCCAGCCAAGGCCGCACCAGAAAGTCCAGATGAAGCTGCTGGAGAAAAGGCCCGCTCCAGACCGGGTTCAGGAGCAGCTTCCAGAGATAGCCGGTTACCAGAACAGCAAGCGTAACTGGAAGGAAAATCACTGTCTGGTAAAATTCCCTGGCTTTAAGGTTTTTGCCCGTCAACAGGGTGGCAAAAAGAATGCCCAAGCCGTTTTGTACCGCCATGTGGATCAGGAAAAACAGAACAGTGTGAGCAAAAGCGCCCCAGTAGCGCTCTGCGTACTGGGGCAAGGTAAAGAGTTTGATAAAGTTATCAAAACCAACAAAGCTGCGGCCTGTTCCCGCCGATCCAGTATACAGACTCAGCCACAGTGAATTGAGAAGGGGCCAGGCCATAAAGACCACGTAAAAAATCAACGCCGGCGCCAAATACGGCAACCAAGTTAACAGTGTTCCCGTACCCACCGAGGGATTTTTCAGGGTCTTTACAGCCATGCGTCCTCCACGTGCGCTTTTTTAGCGCATCCCCGACGCGGCGGCTTCAATATCGTCGGCTGCCTGAAGCGGAGTCTGTTCGCCTTTTAACACCTTGATCACCGCCTGATTCATCGGCGCGTAAAGGTCAAGGAACTTGGGCCAGACAAAGCGGGCGTCAGTTTCCCTGCCGTTGTTAAGGGCAAGGAATTCGTTAGCATGGGGATCGTCCAGGGTTATGGGGCTATTAATCATCGGGAAAAAGCCCGCTGGCAGCGCCTTTGACGCAACCGCAGCGCCCTCAGGCGAGGCAAGCCACGCGAGGAAATCCCGACATTCCTGAGGATACTTTGTCGTTTTGTTGTAGGTTATCGCCATATCGGGGTGGAAGGTGATCAGCGTGGGGCGACCGCTGGGTGCGGGTATGGCGAAAAGCCCCCACTCGAAGGGCGCATCAGCGTACACACCAGCAGTCCAAGAGCCATCCAGGAACATCACCGCCTGCTGGGTGTTAAAAAGCACCTGAGAATCGTTGTACGTTACCGATTCAAAGCCTGCGGGAAGGTACTTTGCCGTGTCTGCCACAGCCTGCAGGCTGGCGACAAAATTGGCGTCGTTCAGTTTCTTTTCGCCAGATTCATACTTGGCGCGCTCGGCACCGCCACCCACATAGTTAGGGAGCATTGCAAGGTAGAACACCTCAAGAATGTCCCATTCATCACCTACCCCGTTGGCCAAGGGCGTGTACCCTTTGGCGGATAGGGTTTCGCAGAGCACAAGAAAATCTTCCCAAGTCTGCGGAATCGAAAGCCCTTCCTTCTGAAAGATGGTCTTGTTGTAGTACACCGCGTGGGAAACGGCGGCAAAGGGAACGGCGAATAGCTTGCCATCAGGCATCTGCCATGGAGCAAGGTTCGCCGCGCTGAAATTCTGCTTAACGCCAGGAATGTCGCCGCAATCGGCAAAGTACCCCGCGTTAAACAGCTCCTGCCCCGGCGCGTAACTTCGGGCATACATCAGGTCAGGCCCGGTGCCGCCGTCAAGCTGTAGACGCAGAGTGGCGTTGTAATCCGGCGGGTTTGTAGGCCGGAACTGAATGGTAACATTAGGTTTCAGCTTCTTATATTCAGCTAAAAGATTGTTCATCTGGGCCACATCGTCGGCCCGCCATGAACCCATTACCAAGGTGACCGCACCCGTGCCTGTAGCGGGGGAACTCTCTCTCCCTCCGGTCCCATACACGGGAGCTAGAATCCCTAGGGCGAGCAATAGCATACCCGCTGCCTTACGTGTCTTTTTGTTCATCTCTATAATCCTCCTGAAAATGATACATAAGTAACTATATTGTTACTTATGTATCATACCATAGAAAAGGAACATATTACAATACCCCTTGAAAAGGGGTGGCTGCCTAAGAACCAAAATCCAGCTAAACCCGGTAAGCAGGTTGCGGGGCTAGCAATGCGACATACAGGGAAAGTAACGCGGGTTTGGAGGAGGGCAACGGATGGTAAAAAAGCGTAATTCGTCTTTTTGAGGTGGTTTTAGATAAAATCAGTCTGCAGTTCAAAATCACCAGGTTATACAGGACTTTTCGCCTCAGAAGCTCCGCCTGCATTTCTCCAAGCTTCACCACACCCGCGTTTGAGAGGCGGGAGACTGACATCATCTACAGTTCCACCGTTACAATGCAAAATGTACTCCGAACAGAATGATTGTAGTTCTACCTAAGCTGGCTTAAAAGTTGCGAGAGAGGGGAATCGAACCCCTATGCTGAAAGCACCAGATCCTAAGTCTGGCGTGTCTGCCAATTTCACCACTCTCGCATGTCAGTAACTCCCTGCCTAAAGGCCGGGTCTTGTAGCTTGGGCTGATTACCCGGCCTGCTCACCACAGACGTTTCGGGCATAAGTCCGCGTTCCCCGCGCTGTGCCGGTACGAGTTTGTATACTAAGCTGTCTTTATCTCCATGTCAACAAGAGGTTTTCCATCCCGTGTTTTGCCATTGTGCTGTTCAGGAGGGATGTTCCGGAGCTTTTGCTTGCCCGCGACGCGCTCCACCCTTTCCTCTCGCGGGTGTGTGACCTGGGTACTGGCACTCGTTCAGGTGTCTGGTGTCTGTCACCAACTGGGTGTCTGGCACTCGTTCATCTCTGGCTGTAAACTCCAGCCGAGTATGGCACGGCTTCGCATATCCTGAAATGCGTATAGGTGCGCGCGGAATACCCGGTTTCCTTTCCGGCAGAGAATATCCTCTGTCATGTAGTCCTCATTTATCACTTCTAAAGGTTTTAGTCGTGTGTAGTCTCGAATGATGTACGGGTTATAATGGTCTCTACTGTGTTGTTTTCTTCGCGACCACATCAATAACGGCCTGGGGGATTGTGTTCAGATACCGGTAAGCGGTCGCCTCGCCTATCGTGAGGCCGAAGCTGTCTTGCAATATCCTCAGCACCTGCTTGCCCGATGGCTTATTTGGATCAAGCCATAGCCATTCGAGCCGGTCTTTCTCTTCTTGGGTGAGGGTGGCTCCTGTCCCGCCTCGGTCTTTGTATTGGGAGCTAGAGCGAATATCCCGTCTTGGCTGAATCGCTCAAGCCAATCATAGAGTTTTGACCGAGACAGGGTGGCGTCGCGGGGTGATAGCTCAGCAAGCCGGACGCGTATGTCTGTAGCAATCAAGCCATTGGAGTAGGCTCGCGCAAACTCTGCCGCCTTCATGCCGAGCGCGCCATATACTTGCAGTATATGGGCGCGGAGACTGGCTACCTTCCGGTCAGACTCGCCTAGGGTGTTCTCTTGCTTCAGCCCCTTCCTCTTCTTAGCGCTCCTATAGCCCTATATCCCCTATAACGTGCTTTACAGACGCTTTGGGAAGGGGTTTCAACTCGTTCCGAAGCGCTTCAAACGTCATTTGCAAACTCTCGGCATAAGCAAGCTGGATATCCTCAGGAAGGTCGGCAATGTGATAGTAGGGGTGTTCGCCGCCATTGCCCGGAAAAGTGCGATACGACCATGATTCCCGGGCAGCCTGTCTGCTTATGGAGCGCTTGTCTTTCCCTACGAGTTTGGCGATAGAACTGGCAGACAACCACTTCTCTATCATGCCATCCACCTATGTTTGAAGATCCCGTTGTAATCTCCAGCATAATCACCGTTGGAGGAATGATGCTGACATTCTTTTGAGACAGCTTTTTTCGTTTCTTCAAGCGAAAATCCAAGTCAAAGAACGGTTCTTTTATGAGGTGTTCCCTAAAAGGCTTGCCGTTTATGAGGATGTCATCAAAGAACTGAATATAGCAATAAGCGATGATGAATTGCCTTTGAACATATCCGCCAGAGATATGTATAGGAAGTTTATGGAGTATCCTCATTCGCTAACTCTCCTTATCAGCCGGCTCGCGGTTTATGGTAGCCATGGTTCCGAGCGTATCCTTCATTCTCTTGTTTCCGAGTTGTGGCGACTCGTGTATGAGGAAGATATCGCTTCTGACGAGTTGATTTCTGATGTTACTTTGGGACATCATCTTAGAAGCATTTTTTCATGCTGTCGGAGTTCATGGAATTTGTTAAGAAAGAAGTAGGAGGCTCTATTGTAGATGAAAAAATAAGCTAGTTTGTTAAGGAGATCGGTCAAAAAAATAAATACTCATAACGGTATAGGACACGAGAAAGACCAGCCAAAAAATGGCATAGGCGATCAATAACTGCTTCATTTGTTCTGACATTTCAGTAACTCCTTGCAAGGCGGCGAAGGTACTTCATGCCATGCCTTCCTGATTCGCGGCGGCAATCAGTTCATCGAATGACCCAAACCCCAAAGCCTTGACTAGGACTGTTGTAACGTTTACGGAGACCTTGCGTCCCGCGATGACATTTGTTACTATGGGTCGTGAACATCCGGTGCGATCCACGATGTCTGTTTGAGTGAGACCTTTGAGAGCCAAGCGGTACTTGATCCACTCCTTCTCGCGGCGGGTTATCGGTTTTCTCATTATATTGCTCCTTCCGGCTGGCTACTGTGCTGAGTAGCCCAGCCGGTATTTTTGTAGTCAGGTAATTCTTGTTCCCTGCCGAGACTTATATAGTAATAGAAAAAATTCTAAACTGCCAAGAGGAAGTTAGAAAAAATACTATGTTTTTTGCAGAAAGATTTGATGAACTTAGGGAATTTCTTGGACAGACTACTTCTGGCTTAGAAAAAATGCTAAATCTCTCAAATGGTTACATTGGGAATGTCGAGAATGAGGGTTCAAAGCACCCAGGAAAGTTGTTGTTAGCCCTTCATGTAAAGGGAATCAGTATAGACTGGTTCCTCACAGGGCAAGGTTCAATCATGCGTTCTACTACCCAAGAAGAAGTGAACGTCGCAGGTAATGTAGGTGTTATGAAAAATTTGGGGGAGATTCAGAACTTCACTATGATGCCATCACAAGTTTCTCTCGATACCAAGGAAGAGCCTTCTATCGAAGCAGAAACCAATGGAGTATCATTGTTTGAAATTCCTTTGCTATCGAAGGAACAAGTTTTACGTTTTGATCCTACTAAAGAGATTCCAGCTCCAAAGGCACACTCAGGGGAATATCCAGTGCGTACTGTAGTCCCCATGCCTAGACGGTTTCAGGACTACAGTACCGACCTTCGGGCTATGGCAGTCTTCGACGTTCTAATGTCGCCGTTACTCGCTCCGGGGGATGTTGCTGTATTCCAAGCCACGGGCTGGCTTGGAGATGGAGTCTATGTATACCGGGTCAAGGGAGACCTGTATATCAGTCATGTCCAGCTAGTCAAGGGGCAGTACCTTGTGGCAAACGAAGTAACAGAAGTAGAGGTTGCCTATGATACTGAAACCTTTGGAGCTATCGGACGGGTTCGAGCGGTGGTCAGGGAGATCGGGTAAGTGTTCCATCTTCGATTGCACAGTCGTTGTGTCCCACCTTTGGAGGCAATTAATGGCTTTCCAAGCTGCCTTCTTCCAGGCTAACTCTATATAATACAATGATTTGAACACTCTTAAAGGCTTAGGTACTTTTCGCGGCTTTCTGGTAGTCTACGTGGTTTTTTCGCACTTTGTCGCTTTTCTAGTTTAGATTTAACTCTATATAATACATAGATTTAGATTGCCGTGCAAATCCTGATTTCCATAACACCCCACATCTCCTCAACCTGAGCGGAACTCTCCCGTGCCTGAGCGGAGAGACCTCCTCAGCCTGAGCCGAGAAACCTCCTCAGCCTGAGCGGAGAGACCTCCTCAGCCTGAGCCGAGAAACCTCCCGTGCCTGAGCCGAGAAACCTCCTCTGCCTGAACTGAGAAACCTCCTCTGCCTGAGCCGAGAAACCTCCTCAGCCTGAGCCAAGAGACCTCCCGTGCCTGAGCGGAGAGACCTCCCGTGCCTGAGCGGAGATACCTCCCGTGCCTGAGCGGAGAACTCTCCTCTGCCTGAGCGGAGAGACCTCCTCTGCCTGAGCGGAGAGACCTCCTCTGCCTGAGCGGAGAGACCTCCTCTGCCTGAGCGGAGAGACCTCCTCAGCCTGAGCGGAGAGACCTCCTCTGCCTGAGCGGAGAGACCTCCTCAGCCTGAGCGGAATAGGTGTGATAGGGAAAACCGGTCAGAAGCGCAGGAGGTTGCCGCCATAGGTGAGGCCTGCGCCAAAGCCAACCGTCATGACGAGGTCTCCCTTTCGCAGTTCGCCGACACGGTTGAGTTCGTCCAGAGCAATGGGAATTGAGGCCGCCGAGGTATTGGCATACTCTTGTATATTGAGAAAGAACTTTTGCTCCGGTATGTCGAGACGTTTTGCCGCGG
>JAITIX010000072.1 GCA_031279205.1 Treponema sp. | reverse complement strand
CAATCGGCCCTTGTTTCAGAAAAGGTGATTACCCTTACCAAAAATGACGGTATTTTGCCGGTTAATGACCGGAATATAAAAATAGCGGTCATTGGGCCTACCGGTAACAGCCCGCTTCTTTTTAATGGCACCTATACATTCTCGGACCGCTATGAAAGTGAAATGATGATAAGTTTAGGAAAACGGCCTACCATGGAAGGGGTAAATGTAACGGTTAATCATGCGCAGGATAAAAAAGACCTGACTCAAGCGGAAGCTAAAATTTCATCCCAGACCGACGATTTAATCAGACGAGAACATGGAGGGGTCAAAACCGTTTATGAGGCCCTCAAGGAAATTTATCCTAATACAGAGTATGCTAAAGGCTGTGATATTAGCAGTGAAGGCGAACGGGGCTTTAAAGATGCTGTCGAGACAGCCCGGAAAGCCAATATTGTCGTCCTGACTGTTGGCGGGAAGAACGGATGGAACTATACCTGTACGTCCGGGGAAGGAATTGACAGTCAAAATATTACGCTACCGGGCAAACAGGCGGCGCTTATTCAGCGAGTTTTTTCCGTAAACAAACGCATGATCATCGTCCATACGGACAATAAGCCTTTGGTTGAGCCCTGGGTATATGATCATGTTCCGGCGATTATTGAAGGGTGGTTGCCCGGTATATATGGCGGAAACGCGATTGCATTGGTAATAGCAGGAATTATTAATCCGGGTGGAAAACTTCCGGTAGACGTGCCTCGCACTGTGGGCCAACAGCCGGTATACTATTACCAGCACCGCGGCTGCCGTTCCGAGTGGACAGTAAAGATGGATAAGCTAATTACCAGCGGCGGTAATGCTTCGCAGCTACCCTTTGGGTATGGCCTTTCCTATACGACCTTTGAGTATTCCAACGGTCGCCTATCAACCGAAACCGGACAAGACGGAGTACCGGTCATTTCAATACATATATCGGCAACCAATACCGGCACATTGAAAGGCGACGAGGTTGTCCAAGTCTACGGAATCGACGAAATTGCGACCATCGTCCGGCCTCAAAAAGAGCTTATAGGATTTAAACGTGTTACGCTCTTGCCTGGTGAAATCCGGAACGTCTGTTTTATGTTCAGGCTTGATCAGATGGCGTTTATCAATTCACAAAATCAATGGGTTATTGAAAAAGGCGTGTTCAGCTTTTTTATCGGCAGAGGCGCAAATGATAAGGTTTTTTCAACTGAATATTTCCAGGAGCAGACCCTGGTAATAGATCATACCAAACGGGGATTTTTTGCAAATGCTGTGTAGCAGCGTTACATAATTTTTCTATCAAAATAAAAACAATAGGGAGGTTTTTATGAAACGGAAAGGGGTTTTGTTTGTCGTGATGGCGTTAGCCATGGTTTCGTGTTCACGCGGAGAAAAGACTCAAAGCTCGGCCACGGAGAGTAAAGAAATTACAGAAATTATCTGGCAGTACCCATCTCCGGGCGATTTGGGAACCGGGTTCCAGGAAATGGAAGACGCCCTTAACGTTATGATGGAGCGGGACATCGGCGTACATGTCAGGTTTGAGCCTGTAGGGCTTATGGAGTCCCAGCAAAAGGCGGCGCTCATGGTATCAAGCGGCGAACAGCTTGATATTGCCCTTACAGCTTTTACTTCGATGGGACCTATTATCGAAAGCGGTCTGATTATTCCTCTTGATGATTTGGTCAACCAGTACGGGCAGGCATTAAAAAGTCATTGCGGAGTTCTGCTTGAGAAATCCAGATATGGGGGAAAGCTCTATGGAATTCCGACGGCTGATGTCAGCGGGCAAGGCTACGGTTATATGATTCGGGACGATATGCTCAAAAAGTACGGCATCACCGTTGACGAAACCAAGATGTATACCCTCGCCGATGTTGAGGCTCTTTTTGAGAAGGTCAAGGCGGGCGAAGGCCCCAACTTCTATTGTACCATACCCTGGAATACCGAACCGGCTCCCTTAAACAACTCGTATATCGCATACGACAAGGTTATGGGTTCCTTTGCGGGAGGTGTGCTGATGCTCAACCGCAGCTTTACCGACCTTACCATAACAAACCTGTTTGAAACCCCGGAATACAAAGACTATGCGGAGATGATGTACCGCTGGGCGCAAAAGGGCTATATATCACCGGACGCTGCGGTTACTTCGGATTTTCAGGATACGCTTCTGAAATCGGGAAATTATCTTGGTGAGATGTATTGGCATCAATATAAAAATACTAATCTAGCAATTTCTACTTTAGGAATGGAATTGTCAAGTATGAAACTAGTTGACCCTTATGTCGTAAACGAGGGCGGTCATGCGATTATGTGGAATATAACGACCACATCCGCCAATCCTGCCAAGGCTGTACAGGCGCTTAATTACATCTACGAGCATAAAGAAGCCACATGGCTCATACAGTTTGGTCTGGAAGGAAAATCTTATGAAGTGGTGGAAGACAGTCCTGACGGCAAGGTAATCAAGTATCTCTCTGAAGACATGGCATCGTTGCCGTATTATAACCCTTACGGATTATGGGGCGATCGTCTTGAGTGGCCTGCTGTTTATCCGTCTCCCGCAAACATGAACCGCTTGCTGCGGGAACGGGATGCCGCAATTCCAGAATCACGGTATTCACCGGCGCTGGGGTACAGTTTTATACAGGAATTAGTGGCAACTGAAATAGCAGCAGTGAACAGCGTCATAGCCCAATACACCCCTGGATTTAACAGCGGCGCACTCAACCCTGCTACTGCTTTGCCTGAATTTATCGCCGCCCTTAAAGCGGCGGGCATTGACAAAGTTATCGCCGAAAATCAGCGGCAGATTGACGCATGGGCGGCGGCGAGCAAGAGCGGAGGTTCTGAATGAATACGCTCGTGCGCCGTACCAATAAGCGCCATATCCAGTGGGGTCGTATCATCCCATTTTACATCATGGCTCTGCCCGGGCTTGCGTATCTCTTGATTAACAACTACATACCCTTGTACGGCATATTGATAGCATTCAAAAAGCTCAACTATCAAAAGGGGATATTCGGCAGCGACTGGAATGGCTTCAAGAACTTTGAGTTCCTCTTTGCTTCCAGCGATGCGTGGACAATCACGCGGAATACGGTCCTGTACAATGTCGCCTTTATCGTCGTTGGGACGGTGCTTTCAATAACCCTTGCTATTTTAATCAACGAGATTAAAAACAAGCTGGTTTCACGACTCTGCCAGAGCCTGACCCTGCTTCCCTACCTTATGAGCTGGGTCGTGGTTAGCTATCTTGTCTTTGCGTTCCTATCAAGTGAGTCAGGGCTGATCAACAAATCCATCATGGAACCTCTGGGCATGCCAAATATCAACTGGTATCAGGAAAAGAATTACTGGCCATTTATCCTGATATTTGTGAACGCCTGGAAAGGCATTGGGTACAGCATGATCATCTATCTGGCGGCAATTGTGGGCATTAGTCAGGACTATTATGAAGCCGCGACTCTGGACGGCGCGAACAAGTGGCAGCAGATATGCAAAATCACCCTACCCATGTTGACGCCCACCATGCTGGTCATTCTGGCTTTAAGCCTTGGCCAGATGTTCCGTTCTGATTTCGGCTTGTTTTATCAGATACCCAAGAACAGCGGAGCGCTGTTTTCTGTTACGCGTACTATTGATGTGTATGTCTACCACGCGCTGATGAAAAACAGCAATTACGGTATGTCCAGCGCGGCAAGTGTGTATCAGTCTGTGGTCGGGTTTATCCTTATTCTGACCACGAACTTCATCATTAGAAAATACCGCCCTGAAAGTGCGTTATTTTAGGAGGATTGTATGCATTCAATGGAATATAAGATAACTCAGCTTGTCGCATACATTATTTGCGGAGCTGCCGCGTTGTGCGCCCTTATGCCATTCGTGCTGTTGATCATGGCATCTTTTACCGACAATGCTTGGGCGGTTGCAGAGGGCTATTCGTTTTTCCCCGGTAAATTCAGCCTTGAAGCCTATCGGTATATTGCCGTGCGGTGGGACCAATTAGGTCGGGCATACCTGATGAGCATTATTACCACTACTTCCGGCACCTTCTTGAGCGTCGCCATTAGTACGCTTTTCGCCTATGCCATTGCAGAGGGCGTGCCTGGCATGAAGGCGTTAAGTTTCCTGCTGATCTTCACCATGCTTTTTAACGGCGGCATCGTTGCCACGTACTATACCTACGTGCGGGTTTTTAGAATCAGAAACACCATCTGGGCTCTGCTCTTGCCCAACCTTTTGATGAACGCCTTTAACGTCATTCTGGTGAGGAATTATTTTGTCCACAGCATACCCGCAAGCCTGAAAGAGGCGGCGCGGATAGACGGGGCGAGTGAGTTCAGGATATTTGGTCTGATAATGATGCCCCTGAGTCTGCCAATAGTGGCGACCATAGGGTTGATGACTGCCATAGCGTACTGGAACGACTGGATTAACGGTATGTATTACCTCACCGAAAGGGGCGGCGGGCATTTGTACACCATCACGATTATTCTCAACAACATCAATGAAAACATACAAATACTGGTACAAAACGCTTCAGCCGCGGCGTCTATGGGGGTTGCAGTCTCGAAGCTGCCGTCTACCACAATCCGTATGGCAATAGCAGTGATCGGCATCCTGCCTATCCTGATTATGTATCCCTTCTTTCAAAAATACTTTGTAAAGGGCATTACCATGGGAGGAGTAAAAGAATGAGTGTTTTTAACCCATACCTTCCCTCGTATGAATATATTCCCGATGGCGAGCCACATATATTCGGGGAACGGGTTTATGTTTATGGCAGCCATGATAGATTCAACGGCGCGGCGTTCTGCCTGAATGATTACGTGTGCTATTCGGCTGATATACACGACTTATCCGCATGGAAATATGAAGGGGTGATTTTTCGAAAGGAACAGGACCCAAGAAACCAAAATATCCCAGCGGATGCGCCGGAAACGCCTTTAATGATGGGGATAAAGGCTGAATCTCCGGAAGATTTGAATCCACGGGGCATACATGCGATGTACGCGCCAGATGTGGTACGTGGACATGATGGAAGATTCTACCTCTATTATTGCCTGGACTGCCTGCCTGAAATAGGCGTGGCTGTATGCGTCAGTCCAGCCGGGCAATACGAATTTCTCGGTCTGGTGAGGCACAGCGACGGGGCTATACTGGGTGATAAAGACGGCGACTTGATACAGTTTGATCCGGGTGTTTTTATCGACGATGATAAGGCGATTTACCTGTTCTCCGGGAATGCGCCCATAAAGAAAGAGCAGGCTAATGACAAGCAGTATTCGCAGGTGATGCAGTTGCACCCGGATATGCTGACGTTAATGGTGGCGCCAAAGAAACTGCTTCCCAGCATTATGGACAGCAAAGGTACGGGGTTTGAGGGGCATGAGTTTTTCGAGGCAAGCTCTATCCGAAAGGTTGGTGAAAAATACTACTTTGTGTATTCCTCGGTTAATAGTCACGAGCTTTGCTACGCGGTCAGCGACTGCCCTGACCGCGGCTATTGGTTCGGCGGAACGCTCGTTGACATCGGGGATGTCTATTTGGACGGACGCATCACCAAAGAGTCGGTGAACTGCCTGGGCAATACCCACGGCGGGATCGAGAACATAAACGGCACATGGTATGTTTTTTACCATAGACAAACCAACAGAACCAATTTCAGCCGGCAGGCGTGCGCGGAAGAAATACATTTCGATTCAGAGGGTCGGATACGTCAGGCTGAAGTTACTTCCTGTGGGCTGAACAAAGGTCCTCTCGCGGGAAAGGGCAAGTATCCCGCACGAATTTGCTGCCATTTAACCGGAGTCAAAGGCACCACGTTTTCTCACCCGCTGTCAATGAAAATGGACTTCCCCTATCTGACTCAGGACGTGCCGGATATAACGCCCACGCAAGAAACAGAAGATAAGGATAAGTCCGAACCGTTCCAATACATAAAAAACATGGCAAACGGCTGTACCGCAGGCTATAAGTATTTTGAATTCCACAACGCGAAACATATTCGTGTGTGGATTCGCGGCAGTGCGGAGGGAATCTTGGATATTCTCGATCGTGTAAACGGCAAGGCGCTCGGCAGCATTGAACTTAAAAGCGATGCCGAGCATTGGCAGATGTTAGAAGGAACCGTAAATATCCCAGACGGCAAGTCCGCGCTGTATTTTACGTTCCGTGGCGCAGGAACATTCGATTTCCAGTCTTTTTCTATAGAATGAAACAAGTGTTTTAGGCAAAAAGGCGGCGTCGCCGCTCAAAGAATATTTTTTTAGGAGTTATAAATGAGCGAAAGTGACACAGTTGTTTACAACGCGAAAAACGATCCCCAGTTCCAAAAGCCCTACATTGATGTAGACGAATGGCGGGAAGGCGCCGTCCGTTACCGCTACATCCACGGAGGGTTTGAGGGAACCGAAACCAGGTTTTCCTTTTATTTCCCCACAAGGGAACAGTACAAGGGCAGGTTTTTCCACTTTATGTCCCCCATGCAGGGCAGCGAGAACGCCTCCCAGGTTCTTGAGGGAGAGGAGGACAAGATCGCCTTTGCCATTACCCACGGCGCGTATTTTGTGGAAACCAACATGGGGGTGGGGCCGGTCTTCGGGCCTCTCGCCGACCCGACGATCATCTACCGCGCCAGCGCCGCCGCCGCGGAGTATTCACGGGAAGTGGCGGCGAAACTCTTCGGAGAACACCGCCCCTTCGGGTACATCTACGGCGGGAGCGGCGGCGGCTTCAAAAGCACGAGTTGCTTAGAGAACGGCAACGCATGGGACGGCGTGGCGCCTTATGTCATCGGATCGCCCGCGGCAATCCCGAATTGTTTCACCGTCCGCGTCCACGCCAAGCGGGCGCTGCGGCGCAAGCTGCATCTGATCGCCGACGCGGTTGACGCCGGCGGCGGGGATATGTACGCGGGACTCGACGGCGAGGAGCGGGAAGCCCTGGAAGAGGTTACCAAAATGGGCTTCCCGCCCCGCTCATGGTTTTGCTATAAAACCCTGGACGACGGCGCCCTGCCGGTATTGACGTGGGCGGTGAACGACATGGACCCGTCGTATTACGAGGACTTCTGGAAGGCGCCCGGCTACCTCGGCGCGGACCCCAACAGCTCGGCGGCGCGGGACCGGGTTCAGCATACAACAAAGGTTATCGCGGTTCACCTTCCCCGAAGGATCAGGGAAGCGCCGGAAAACATGGATAAAACCGGCGTGGACGACTCCTGGCAGCGGCTGGCCCGCGGCGACACGGGCCTTGACTCCAAGCCATACATCGAGGTGGAAAACCTGCCGGAGACCGACTATCTTGCCGGACTGGTCTTCAGCGTTGCAAGCGGCGAAGCCGCCGGTTTTAAGACCACCGTTGACGGCATCGAAGGAAACCGGCTTCTTCCCGGCGCCTTTTTTGGACAGGACGAACTGCTTGAAGCGCTTGCGAAAGTCAAGGCCGGCGATGAAATCCTGCTGGACAACTCGGACTACATCGCCCTGCAAACCTTTCACCGGCATCAGTATCCCGGCGCGGGCTACGCGGGCTGGGAGCAGTTCATAGACAAAGAGGGGAAGCCCCGGTATCCCCAGCGCCCGTTCCAGGTGGGTCCCATTGTCGCGCAAGGCGGGGCAGGTTCCCTGCAATCGGGCAAGTTCAAGGGAAAGATGATCGTGGTGGCGGCCATGATGGATATGGACGCCTTGCCCTGGCAGCCGGACTGGTACCGCCAGCGGGTGAAGGAACACCTTGGGGAAAAGGAACAGGAACAGTTCCGGCTCTGGTACATCGACCGCGCCCTGCATGGAGACATCTCCAAAACTCTGGGCGATCTCCATGTGGTGAACTACCTGGGGGCGCTCCATCAGGCGCTGCTCGACCTCGCCGCCTGGGTCGAGCGGGGCGTCGCGCCGCCTGAGACCACGAGCTATACCGTGTCGGGCGGGCAGTTGTCGGTTCCGCCTGCGGCGAAGGAGCGCCGGGGCATCCAGCCGGTGATACAGTTGAAAGCCAACGGCGCTGAGAAGGCCGAGGCGAACGTCGGCCAGCCGGTTTCCTTCTCCGCGTCAGTGGAAGTTCCCCCGGGCGCGGGGAGACTCATCGCCGCCGAATGGAGTTTCGAGGGCGAAACAGATTATCCGGTCAAGGGGATATTCACTGACCTGAGCGAAGACGGCGCGTCCGCAACTGTTCTGGCGGTACACCGTTTTTACAAGAGCGGCGTGTATTTTCCGGTTCTGCGGGTAACGTCCAACAGGATCGGCGACGCCGGGGATATTTTCACCCGCGTAAAGAACCTCTCCCGCGTGCGGGTAGTGGTAGAGGAAGCGCTTGGACCCAAACCGGTCGTCCCGGAAAAGGGTTATTCCCCGGTATAAGCGGGAGAGAG
>JAITIX010000142.1 GCA_031279205.1 Treponema sp. | reverse complement strand
ATAGTCCCGGCCTCTTAAAGACTTGAAGGACAGAGTTTTGACACAGTCTCGGGGCAGAGCCCCGCAGAGGGGGAAGCGGAAAAGCCGGAGGCTTTGAAGCGAGGGGGAGACTTCCCCCTTACTATAAATACAGAGCTTGATGCCGCTTGGCATCCACATCTTGACCGATGACGCCAGACAGACCAGAACTGTCCGCGCTTGTAGCAGCTCTTTAACCATGCTATAGTTGCTTAAAAGTTACGGACTGAGCATCTCAATGAGACAATGGAGAAACACATGAACTATATTGAACTGGTGTTCCAGATTGGAGGGAGTCTGGGCCTCTTCTTATATGGTATGAAGGTGATGAGCGACGGGATTCAGCAGACTGCTGGAGACCGGCTTCAGGGGGCGCTGAACTTTATGACTGGCAGGCGGCTCAGTGCCGTGCTTACCGGCTTCGTGGTTACCGCTATCATTCAATCGTCTTCAGCGACAACGGTGATGGTTGTATCCTTTGTAAACGTTGGTTTGCTGACGCTTACTCAGGCGATCGGCGTGATCATGGGCGCGAACATCGGCACCACAGTAACGGCCTGGATTGTATCGCTGGCCGGTTTCTCGGTGAGCCTGTCTTCGCTTGCTCTGCCAGCGGTGGGAATTGGCTTTGTTCTGCGGGCGCTTAAGTGGAAACACCGGGAGTTGGGCGAAGTGATACTGGGCTTTGGCCTGCTCTTTTTGGGGCTTAACTTCCTTACTACCTCTATGCCGAAGATTAGCGTGGAGAACTTTGGATTCATCAGTGCTTTTTCTGATGGCGGGCCTGTTTCAGTTCTGATTGGGACTGGCATTGGTCTAGTAATGACTCTGGCTGTACACTCATCGAGTGCCTCGACTGCCTTGACGCTTATCATGGCGAATCAGGGGCTTATCACGTTTGACATTGCCGTTACCATGATTCTGGGCGCGAACATTGGGACAACTGTTGATGCGGCGCTGGCGGCAATTGGCACCAAAACTACGGCGCGGCGAGCTGCTCTGGTTCATGTGCTGTTTAACGTGATCGGCGTGATCTGGGCGCTTCTTCTGCTTCGTCCGCTCATTGCGTTGCTAAACCTGATCAGTCCGGGCGCTTCTGCTTCAACCGCTGTGCGCCTGGCCATGTTTCACACGATGTTTAACGCATTTAATACCCTGCTCTTCTTCCCTTTTGTTGAACCTTTTGCCGCACTTGTTTCCCTCCTTATAAAGGACAAGGATACGGTGTTGGCACCTACGACTTACAAGCTTGAATACAAGTCTGGTTCCATTCAGGACACGCCTGAACTGAACATTGTGCGGGCTGAGAAGGAGATTCGTGATCTTGCCACACTTGCGTCTTCTATGTATGCGAAGGTGCGTGCTGCGCTTCACAGCTTGCCGGATGCGCCGGAACGGGTTGCTGCGATAGATGCGCTGGTTGAAGAGATGCGTTCCAAAGAGGCCTATGCGGATGAGATGCGGGAGGAGCTTACCCACTTTCTCATTGAGTGTACTCGTCAGCAGTTGAACCGGCGTTCTGAGTCGAGAATCTCGTACCTTTTGCGGATCATTGCCAACCTTGAGGACATGACTGACGATTGCTACAGTGTGAGTCTTTTGCTTGAGCGGAGTGCGAAGAAAGACCTTATCTTCAAGCGCAAGGAGATGGAGGCGCTTGCTCCGTACATGGGTCTTGTGGAAGAGGCTTTGCGTCTGGTGCAGGCACATTTGGGTGGTTCTATGACGGCGGAAGGTGCAACGCAGGCTGAACAACTGGAGGAGAAGATTGATCGGTCGCGGGATCGTCTTCGCAAGCTGGGTCGCAAGCGTATTGAGGCTGGAGAAAACGTCAAGACTGAGCTTTTGTTTATTGACCTTGTGCGGCGCATTGAAAATCTTGGAGACTATTGTCATGGAATCGCGGAGGCGCTTACAAATATGCGATAAAACTGCTGCAAATCACTTGACATAAATGTGCGGTTCTGGTATTTTGTTTGAAACTGTAGATGAGCAAATGCCCTTGTAGCTCAGTCGGTAGAGCATATCCATGGTAAGGATAAGGTCAACGGTTCGATTCCGTTCGAGGGCTTTACAAGGTAGTTAAAACGACGTTATGAGGAGGGAAATATGGCGTCAAAGAAGACTGTGGTGGAACTGGTTGCGCTCCAGTGTACTGAGTGTAAACGGAAGAACTATACCACGGAAAAGAACCGGCGGAACACGCAGGAAAAGCTTGAGTTCAAGAAGTATTGTCCGTTTGACCGGAAACATACGGTTCATAAAGAGACAAAAGTGAAGTAACAATGTACAACCTGTTGGGGTGAGGGTTGCCATACAATGCTCCTTGTATTTAAAAAACTTAGGCCAGTAGCTCTAATGGTAGAGCGTCGGTCTCCAAAACCGAATGTTGTGGGTTCGAATCCTACCTGGCCTGTAATTAGTGTTATTAAAGGCGTTTAGAGGGAAGTTGATGAACAAGATAGTTCAATTTGTAAGAGAGTCTTATGCGGAGTTACGCAAGGTAGTATGGCCAAGCCGTGAGGATGTTATCAGTTCGGTAAAAGTTGTGATTGTTTCTACTATTATAATTGCGGCTGCTCTGGGGCTGGTAGATGTACTCCTGCTTTTGGGCGTGCAGGCGATTTTTTAAGGTATAGTATGGCCGCTGGCTGGTATATTCTTCACACCTACTCAGGATATGAGAACAAGATCGAGAAAACGATACGTATGATGATAGAAAATCAGGAGCTTGACCGTGAGGTAGTACGGGATATCAAGGTTCCGTCTGAGGATGTGGTTGAAGTTAAGGATGGCAAGAAACGTACCACGACGAAGAAGTTTCTTCCTGGATATCTTCTGGTATCGATGGACTTGCCTGATCTTACTTGGAAGATACCTATCTCAAAGATTAAGCGGATTGAGGGTGTTACTGGTTTTCTGGGCGCTGCGGCTGATAAGAAGCCTCGTCCTATAGCTGCTAATGAGGCGCGGGCTATTTTGCAAAAGTCCGGCGAGATTAAGGGCGAGCGTCCGGTGCGGGTGCGGCAAACATTCAGCGCGGGCGAGCAGGTCAAGATTATTGAGGGTCCGTTTGAGTCATTCTCCGGCGTTATTGAGGAAGTAAATCCTGAGCGGAACAAGCTCAAGGTGATGGTTGGTATCTTTGGCCGTAGTACGCCGGTTGAAGTTGATCTCTTACAAGTTGAAAAGTTATAAGAAAGTATAACAAGTCCCTGATGGGAGTTTCCAGTTTTGGAAACGTTATCCCGGTAATGCCGGGTGTACCACAAAAGGAGTATATATGGCTAAGAAAAAAATCGCGACCATAGTCAAGTTGCAATGTCCGGCTGGCAAGGCGACCCCGGCCCCGCCCGTAGGACCTGCGTTAGGGCCTCATGGGGTGAGTGCGCCGCAGTTTGTTCAGCAGTTCAATGATCGAACTAAGAGTATGGAAGCAGGGCTTGTGATACCGGTGCTTATCACCGTGTATACGGACAAGTCATTCACCTTCATTCTCAAAACCCCGCCCGCTGCGGTGCTTATCAAGAAGGCGATTGGGCTTGAGAAAGGGTCGAGTGAGTCGCACAAGACTAAGGTGGGAAAGCTCCCTAATGCTAAACTTGAGGAGATTGCCAAGCTGAAGCTGGCTGACCTTTCCGCGAATGATGTGGAGGGGGCAATGAAGATCATCGCGGGAACAGCTCGTTCTATGGGTGTTGAGGTGGAACAATGAGGCGCGGAAAGAAGTATCGTGAAAGCCTCAAAAAATACGACGGCGCTACTATGTATGAGTTAAAAGAGGCGACAACATTGGTTAAGACGCTTGCCACAGCCAAGTTTGATGAGACGGTAGAGCTGGCGGTAAAACTGAACTTGAAGAAGAGCCAATCGGTGCGTGATACTGTGGTTCTGCCACACCAGTTTAAGGGTGAAAAACGGGTGCTGGTCTTCTGCAAGCCTGAGAAAGAAAAGGATGCACAGGATGCTGGCGCGACTTTTGTGGGTGCTGACGACCTGATCGACAAGATAAAGGGCGGCTGGCTTGATTTCGACATCGCAGTAGCAACGCCGGATATGATGAAGGATGTCGGCAAGCTCGGTATGATACTGGGACGGCGAGGGCTTATGCCTAACCCCAAGACAGGAACCGTTACGTTTGACCTCAAAACCGCCCTGTCCGAGCTCAAGAAGGGGCGCACGGAATTCCGCGCTGACAAAACCGGTGTGGTACACCTCGCGGTGGGAAAGATTTCGATGGACAGTGAAAAGGTCGCAGAAAACGTCAGGGCTGCTATTACCGAGATTAAGCGCAAACGGCCTGTTGACGCGAAGGGCGAGTTCATTCAGACCATTTCGGTAGCTTCCACTATGGGACCCGGTGTATGGGTTTCGATCAAGGATGAGGAGTAAATCGTGGCAATTATCGCAAAGAAGATGCAGAACGCGAAAACTGCGTCCATTAACGTGCTGAAAGAAGAGTTTGGCATTTCCAAAGATTTTATCTTTGCCGATTACCGAGGACTTACGGTTGAGCAGATTACTACTCTGCGTAAGCAGATTCGGGGTAAAGATGCGCGCTTCAAGGTGGTAAAAAATAACTTCGCGCGGATCGCATTTGAGCAACTGTCCGCGCCGGATGTGGCGTCGTACCTTGCTGGTCCGACCGCTGTAGCCATCGCGTCAAAAGACGCAAATGAGGTTGCCAAGACCCTGTTTACCTTCGCTAGAGAAACCCCGGCGCTCAAGGTGAAGGGAGCGCTTATCGGCAATTCGATATACGATGCGACCCAGACCGAGGCCTTTTCCAAACTACCTGGCAGGCTGGAACTGATTTCCATGTTGCTGTCGGTGATGAACGGGCCGGCGCGAAACCTCGTTGGCGCGCTCAACGATATCAATGCCTGTCTGGTGAGAACCATCAAGGCTATTGGGGACAAGAAAGCCGAAAGTAGTGGCACAGAGGCGGTGGTTGAAGCTGCGCCAAAGGTGTAACTCGTGAAACAAGACCGTCAGGCTTCAGCGGCAAACTGTCGCGCCATTCCTGTCGGTTTTAAGAAAGCGTCTGTAGGGATGCTTAATCAATACAAGGAGAAGATAATATGGCATTGAGTAATGAAGAGATTATTGAGGCGCTGAAAACTAAGACTGCTTTGGAGATTTCCGAGCTGGTCAAGGCGCTGGAGGAAGCTTTTGGTGTTTCCGCTGCGGCTCCGGTAGCTGTGGCGGCTGGTCCTGTCGCAGGCGGTGCACCCGCTGAGGCAGTCGAGGAGAAGACGGAGTTCAATGTTATTCTCAAGGCGTTTGATGATACCAAAAAGATCGCGGTCATCAAAGAGGTTAGGGCTGTTGCTGGTCTTGGTCTTAAAGAAGCCAAGGAGCTGGTTGAAGGAGCGCCCAAACCAATCAAGGAAAATATCTCCAAGGCCGATGCTACGAAGATTAAAGACTCAGTCACTGCCGCCGGCGGTACGGTTGAAATCCAGTAGAACTATCAAGCCAACAGCTTAGTTTCTCAGGTTATATCATTGGAGCTTTATGGCTCCAATGACCAGAGCTTCGGCCTTACGCCGGGGCTTTTTTATATGTTGACAAGGAGGACGAATGGTAGCGGAAAATGCGATTTCGAAACGGGTGTATATCGGGAAGGATATTCATGATGTGGTGGATTTGCCGAATCTCATTGATATTCAGCTTTGTTCTTATGAACGCTTCCTTCAGCGGGAACGGCTTCGGAACCATGAACCCCTCGAAGTGCAGGGACTTGAGGAGGTGTTCAGAACAACCTTTCCCATTGAAAGCCCCAACGGGGATATGATTCTGGAGTATGAATACTACACGTTTGACGAGGATAATATCAAGTTCTCCGAGTTAGACTGTAAGCAAAAGGGCATCACCTATGCGGTTTCGCTCAAGGCGCGGGTGAATCTCATCTTCCAGCAGACCGGTGAAATCAGACAGAAGGATATCTACATAGGAGATATCCCCATTATGAGCGAGCGGGGAACATTTATCATCAACGGTGCGGAGCGGGTTGTGGTTTCCCAAATCCACCGGTCGCCGGGCGTCATTTTCAGCCATGAGAAGGGCGTGTTTTCCTCACGCATCATCCCGTATCGCGGCTCATGGCTGGAATTTGAGATTGACCAGAAGAAGGAACTCATTTACGCCAAGATTGACCGGAAGAAACGGATTCTCGGCACGATCTTTCTTCGCGCTTTAGGGTACGAGAGTCGCGAAGATATCATTCACTCGTTCTATATGACCGAAAACCTTGAGGTTATTGATGATCGGGAAACACGGGAAAAGTTTTCGGGCCGTGTGCTTTCAAAAGCCGTATGGATAACCGAGGCAGAGGGCAATGGACAGAAAAAGCTCTACCGTGCAGGAGAGAAACTGCATCCACATAACGTTGACGAGCTTTTGCAGAACGGAGTTACGCAGGTAGAGGTTATCGACTTTAAGTCTCCGGACTCCCTTGATTCCGAGATGCTCTTAAACTGCTTTGAACGGGAAGAGATCAAGTTTATAAACGACGACCCGAACCATGGGGATGAGCCTTCACACGAAGATGCGATTTCCACCGTGTATTCGGTGTTGCTACCCGGCGAATCCATCACAGTGGAGGCTGCCGAGAAAGACCTGTTAAGCATGTTCTTCACGTTGCGGCGCTACGACCTCGGCAGGGTCGGACGCTACAAGCTCAACAAGAAGTTTAACTTTACCCCGCCCCTTGAGGACTTCACGCTTACTAGACAGGACATCATTGAAACCATGAAGTTCTTGATAAAGGTGTTTATCGGAGATCGCAACATCGACGATATCGACCATCTGGGTAACCGGCGCGTACGTTCAGTCGGCGAACTCATGGCCAATACCATGAAAACCGCGTTTAGCCGCATGGAACGGATCGCCAAAGAGCGTATGAGCCTCAAAGAAACTGATACCATTAAGCCGCAGGACCTCATCTCGATTAAACCGGTAGTGGCGGCCATAAAAGAATTCTTTGGCTCAAGCCAGCTTTCCCAGTTCATGGATCAGGTTAATCCACTGGCGGAACTTACTCATAAGCGTCGGCTCAATGCGCTCGGCCCGGGCGGACTGTCTCGTGACCGCGCCGGCTTTGAGGTGCGCGATGTACATTACACCCACTACGGACGTATGTGCCCCATTGAAACACCGGAAGGGCCAAATATCGGGCTTATCGTGTCGCTCGCCAACTATACGCGGGTAAACCAGTATGGCTTTCTGGAAACACCTTACCGTAAAGTGCTTGACGGCGTTGCATCTCAGGAGATTGAGTACCTTTCAGCCATGGACGAGGATCGCTACTACATCGCCCAAGCCTCGGCAAAGCTGAACGCCGATGGCTCGTTTGCCGATGGACTTGACGGCCAGATTTCCTGTAGGCGTGAGGGTGATTATACCACCCGTAGCCCGCGGGACATTCAGTACATGGACGTGTCTCCCAAGCAGATCATCTCAGTATCCGCCTCGCTTATTCC
>JAITIX010000125.1 GCA_031279205.1 Treponema sp. | reverse complement strand
CGCGAAGTCAGAGGCTAGAGCCGGAAGCTTGCAGGCTAGAGCCGCGAAGTCAGAGGCTAGAGCCGGAAGCTTGCAGGCTAGAGCCGCGAAGTCAGAGGCTAGAGCCGGAAGCTTGCAGAGCTTCCTCTGGGAGGAAAGTCCGCGAATTACCCAAATGAATGCGAAGTTCTCCAACAAAAACAGCTTGATCTGTTGGTCTGTCCAACATCAGAATCTTGCATATCCCTTATCCGGCTCTAAAAACCGCCCTGCTCATAATACTTTTTTAATTACCGCCAATTTGATGAAGCTGCCATATATACCCCCAAGGGTCTTTTTGCATTGAAGTTCTAGACCCAGAGGGTAATGATGACATCTGGACTTCCTGAATTTCTAGTATTGTGGTGAATCCCGCCGCGGCCGCCTTTTTAAACACATCACTGATGTCATCAACTACCAAATTAAACCACAAAAACCCTCCCTGCCCTTCCTTCGGAGCCACAAGGAACGCATCAGGATTTTCATCCAGCATGTGAAAACGGGTTCCGAAAACAGTAAACACTACTTCATTAAGCCCTCTTTCAAGGGATGACTTTTCCACTGCTTCAGCTCCGAAAACTTTGCGGTACGTTTCAAACGCCGTAAGAACATCAGGCACTACAAAATCAATCTCAACATTTGCCATAGAATCTTCCTCCAAAAGTATTTTACACCCCTACAATACTTATTCAACAGATTTTTCGGTGTATGAGGATTGGAAATCCGACGTGATTTGACTCGTTCCGAGGCGGAATTTGCGCGCTGAGCTTGCGCTTCGCGATGCTAGAATCGCTTATTGAGGCAAAATCGAGTCTTTAAGCGTGCGGGGCTTTTTTTTATCCGCGTTTTCTATTTAGATAGGGGGAAAGCATTAGTGAAGCGGAGTGTTACATGATTGTTGTGTTATCAAAAGGAATTTCTTTACATGATAAAGAATTAGTCCGTATCTACCTCAAGGACAGGGGTTTCTCAATTCGAGAGCAGGGCTTTGGGGAAGACTCGATTATCGGCGCGACGGGTAAGGGCGTGGTGGATATTCGGGAACTGGGGCTTCTGCCTGGGGTTGAGCGGGTGACGGCGACATCCAAGCCTTATGAGCTTGTCTCCCGCGAGACTCAGTCTGAGGACAGCATCGTTACGATTGGGCCAGTGAAGATTGGCGGAGCGCGGATTTCGGTGATTGCCGGACCGTGTGCGGTTGAAAGCAAGGAACAGATACGTGAAACAGCGGCGCGAGTACGGGAATCAGGAGCGGTGCTGCTGCGGGGCGGAGCGTATAAGCCGCGAACAAGTCCCTATGCCTTTCAGGGGCTGGGGATGAAAGGGCTTGAGTATATGAAGGCTGCTGGCGAGGAGCAGGGGATGCCTATTGTTACTGAGGTGGTATCGCCGGAACTGGCAACGCAGATGAACGACTTAACCGATATGTTCCAGATTGGGGCGCGGAATATGCAGAACTTCGAGCTGCTCAAGAAGGTCGGCTCACTGGGAAAGCCGGTGCTTCTGAAACGTGGGCCGTCGGCGACTATTGAGGAATGGCTGCTTTCGGCGGAGTATCTGCTGGCCTCTGGTACCAAAGACGTGGTGCTTTGTGAACGGGGCATAAGAACTTTTGAGACCTATACCCGTAACACGCTTGATATTTCCGCCATTCCTGTGGTCAAGGGCTTGTCCCACCTGCCGGTGATTGTGGATCCGAGCCACGCGGTGGGGATTCGCGCTAAGGTTGCGCCTGCGGCGCTTGCCGCGATTGCTGCGGGTGCGGATGGGCTTACGGTGGAGGTTCATCCACGTCCTGACGAGGCGCTTTCTGATGGTCCCCAGTCTCTGATTCCGGATCAGTTTGAGAGGCTGATGCGGGACATTGAGGCTATGGCGCCGGTTGTTGGCAAGGAACTTCTGCGTACACCGCGTCCCTCATTGCCGCATAGTGCGGGGGTAAAAGCCATCGCTGCTATCACGGGAAGTATCGCCAGTGCGGTTGCGTTTTGCGGGGAGACGGGCGCCTTTGCGGAGCAGGCGCTGATGCGGGCGTTTGGAGAAGAAGCGCCCCGTATATCGACCGAATCATTCAGCGGGGTTTTTGACGCGGTGCTTGATGGGTCGGCAATGGCCGGGGTTGTGCCGGTGGAGAACAGCCTGGCTGGTTCGGTGCATGAGAACTACGAGCTGTTTCTGCGGTATCCCGATATAGCTATGGTGGGCGAACTCAAGCTCAGAATCGTGCATTGCCTCATTGGGGATGAACGTGCGACGCTTGATTCCATTGCCATCGTGCGAAGTCATCCCCAGGGTTTTGCCCAGTGCCGCACCTTTCTGGATAAGCACCCGAACTGGCAACTGGAGCCGTATAACAACACCGCCACTGCGGTGGCGTCCATAGCGAGGGAAGGGGCAATCAAGGTCGCAGCCATCGCGGGGGAAGCGGCGGCACGGGCATACGGGCTGAAGACCCTGGTAAGCGGCATTGAGACCAATCCCCTGAACTACACGCGCTTTGTTATCATTTCGCGGCGCGTGGGAGATACAGCGCCGGTACCGCCAAGCCTCGGCTCGGATACGCCGAACAAGGCGTCGTTTGTGTTCTCGGTGCCAGACAAGCCCGGTTCCCTCTTTGCCTGCCTCAAGGTTTTGAGCGAGCGGGGCATCAACCTGTCCAAGCTGGAATCCCGTCCCATTCAGGGGCAGCCCTGGCGATACCTCTTCTATGTGGATGTAAACATTCCTGAAGCCAGTAACGTGTTCAATACCGTAGTAGACGAACTCAAGTCCAAAACCGAGGACTTTCACTTCCTCGGCGCGTATCGGGCTTCGTTATGAGCGCCATAAACAAACGCGCCGTCCGCGCCGATATCCTGCTCCTGCTCACTGCGTGTATCTGGGGCTTTGCCTTTGTAGCCCAGCGCAGCGGCATGGACTACGTTGGTCCGTTTACCTTTAACGGCATCCGCTTCCTCCTGGGCAGTCTCTCGCTCCTGCCGTTCATTGCGCTACGTCGTGGGAGCCGGCGCGCTAGGCCGACACCAGTGAAAACCGTGATCTTATTTTCCTGCGCCGCCGGAGCCTGTCTGTTTGTCGCTGTATCCTTGCAACAACTCGGCCTCATATACACCACCGCGGGACACAGCGGCTTTATAACCGGTATGTATGTGGCGCTGACGCCGATCTTTGGCATCTTTCTGGGAAGAAAGACCGGTGTTCCCACATGGATTGGGGTGGCGCTCTGCGTAAGCGGCATGTTCTGCATCTCAGCCGGGGGTTTTGGCGAAAGCGGGGGCGCCATGCTCACTGGCGACATACTCACCGCCATTGGCGCGGTGTTCTGGGCGTTCCATGTTCTGCTTATTGACCGCCTTGTTCATAAGGTCGATGCGCTTGTGCTGTCCTCCGGCCAGTTTGCCTTCTGCGGGATTGCTTCCAGCGTCGTAGCCTTTTGTCTGGGAGAGACCTTAAGCCCGGACGCGATTGCCAGGGGCCTTGCCCCCCTGCTCTACGGCAGTTTTGTCTCAGTAGGCATAGCCTATACCCTGCAGGTGGTTGCCCAGAAGGACGCCCCGCCTGCTCACGCCACGATTATTTTGAGCCTTGAGGGAGTTTTCGCGGCAATCGGCGGGGTCATCCTGCTCGCCGAACCCCTACACTCATGGACTTTGCTCGGTTTCGCCCTCATGCTCGGCGGAATGTTGGCAACCCAGTGGGATGTTATCGCTGGTCATTCAGGCATAAAGACTGGCTGATTGAATGGTTTACTTTTTCGCGTCGCCGATGTAGTACACCCCGTCCTTCTCGGCGACGAGCGCGTCTTTTTCCAGCGAGGTGAGCGCCTCATACAGCGCCGTTGTTTCCTGTTTAGCGCGTGAGGCAAGTTCAGCGGCGGAGGCCGGTCCCTGGATGAGCGCCCGTAGTAACACGCCCCGTTTTTGCCGGAACGAGCCTTCAAAGCGGCTCTGCTTTGTGTAATGGGCGCTTTTGCGGTTAGGGTTAACAAGGGTTTTCTTAATCGCCACACCGTAATCCATAAGCGCCCAGTACCAGCGACGGGGCTGCTCCCGATCCAGCGCCGCGTCAAGGATGGGGAGCAGTTCATCGTCCCGCACACCCTCCTTTTCATCAAAGAAAAAGTGCAACACTGCCGCACGGATGTTGGTCTCAATAAACACGCACGGGTGGTTATAGGCAAAACAGGCAATAGCGCCGGCAGTGTACGCGCCAATGCCCGGCAGAAGTAACAAAGCCGGCGGCATGCCTGGCACCACGCCATTGCGCTCTTCGGTAATGACACGGGCGCAATCTTTCAGGAAGCGGCAGCGGCGGTTATAGCCCAAGCCGCTCCATTCGCGTAACGCTTCCTCCAGCGTCGCCTTGTTAAGCTCAGCGGGCGTAGACCAAAGCCGCATCCAGCGCTCCCAGTACGGAATAACCCGCTCAGTCTGAGTCTGTTGCAGCATGAACTCTGACACCAGCACGCCCCACGGGTCAACGTTTTCCCGCCATGGGAACGAGCGTCCGGCCACAGCGTAGTTGTCGTAGACTGCGGTGCGGAAACCAGCTATATCACGCGCAGATTTTTTCAACGATGAGTTCCACAATCCGTGCAGGTTCAATGGCGTCGGTGTCAATGATAAGACCTGCGAAAGCGTAGTCGTCGTTATCAATGTTGTAGATGCGGAGATAGCGTTCCCGGTCCTGGCGATCCCGTTCTGCGGTGAACGCGGCAACGGCTTCCAGACCGCCGCCTTCCCGCCGCATGATGCGCCGCGCTCTGGTCTCGTTTGAGGCTCTCAGGTATACCGTGAGGTCTGCTTCTTTGAGCATCCAGATCGCCAGACGCGAACCAAGCACACAGCCGCCGCCCGCCCTTGCAAGCGCTACCTGCCGCGTATCAAGCTCCCTGTCCCATGAATCATCCTGTGCGGCAAGACTTAGCACTTCCTCAAGACTCAGCCCACGTTCCTCCGCAAGGTTCCTGAATGTAAAATTGATAAACCGCAGACCCAGAGCCTCAGCCACAAGTCTGCTCACAGTGGTATTGCCGCACCCACTTTTTCCTGAAATGGCAATGCGTAGCTTGTTCATATTCCCCCTTCACTCCACATTCCTGAGCTGTTCTCTGATATTCTCAAGCGCCTCTTTCATCTCAACAACCACGTGACTCACCTCCAAAACCGGCGTCTTGGAACCAATCGTGTTGATTTCGCGGTGGATTTCCTGACAAAGGAAGTCGAGTTTCTTGCCCGGACTGGGGTTGCGCCCGATCTCGGCGCGAAACTCGGCGAGATGGGAAGAAAGACGAGAAAGCTCCTCATTTATCGTGTACTTCATAAGCAGAATAGCCGTTTCAGCGAGGATGCGGTTCTCGTCAATGCTGTTGCCGAGACCAGCGCCGCCCGCATCTTCAAGCAGTTCCATGAAACGAGTCCTGATGTTCTCCCGAATCAAGGCTTCCAGCGTGGGCGCATAGGAAGCCACGGTTTTCGTCGCGTCTTCCAGTATTTGTATATAACCCAGAACATCCGCTTCTGTGTGCCTGCCCTCACGAACCCGCTCCACGTCAAAGCGCTCCATTGCCTCAACCAATACCGGTTCAAGCCGCCGCCAGTTCAACTCGTCATCCCGGTCTTTCTCGATTGTAAGCACTCCATCCAGACCCATAAACAGCGCCAGACTCGGCTTTTCATCGCTCCCGATAGTCTCGACTATCTCGCCAAGCGCCCTTGCATAGGCGTTAAGCACCGCCTTGTTTACAGAAATCAAAGGCGCAGAACTACGCTCTTTAAATCGCACCGCAAGATCGATCTTACCCCGCCCGAAGCGTTCCCCGATAAGCCCGCGAACCCGAATTTCCAGCGGCGAAAACGCGGGCGGCAGAGAACACGATATGTCAAGGTAGCGGCTGTTATAGCCTTTTATCTCCACAGAAAGAGAATACGCTTCATCGTATGCCTCATAAAAGGCATAGCCAGTCATGCTTTTCGTCAGTAACCCCCTGCTCTTTCATGGAGCGTTTGATTATACAGAAAACGGCAACATCTGCGGGTCTTATTCAAAAAGACCCGCCGTGCGTCAGTCGGATATATTCGTGCTTTGAAAGCTCTCTCTCTGGTCATAGGTTTATCCTAAGCTGCCTTTGTCTAAGCGTCAACGGCCTTTCCCAAGCTATCTCTTGCCGCTGCGCCCTTATATCCCCACGCCTAAAGACAGGGCTTTTGGCGCTGTTGATAATAAGTGAACAGTGTTTGTCCCAGCTTCCAGTTGTCCCCCGCGCCCAGGGTAAGGAAGAGGTCGGCCGGGCGCAGAATGGCTTTTAGCGACTCAACAGCGGCGGCGTATTCTTCAATGTAATACACGTTATGGCACTTTTCAGGTGGAAACAGCGCCTGTGTGCGCTCAAAGAGCGTCTTGCCATTCACGCCGCCCTCGTAGACTTCCCGCGCTGAGGCATAAATCTTATGCAGAAACACAATGTCAGCGCCTGTCAAAGACGCCGCGAAACGGTCAAGCAGGGCGGCGGTGCGAGTGTAGGTGTGGGACATGAAGCTCACTACGATCCGGCGTTTGGGATAAAACTCCCTGAGTCCCTCAAGCGTAATCTGAATCGCCGTGGGATGATGGCCATAATCGTCCATAAACAGAATGCCGCCGGCTTCCCCGATGATTTCCGAGCGGCGTTTACTGCCCCGAAACTCATCAAGCGCCCTGAGAGCCGCGTTCCACGCTTCGTTTGTCCAGCCGCCTTTTGCGCCACCTTCGGCGTTTATCAGCGAGCTGCACAGAGCAAGCGCCGCCGCCGCATTGAGCGCAGTGTGTCTGCCCGGAACCCGCAGCGCGATTTCCGCGGTGGAACCGACGGTTTCACCGCCCGAAAAACCCGCAAGTCGCATGAGCGTACGCTCATCAGCCACACGATACGCGCTGATCCTGAAGTCGCCTTCGGCCTTAAACCCATAAGGCACAAGCCGTATCCCCCGCTTTTCCGCGTCAAGCGTCGCGGCAAGCTCAGCAGCCCCCGCGTCGTCGGCGCAGTAGATAAGCTCCCCGCCAGACGGCAGTTTCCGGCCATACTCCAAAAAAGCGTCGCGGATAGCCTCGTAGGTGGGGTAATAATCCTGATGATCGCTTTCCACACTGGTCAGCACAATGCGTTTTGGACAAAAGGACAAAAAGTGCCTGCGGTATTCGCAGGTTTCCGCGATAAAGTAGCGGTCGCCATTAATCAGGGTAGACCGAGCGCCAGCGGTTTCGCGCTGCATCGCGCTGACGCGGCCAAACGCGCTGACTGCGCTTCCCACGAGTACCCGTGCCGGCAGGTTGATGCCCTTGACGAGCGCCCCGCAGAGGGCTGTAGTGGTAGTTTTCCCATGCACACCGGCTATGCCTGATGAGTCAAACAGCGTTGAATACGCGCCAAGCGCGTCGGTATATTTTACAAGCGGCAGGCCTAGACGCCGGGCTTCGGCCATTTCTGGATTAGTTTCAAACGAATAGGCCGCTGAATGAATCACGAGGTCAATATTGTCAGTGATGTGGCCACTATCAAAAGACTCAAAGTAGGGTATGCCTAGTTCCTTGAGTATGGCGTCGGTATAAAACACGTCGGCGCAATCCGATCCGGAAACCCGTAAGCCACCCGCGTGTAAGAGTTCGGCAAGGGCGCACATACCCGTGCCTTTGATCCCGATGAAGTAGGCGCGAGCGCCGGTGGACGATAAGATTGAAGCAAACATAGGACGATGATACTGGCGCGGCGCTTGTATAACAAGACGTGAATGCGCTAGCCCCTGCTAGCCTGCGGATGAATTCCCACGTCTATTCTCCAAACAACTTTATTAAAGAATGTTTTGAGGAATACCTCTCTAAGGACAGTGTTTTTACACAGTCTGGGGCATAATAGCCCCCTTTTTCATACTCTATTATAAAATCAATTGTCGGGGGTTGACCCCCACGCTTCGGGGGTTGACCCCCACGCTTCGGGGGTTGACCCCGCTGGTTCGGGGGTTGACCCCCACGCTTCGGGGGTTGACCCCGCTGGTTCGGGGGTTGACCCCCACGCTTCGGGGGTTGACCCCCACGCTTCGGGGGTTAACCCCGCTGGTTCGGGGGTTGACCCCCACGCTTCGGGGGTTAACCCCGCTGGTTCGGGGGTTGACCCCCACGCTTCGGGGGTTAACCACGCTGGTTCGGGGGTTGACCCCCACGCTTCGGGGGTTGACCCCGCTCCACAGATTTAAGAAGAGTTTTGATATAAAAAATCTGTGTAATCTGTGGACTTTAGAGGGAAAAGTGGAAAAGCCGTAAGTTCTGGGGCTGAAGGAATCCTATGGATTTTTGCGCTCTATAACCCCAAGCCTAAAGCCTGGGGTTTACGCGCTTGTGATAAATTTTCTTGCCGCCCCTTATGGGGCGCGGGTGTTTTGTTAGCACTTGTTTTCTTTCACGAAAGCCACGACTTCGTCGATGTAACCAAACACCAGTCCCGTAACCGTGTCAGCACAGCCGTAGTAGATGGCGAGGCGACCGGTGTTGCCGTCAACGAGGCATGCGCACGGGAAGGTTACGTTAGGCACGTCGCCAACGCACTCGTAGATTTCGCGGGGGTTGATGAGGTAGGGGCGGCTGCGGGCAATGACTTTCCACGGCTCATCGATGTCCAGTAACGCCGCGCCAAAGCTGTAGACAAAGCCGTTACAACTGGTGAGAACGCCGTGGTAAAACAGGAGCCAGCCTTCGTTGGTTTCGATGGGCGCTGGCCCCGCGCCGATTTTGGTACTTTGCCATGCGCTCTGCGAACCATTAGGCGCCATAACATGACGGTGTTTACCCCAGAACGTGAGGTCGGGGCTTTCGGAGTACACGATGTCGCCGAATGGCGTATGACCCGAATCGCTTGGGCGGCTGTACATGGCGAAGTTGCCGTGGACTTTGCGCGGGAAGAGGACGCCGTTGCGGTTGTAGGGCATGAGCGCGTTCTCCATGATGTAGAACTTCTCGAAGTCCTCGGTGTAGCCCAAACCAATGCAGGGACCGTGGTAGCCATTACACCAGATGATGTAGTAACGGTTTTCGATGAAGACAACGCGGGGGTCGTACTTGTACTCGGAGTCTGGCAGGGATGGGTCGGTTTTGATGAAATCAATGGGGTCGTCCTTGATGTTCCACGAGAAGCCATCTTTGCTCTTGCCTGCGAAGATGTTCATACGGCGGGCGGTATCGTCGCAGCGGAAGACGCCAGCGAATTCGCCTTTGAAAGGCACTACCGCGCTGTTAAAGATGCTGTTTGACCGCTTGGTAAGGTCGCGTGGGATCACGGGATTCCCTGAATAGCGCCACAGCACTTCTTTTCGGCCACTGCTGGGCGCATCCTGCCAAGGAATGTTCGGCAGGGGGTTCACGTTCTTTAACTGTATACTCATAAATACTCCTTACGCCGGTTTACCGGCATGAAATGTTAACCTTTCACCGCGCCGTTTGCTAAACCCGCGTAGATTTGCTTCTGGCATAGGATGAAGATGATGAGCGCTGGGATAATCGTGATGATGACGCCGGCGCAGATGAAATTATACTGATTACCCATAGGTCCCGTGAAGGTGTACAGCGACGTTGCCACAACCGAGAAGCGGTTTTTGTCTTGCAGATAGAGGTTCGCCATGTAGTATTCGTTATAGGTGCCGACGCCTTTGAGGATCATGCAGGTTACGATTGCGGGCTGGAGCAGGGGGAACAGTATCTTGAAGAAGACGCCGAAGTAGGTGCAGCCGTCGATGATTGCCGATTCGTCCAGAGATACCGGCAGGTTCACGAAAAACTGTAGGAAGATGTAGATGGAGATAACGTCAGTGCCAAGCATGAGGATGATGTAGCCGTGCATAGTGTTGATGAAGCCAAGCGTATACATGATTTGGTACACGGTTACCTGCATTGCCACGCCCGGAACCAGCGCGGCCAGGAGAAAGAGGTTGCGTATCAACTCGTTGCCGCGGAACTTGAAGCGGTTCAACACAAAGGCAAGCATTGAGCTTATCAGCACTGAGCCGCCCAGCACAAATATAAGAATAATCACTGAGTTAACGAAAGCGAGACCCATGTTGGCGCTCTTCCACGCGGTGGTGAAGTTGTCGAAGTATGCCCAGCTTTTGGGCAGGGTCATCACGGTTGTTGCGCCGTACTCTTCGGCGCTCTTGAAGGCTGTTATCACGATGGAAACTAGCGGATACAGCGCCACAAAGCTGATGAAACACAGCGCTGCGTATTGCAGTATCAACAGTATTGCCTTTTTGATGATAGCAAGGCTATTTCCTGTTACCGGAGCGTTGTGCGCGCTGTTCTTTGCGCTTATGATCGCGCTCATAGTGCGTCTCCTTTGCTGTTGGCGACTGCGAGGCGACGCTTCATTGCGCGGCGTTCACTAAAGGTATAGCTGTTTTGGTCAGGTTCAAAGAAGATTTTAAAGACGAGCTTTTGGAACAGAGTAACGAAGATAATGATCATCATCAGGACTACTGCCATTGCGGATGCGAGTCCGACGCGCTGAAGCTCATGGGCGAGGCGGTTCATGATGATGAAGTAGGTGCCGGTGTCAAAGGTGCCGTTGGTGATGACGTAAGGCGGCTCAAAGGCGCTGATGGAACCGGTAATCGAGAGGATGAGGTTCAACACGACAATGGTCTGTATGCTTGGCATGATGATATGCCAGAATTTGTGCCAACTGGTAGCGCCGTCGATGTCGGCGGCTTCGTACAACTGCGGGTCAACCGCCATAATCGCGCCGATGAAGAGTACCATGTTTTGCCCCAGATAGCGCCACACCGATGTTGCCGCCAGCATGAAGTTGTTCACGCCAGTGTCGCGGAGCCAGTATGGGAGGCTTGTCTGACTGATGCCGAGCGTTGTCAGTAAGGAATCCAACACAAAGCCGCGGGTAAAGAAGAACTTGAAGATGAAGCCGATGGCGATACCGTTCACGAGATAGGGAAAGAAGATAATGCCTTTGAAGACATTGCTGCCGCGGATACCGAAACTGAGCAATGTAGCAAAGAGCAGCGCCAGCCCCAGCTGCACAAACGATGCTAATAAGTAGTAGAGGCTGAGTCTTAGTGAGGTGAAGATGTCGGGGCGCGTAAAGACATCAATGTAGTTCTGCAAGCCGACGAAGGTACGCCTGCCGATGTACTTCATGTCGTAGAGGCTGAAACGTATCATGTTAAGGAAAGGGAAATAGGTAAACAGGAACAATAACAGTAACGGCACGAGCATAAACGTAACTGTTACCACGATTTGCTGATGTCGTATGTTCATAAACCAGCGTCGCAGGTTCATAGTGCAGCCTCCTTGGGTTAGTGTGTCGGATTGAAAGTAACCACGAAGCGGTATGCTTCGCAGTTACTTTCTCTTTTACCTTACTTAATCGTTACGTTGTACCTTCTTTGTGCGGCAGACCAGCGGGCGTTCCAGTCGTCAACGATCTCCTTGAGCGTTTTGTTGCCGCGGATAGCGGCTTCAGCGATGTCGATAACGTGCTGGTTGGTCATATTAATGGCGACCTCTGACTGGGTCTTGATACGTTCCAGCAGGTCTTCCTCGCCTGGGAGCGCGGGGTTATCGGCAACCAGGTCGATGCCTGCGAAGGCGGCAAGCGTTGTCGGCGGCTCACGTCCTTTTACGGTGGGAATACCGCCCTGGTCGTAGTCGAAGTTTGACTGTTCCACGAGGTACTTGATGTAGAGCATGGAGGCGATACGGGCGTCCCGCGACGAGTTTTTGTTCACGCCGTAGTTGTAGTCAGCGCCGGCGCCGGCGTACTGCTTACCCTTAACCGTGATGGGGAAGGGCATGTAGCCAATGTCTGCGGCATTGGGACCGGCTTCCTGCATTTGGGTAATTGCCCAGCTTCCCAGAACCATTGTGGCGATCTCGCCTCGGTTCATCATGCCCTTACTGCCTTCCCAGTCTGTGGTGGTGGGGTCATCCTCGACCAAGCCGCGTCGTATGGCTTCGTACAGCACGGAGTACACCGCATAAGGACCAGTCCCGTCGCCGCGGTCTGAGAAGGGGTTTGCAGCGTGGGGCAGTATCTGGTTCATGAAGTTGGGATCGCCGGTGGCGCTACCGCTGATGTAAGCGTCCCACGCGCCCATGGTCCAGCCTGCCGCGAAGTTGGTGTAGAGGGGAATAGCGCTGGTATTGTCTTTAATCTTCTGCAACGCGGCGAGGAACTCGTCCGGCGTTTTCGGCAGCGGGTTAATACCGGCTTGCTGATAAATCCGCTTATTGTAGAGAATCCCCTGTACGTTGTTAGTTGATGACAGCCCGTAAACCGTGTTGTTAAACATGCGGTTGTCGGCAAACTGATAGGTCTGGCTGAGGGTAGCGAGTGCGCCAAGGGGCTGGAAATAGTTCCCAAGCTCACTAACCCCGATGGTGGTGGGAATCATGCAGAGGTCGCCCCAGTTTGGCGTTGACAGGCGCATAGTGATGGTCTCCGCATAGTCAGTAATTGCCTCGTACACGATTTTGATGTTGGGATACATCTTCTGAAAGTCAGCGATGTAACGTGGGAATACCGTGTTCACGATGTCGGTACGATGGGTTTTAACCTGAATCGTAACATTCAGATTGGTGTAATCCTGCCCCAGCCTCAGCTGGTCAATAGTAGGCAGGTCAGAGGCGGCAACCGTCGTTCCTCCTGTTGATGACGGTGTTTGTGCGCCAGACGCGAATACGCTTCCTGTCGCGATAGCCGCGACCAAAAGCCCTAAAATAAGCTTTTTCATAAAGTCCTCCAGAATATAGTGTGTATTACCTAAAATTTAGGCAATTAATGAATAGGTTATAAGTAGTTATTTAGTTTGTCAATAAGTTTATTAAATTTATTGACAGTCAGTTTCTTAGTTAATACAATGAAGATATGTTAGGTATTGATTTATGTAGCTAGACATACCTGGCATATATCCCGCTAGAGCGGGGAATGTCCTGCCGTATAGCAGACGGATTTTTAAGGAGGAAATCTTATGGGTAAAAAGTGTCTATGTGTCGGAAGTATCGCTGTATTAGTGACGGTACTCTGTAGCTGTTCGTCCGTGAAGGATGGAGGTAAAACACGCCTCCCCTCAGAGGTTACTGAGACCGCGAAGGTCTGGAGCTTCGACACGGATACTGCTGGATGGCAGGTTGCCACTGGTGAGCATTACGCTTACGGGGCTGGAGAACCGACACTTGAGTGGGACAACAGCCTTGGTGAGGGCATGGTGAAGTTTACGGCGCAGTACGATGCCTCGGTGGGCTGGAGTGAACCAAAAATCAAGACCGATATCGCTCCTGCACTTGATGTATCGGGTTACAACACCTTTAGCTTTGATTTCTATTTTGATCCCTCCATTACCAGTACTGGTAGCCTCCAGTACAAAGTGTTCTCAAACGGTGGTATTGATAAAAATGCGATCATCGTCAATCTGAGAAACGGTAGCAGCGTGGGTACGGCTGTTGCTAGTACTTATAGGAAAGTAAGCGTAACGACGGTGTTGACCGGCGACCTCACGACAATACCCGACCTCACGCTGGGTATTATCGGAGGAAATACGGACTACTCAGGTGCGATGTTTATCGACAACATCAAGTTCAGCTATGTTGCTGCACCGCCCGGACCGGATCAGACAGCAATCACCAAGACCCCGAATGCGACCGGCACTCAGGTACCTGCTCTGAGCCTTCCTGCATCGGTACGGCTTGTGGACGGGGAAGCCACTGTGGAAACTGCGCGGCTCTACGCCTATCTTAAAGCGCTTGGTAATACGGACAAGGTAATCTACGGCCATCAGAATGATATGCACCATAAGCACGGGGCAGCATATACAGGATCAACGCAATCCGATACCAAGGATATTACCGGTTCCTTCGCAGGGATCATGGGCATTGATACCCTGTCTATCATTGGGAACGAATATCCTGGAAGCACGATTCGTACTGGCGATCTTGATTACGACGCGAATCCGATAGCGGGATCAGCAAAACTCAGCATCCACGCAGCACAGGAAGGAGCCATAGTTACCGTTTCTACGCACTTCCCCAACTTTAACTATGTAAAGGAATCAGGTGATTGGAACTCATACACACCCGGTACCCTCACGGGGGACGTAATGTTGCGGATACTTCCCAGCGGAGATCTGAACGGACTTTTCAACGAGTATTTGGACAAGATCGCCACCTATGCCCACCTTCTAGAAGCAGCTGATGTTCCGGTGCTGTTCAGGCCATTCCACGAGCATAACGGTAGCTGGTTCTGGTGGGGAAAGGCGTTCTGTACACCCGAAACCTATAAGAACGTTGTCCGATATACTGTGGAATATCTACGGGATATCAAGGACGTGCATAACTTCCTGTATGTGTATTCTCCAAATGGACCATTCAGCAGTAAGGATGATTATCTGGAACGATATCCGGGAGACGAGTACATTGATGTTATCGCTTTTGATTACTACGATAATTCCAATGGTAATAATTCGTGGATGAATACGTCTTTGGCGAACACGATCAGTCTGGTCGATGGCATTGCACAGGAGCGTGGGAAAGTTTCGGCGGTTGCCGAGACCGGTATGAGCACGAGTGGTATCGCTAATAACACACGGCAAACATGGTTTACCGACGTGCTTGACAAGGTGTCTGCTTCCCACATGGCGTACTATCTGGTATGGGCGAATTTCTCAGGCGGAACCAATTACATGGCTCCCTATAAGACCTCTGCCACGACCGGGCATCCAATGGTTGATGCCTTCATCGACTTTTATAATAACGATAAATCAATCTTCGCTAACGGAACTGGTTTCTACGGCTTAACGAACGCGATCTCGATAAGTTCCGCTGCTCAAGGAAGCAAAGGCTTTGTCCTCGCCCCAGCCGGCGGTGCGTATATTGAAAACGCGATAACACTCCGAGCAAGCGTGAAAAATGCGGCGGGACAGATTAGCTTTGTACTTGCCAATACCAGCCATGAACTTACCAAAAACGCGACTCCGGACTCGTCAGCTCCTACAGGCGTTACTTGGTACAAAGCGGACTTAAGCGCGGCTGAACTGACGGCTTTTGGGACAGAAACGACGCAGGGAACCGTCACACTGAAAGACAAAACCACAACGCTGTCTACAATAACGGTATATTTCGGAACCAAGCCGGTTCGTACCGACCCCAATGTGGTTGATGATTTCGAGTTCCACTATGGCTCAGATGAAGTTTTGAATAACACATGGTCAGGCAATTCCGGCGCTGATTGTAGTAATACGATAAGGTTATCCACTACGGAAAAGCGGGGCGGTACTTACGGCATGGCACTCGACTACACCCTGAGTATTTCTGGTGGCGAGGGTTATACCGGCAGAACCTATTCCTACGGCGGAGACTGGTCGGACTATGACGCACTCCAGCTCTGGATCAAGCCTGACGGCAAGAACCAGAAGGTCGTCGTTCAGGTACGTTCAGGTAACGAGGACTTCGAGGTATTCCTCAACGAGATCGAGATCAGCGCAGGTACACCCTTTGCCGGAACTACGACGGCAAAACTTGTAACCCTGCCTTTCAGCCTGTTCAAAGGCAAGAGTAATGGAACCTTCAATAAGGCAAACATTACGAGTTTTGGTCTCTGGGTGAACACGATTCATACCAACACAAACGATACCTACTACGATTATGCCAGAGGGAATCTACACTCGGTGTTGTACTACGACGATATTAAAGCGGTTAAAAGCGGTGGTTTAACATCGGTCCGCTTTGAATAGATCCTGATTTGGAAAGAGGGCCGCAAACCATACCCCGTAACTTGCTGTGGTTTGTTTACAACATCACAAGCTATGGGGTATATCCCCAGCCCTCAAGGGCAGGGGTATACGGTGGATTTGATAAAAAATCAGCTCGCAAAAAGGCTTTCACGCAATTCTTCCGCGTGAAAGCGCATCTTCTTCAACGCCCTGATTTCGATCTGACGCACGGTTTCCGGCGAAATGCCCAGCTTGTCGCCGATCTTGCGGAGTGTGTACTTCTTGCCGCCGTTAAGCTGGAACCGGTACACAAGTACCCGTTTCTCATTAGCCTGCAAGCGGTTCAGGATACGCAGGGTGTCATCATGAGAGAACTGCCGGAAGAACTCGCACTCTGGGCTGTAGGTGTAGTCCTCGTGAAGTTCGAGTATCGAGAGGGCATCATCCTCTTCATCGGCAGGCTCAAGGGGTAGCTGAGTGCTTGTCATGTTGAGAACAAAGTTGACTTCCTCAACAGAAATCCCCAGATCATCGGCTATTTCCTGAGCGTTTGGTTGCCGTGCCAGACGCTGGGTAAGCGCATGAATGTTTTGCTGGATTTTGTGGAGTACCTCCTCCTTCCGATGCGGCAGACGAATGGCGCGGCGCTTGTTGGTCAGAAAACGGGTGATAAACTGCCGTATCCACCAGTGCGCGTAGGTTGAGAAACGCAAGTGCCGTTTGTAGTCGTATTTCTCAGTAGCGTACATGAGACCCATATTTCCTTCCTGAATAATGTCCATAAAGGCAACATCCGGCGTTTTATAGGAACAGGCAATTTTTGCCACCAACCTTAGATTGGCTTCAATCAGCTTCTGCTTAGCCGCCGAATTCCCTACCTGTATCTGTCTGGATAGCTCAAGTTCTTCCTCAAAACTCAGCAAGGGTATCTTTTTGATTTGAGTAAAATACATCCGCAAAAGATCATCCGCAGCGGAGACGCCATTTTTTGCCAGATTGTTCTTTTTCTGTTTGGTATTCACAACAGACCTCCTGATAATGCCTATATAAAGCTATTTCTGTGCCAAGAGCGGTATCGTTGTGTTAATTTATTATATTACAATTAGATAGCTGTACACATAAAAGCAAATACTCCTTGTATAAGTGAATTCTGTGTATGATATTTCATACAATACTTATTATAATTTCAATACGTTTCCTAGACCGCAAACTTGGAATCACGCTATACTCTTTCCTATGGAAAACTGTATCTTTTGCAAGATCGCGCGTGGAGAGATACCAGCGCGGAAAATCTATGAAGACGATGAACTGCTTGCCTTTCACGATGTTGCACCGCAAGCGCCAGTACACTTTCTGGTGATACCCAAGCAGCACATCAGAAACATCATGGAGACGGATGATAGTCGGCTCATGGGGAAGCTGCTCGATCAGGCGCAGAAGCTAGCTGTCGCGCTTGGTTGCGAGGAAAACGGCGCACGTTTTGTGATTAACTGTAAAACAGACGGAGGCCAGACCGTAGACCACCTTCACATCCACGTCCTCGGCGGCCGTCCCCTTGGCTGGCCCCCAGGTTGAGCACACCCTGCTTATGGAGAGGAGAAAGCCAGGATAGCTTACGCTTGCAGCTTCGGCGCTGTCGATGCTGACCAGGCCGGACGCGCCAAGCGCCGCCACTGCGAGCGCCATTACCACGCGATGGTCGTCGTGGCCATCAACACCAATCACGAAACGGCCAATGTATCTCAAACTCAAACTTTTGAAGTTACACGAAGCCTCTTTTTTATTACTTGAGGCTGCTTCGTGTAACGTGAATGAAAATTCTAGCTTTAGTTACCCATATAGCGATTCTGGGAATGGTTCTAGGACTTCTGGGAATGGTTCTAGGACTTCTGGGAATGGTTCTAGGACTTCTGGGAATGGTTCTAGGACTTCTGGGAATGGTTCTAGGACTTCTAGAAATGGTTCTAGGACTTCTAGAAATGGTTCTAGGACTTCTAGAAATGGTTCTAGGACTTCTAGAAATGGTTCTAGGACTTCTAGAAATGGTTCTAGGACTTCTAGAAATGGTTACAGAAGTGGTATACCCATGAATCCGACAGTACCTCGGCATTGCTTGCCGTTACGATCTCCGCCTCATATTGCCGGCATTCTGTCATGGCCCCACAGCTTGCCGGGACTACACCTGTAATACCAGCGCCGTTACCACGCGGTGGTCGCTGTGGCCATCAATACCAATGGCGAAACGGCCAATGTATCTCAAGCTCAAACTTTTGAAGTTACACGAAGTCCTTCTTTTATGACTTGAGGCTGCTTCGTGTAACGTGAATGAAAGGTATGGCTTTAGTTGCCCATATAGCGCTTATACGCGCCTTCGTGGATTGCTAGATAGCGGTCAAGCCCCATACGGTTAAGCTGGGCCATGTAGGCATCCCATTCAGCCGTAATACCACCCTCGGTGATCCACTTCGACCGCGAGCGATCCATGTATGAAGTGATGTCAGAGCTGAGTATGGCAAGCTCGTCCAGTTCCTCAACCGTGTAAGAGATGCGCGGGAACGGCGTTGTAACATATTCCTTGGTGAGTTTGTCGATTTCCAGTTTGAAGCCGTCTCCAGATTCTGGGTTGAGTTTGAGTTTGCTCTCAAATGCGGGACTGGCATAGCCCGGGCCGAAGTCCCGAAGACTCTGATCCCAATACCATGCGTCGGCGCCGGTACCAGCGGGCGGGTTGTTAAGCTCATACGTGCCGTCGCTGTTTGCCTTGATGACGGTGCCAATAGCGCCCCAGAAGTTCTGTATCGTCGCTTCATTCGTGTAGAACTGGTCAGCCCAACGCGCAGCTACTTCCGGGTTTTTACAAAAGGTTGTTATCGACATTTCATTGCCGGAGATAGCCCACACGCCATTAGGATCGCCCTGGGCGTAACGCTTACCGTCGGGACCAATCAGTGGCGCTATGGCAATGTACTCGCTGCTCCAGCCGCCAAACACCGCATCCGGCGTCCACTGATACGACATACCAACGCGGGAAACACCCGGATTCTGGTACTTACCGTTCCGCATGGTATCATCCTGAGTAAACATCTCTGGATCGAGCAAACCATCGGCATAGAGCCGAGCCATGTACGCAATACCATCACGGTATTCCGGGATGGCGCGTATATCAACGACTTTGCCGTCTTTAACCATGAGGTTAGTTTCATTGCAATCGAGTATGCCAAAGGGCGTGAGAAAGTCTACCTTGTAACCATCGGTGTAAGGGATTTCGTCGTTAGGATCGCCGTTTCCGTTAGCATCCTGTTCTTTAAACGCCTTCAGCACATTGTAGAGGTCGTCCAGGGTCTGAGGTTCGGCGAGACCGAGCCGGTCAAGCCAAGTCTTGTTGATGATGGTCATGTTACGGGTAATGGGTCGCGCGGGTAGGCGGGCAGGCAAAGAGTAAATCTTGCCATCGGGCGAGGTGCAGGCGCGACGTAGTTCCGGCGTTTCCGCAAAAGCTGCTTTCAGGTTGGGCATATACTTGTCGATGAGGTCGTCGAGCGGGATGAAGTAGTCGCGGTTGTTGGAAATGTCGGTAGTGCTAAAGGTCTGGTTGCCAATGGCAATGTCCGGCATATCACGGCTGGCAAAGAGTAGGGACTTTTGCTCATTCCAGTCGCTGGAGGACTTCACTTCCCAGACAATGTCCACGTTACTGTCTTGCTCAAGCTGTTGCAGAAAGGCGTTTGATTCAAAGGTGTTTCCCATACTGCCCCAGCGCATGGTAATTGCCCTGAGCTTAACCGGCGTATCAACAATGGGCAAACCAGTTTCGTGGAAACCAATGTCATTTGCGGCGGTTGCGCCCTGTGTCGTACCGCTGCTGCTTGTGGAAGCTGCTGCTCCACCCGTCTTGTTGCCAGAACATCCCCCAAGGATACCCAGCGCCATCAGCGCGGCAATAAGTATGCCCGCTGTTTTCTTTGTGTTATTCATAACACTTTCCTCCTAATAATCTTAGGGCGACTGATTGTTCGTCCCTAATGGATTCCTCGTTACGCATTTCTACAGACCCGTGATGGTAAAGGTTGCCTCAGACCGGTTCTGTAGCACGCCTGAAAAAATTGTATCCTTCACGGTCATGGTTCCGCTGATGCCTGTGCCGATGTCGATACCTCGTTCGCGGCTTTCAAAGCGATTGTTTGTAACAAGAACTTCGCGGACCCGATGGTTTCCTTCTATAGATAAGCCGTGGTAAGTAGCGTCGCTGACCTCATTTCCTTGAATCACGATGGTTGCGTCTATAGGTTCAGGGCAGCGCACCCAGATTGCGCCATAGTGAACAACGGCATCGTAGTTACGGCTGCCGCAACGCTGGAGCGTGTTGTGCGCTATGGTAAGCGCACCATCAAAGGCATGAGGCGTGAAATTTGTACTGACATTAATGCCTGCGCCAAAACACACGGTATCATGCAGCAAGTTGTCTGTGATGATGTTATCAACGCCGCCATAGACCGCGACATTATTCGCCAGCCACTGCAAGCCCGCAGTATTATGGCGAATCGTGTTTGCACGATCAGGTCGGTCGTAGTTTGACGATGACCACAGTGCCAGCGCATCGTCACCAGTATTCCGTATCGCGCACTGCTCTACCATTGAATTACTAGTTCCGCCGCAGAGATTAACGCCATCGGCAAAGGTGTTTCTGATACGACAGCCCGCCGCATACAGTGCATCAGCGTGATTTGCCCATACGCCAACTTTAACGTGTTCGATCCATACGTTCTGTATAAACGTGTTACTAAAGAAGCTGGGCGCAAAACCGATTAGCCCAAAGTTATCATCGCGCCGTGTTTCTTCGCCAATAATACCGAAGTCATAGAACGACACGTTATGGGCGCTGATTTTGAAGCCCGCGCCTAAGCCGTGCAACACGCTGTGCCACATTCCCGCGCCCCGAATAACTGTGTCAGACACCGTTATCTCCATAGCCGCGCCGTTGAAGCTAAATTCTCCGGCTGGTATCCATACTTCCTTGCCCGCTTTCCCAGCAGCTTGAACGCAGCGCAAGAAGGCGAGCTTGTCGTCTTCGCCGTCATCGGCGATTGCGCCATAGTCAGTGATTGACAGCGCATTTGCCGGTTGCTGCGCGGGCGGGGCAACCTCCTCAAGCTCGACAAGGTCAATGAGGTAATACGCAGCCGTGTCCGCCGCATCTTTCTGTAACCGTAAGCGTGTTCCTGTCGACAGTGTCTGGGGCAGCAGAAGGTGAACATCATCAAAAAAGTGATGACCGCTCTCGTCAGGCGCGTTAGTCCAGGGGAATGTGCCATATACCCATGTGTACTTTGAGGTCAGATGCAAATCGTGTCGCTCGTCATTGATATACAGTCCTAAACTTGCATCAATACCGCCACCATCCTCTGCATCTGGTATGCAATAGCGAAGCGTCAGCGCGTTAAACGCCGCCTCCGCGCTAATCTCCACATAATCGCCCGTATTAACGAGCCGCACGGCGCTTCGTCCCGATGCCTCGCTTGCAAATTCGCGGTATACCCGCGAATCAGGCAATACCTCGGCGTTAGTCGTTACGGTCTCTGCCTCATATTGCCGGCATCCCACGGTTGCCCCGCGGCTTGCCGGGACTACACCCTGTAATACCAGCGCTGTTACCTGTGCATCGCGGTCATTCAGGCTAATCGTGTTGATACCCGCGTTCAGCGCCCCGTTTATCGCTGTCTCCGCCGCTACCTTAACGCCATTCACCGCTACCTCGGCCGGTCCCTTAGCGCCTTTCGCATACACGACCTTGCCGGCATACTCACCGGGGCTTGGCGCGTACACTGCAAAGACCAGCCACCCGTCACGTTTGAACGCCTCGTCCGCCTGAAACACAACGCCATCGCCATGCTTAGCCGCGCAGCCCATCAGCGCCATAAGCAGCGCTTCTCTTAAAATACCAGCGAGCCTCATCCTTTCACGGCTCCCACCATAGTCCCCTGATTAAAGTATTTCTGTACAAAAGGATAGATACACAGAATCGGAGCCGTAGACACGATGATAAGTGCGTAACGCATGAGATTCGCAGCGCGGAGCGCAATCTGCGCTGCCTCACCAGTCCCCATCGCGCTCATCATCTGGTTATTAACGAGTATGTTCCGCAGAACAAGCTGGAGCGGATACAGTGACTCATCGCGGATGTAGATCAACGCGTTGAAGTACGAGTTCCAGTGACCCACGGCTGTCCATAGCCCCAGCACTGCCAATATCGCCTTTGACAGAGGCAGAGCTATCACCACGAAGTAACGCAGATACCCGCACCCATCAAGTTGGGCTGATTCCCACAGGTCAGCCGGAATCGTGTTCTGAAAGAAGGTTCGCGCCACAATAACGTTGTACACCGACACGCAGAATGGCAGCACCATTACCCAAAACGTGTTATACAGCCCAAAGTTCTGCACGGTTAAAAACGTTGCGATAAGACCGCCGCTAAAGAACATAATGAAGATAAAGAACAGGTTTATCACCTTTCTACCGGGAAGGTTCTTCCACGACAGCGCAAAACCCGCGGACACATTGATAGCTAACGCAATCAGTGTGCCAACCGCTGTGTACAGAATGGTATTCCGGTAGCCGAGCCAGACGTTTGCCTGCCTCAGCAGTTCCCGATAGCCTTCGAGGGTAAAGTTCACCGGTACTATCCAGACCTTACCCGTATTCACTGCCGCTGGATCGCTGATCGACGCAATGATAATAAAGTAAAGCGGGTATATGATGATTGCCAGAAACAGTACCGACACGGTATATAGCACAATGTTAAACACGCGGTCGCTTGTCGTATTTTTCACTTTCAATTTTGTTGCCATTATGTTCTCCTTTTGCTAAAACAGCGTGTTGTCACTGATTTTGCTGCTGACGCGGTTGACGATTACCAACAAAACGAAGTTGACCAGCGTGTTGAACAATCCCACAGCCGCCGAAAAGCTGTATTGACTGCTCAAGAGTCCCATCTTATAGACGTAAGTGGCGATGACCTCGCTTGTATCAAGATTGAGCGTGTTCTGCATGAGGTAAACCTTCTCGAATCCCACACCCAGTACACTTCCCAGCCGCATGATGAGGAGTATGCCCGCCGTCGGCAGTATCATAGGGAAGTCAATGTGAATGAGCTTATGCCAGCGACTTGCGCCGTCAATAGTCGCGGCCTCGTAGAGCGTAGGGTCTACCGACGAGAGCGCGGCGATATAGATGATGCTGTCCCAGCCTAAATGTTGCCACACGTCTGACCACACATACACGCTGCTGAATGCCCCCGCGTTAGCCATGAGGTTTGGCGCAGTAAAGCCGAGCGCACGACAGATGCTCCCGAAAATGCCGGAGCTTGGCGACAGCAGCAGTATCAGCAAGCCCACCATGACCACGGTTGAGATGAAGTGCGGCATATAGGTAACGGTTTGGAAGAAACGCTTAAACAGTCCAGCCTTCATCTGGTTGATGAAAAGGGCAAAAATGATGGGCAGCGGAAAACCAACCGCGAGGGAATAGAAGCTGATGCCTAGGGTATTCCGCATAATCGCGCCGAACTGGAACGAGTTGAAAAACCGGTTGAAGTGTTTCAAGCCAGCCCATGCGCTATTCATAATGCCTCGCGCCGGCGAGTAGTCCTTGAACGCGATGATAACGCCGTACATCGGCACATACGCGAAGCAGATCACCAGAACGATTGCTGGAAGCAATAGCACGTATAACGGGATACACTTTCTCACTTCCACCAGAGTTTTATTCATACCTTTCCTCTCCTAAATACCAAGTTTATGTTGACATTGCCATTGGTATAACGTTAAATCTTATACTAATAGGCACTTTGAGAGGATGTCAATAACAATCGTAAAGGAAAAAGAATGGTAACCTTGAAAGATATAGCCCAGGAAGCGGGGGTTACTCCGATGACGGTTTCTAACGTCATCAACGGCAACATGGCGCGAATATCGCGGAGTAAAGCAAAGCTGATTCAGGAGATTATCGAGCGACGGAACTATGTACCGAATGCAGCAGCACGGGGGCTTGTTCGCAACAGTTCCCGTATCATTGCCGTTATTCTTCGCGGTACCAGTGAGGTAAACGTTCTGCTCAGCCCCTTTAACGCGACCGCAGTTGGAACCATCATTCAGAAAGTCAAAGCCCACAGCTACTACACCATGGTTTACGTGGTGGACTATCTGGAGGAGATCGGGCGCAATCTGCGGGCGTGGAACGTATCGGGCGCGATCATCATTGGTTTTTTTGACGATGATATTGGACATATTCACGATGCTGATGACATTCCTAAAATCTTCATTGACAGTTACAGTCACTTACGCCGTATATCCAACGTAGGGCTTGACGATCGCAAAGGCGGTGAACTTGCCGCACAATACCTTATTGACAAGGGACATCGTGAGATTGCCTTTGTCTCCCCGCCGCTTACGGGATTAGGCGTAATTCAGCATCGTTATGAAGGGTTTCGCCGGATACTCAGCGCGTATAACATTCCCCGCAACAAGGACTATGAGTTTTGTCAGGAATCATTGGCAAGTCCTGATTCAACTGCATGGATAGTGCGGCGTCTTGCCGATTTGAGGGGCAACGTTACTGCTGTTTTTGCGACTAGCGATCATATAGCTTCCTATTTAATTACCGGCTTACATGCTCTTGGGGTACGGGTTCCCGAAGACATGTCGATTATAGGCTTTGACAACATACCGCTTTGTATGCAGATTACGCCTCGGCTGACCACTATTGCCCAAGACATTGAGTACAAGGCGGCTCTTGCCGTTGCCATTCTGTTCCGCCAGTTAGCGGACAAAAGCGCTGGCGCGGAAAGCGTAACCCTTGACGTATCACTTATTGAGCGTGATTCAGTGCGTCAATGCTAAACAGTAATTGTTAGAAATGATGAGGCGAGATATCGCCAGCCTCAACATCGGTCATAGCCTTCCCCTCTCACTCTCCCTGCCCCTTGGCTGGCTTCCGGGTTAAGCGCACCCACCCGCAATGGCGTGGAGAAAGCCAGGGTAGCTTACGCTTGCAGCTTCAGCGCTGTCGATGCTGACCGGGCTGGACGCGCCAAGCGCCGCTACTGCGAGCGCCATTACCACGCGATGGTCGTCGTGGCCATCAACCCCGCCACCACGAACCTTGCCCCCCTGAATGATGAGCGCATCAGGACGCTCCGTGCAGCAAATACCGAGTTTCCCCAGTTCAGCGGCCATAATCGCGATGCGGTCGGTTTCCTTGATACGTGCGTGAGCCACATTGACTAGAGCGGTTTCCCCCTCAGCATAGCTGGCAGCCACAGCCATGATAGGCAAAAGGTCAGGCGTGGCGTTCAGGTCGAAGACGCCACCGCGCAGGGGGCCATTTCTGGAAATGCTGACGCCTTGCTCTGTCCAGTTCACGGTACAGCCCATTTGAGCCAGCATATCAAACATGCGTTTGTCGCCCTGCGCGTCAGCCGGATCAAGGCTGGGCAGACTAAGCGGCCCGCCGGTGATTGCCGCAATACACGCCGGAAACGCAGCCGAAGAAAAATCAGCAGGAACCGTGCCATTCATAGGCTTATAGCGCTGTCCCCCATAAAGGCGGAAGGAGGAAAAGTCCGGCGCTTTCTCATACACAATCCCCTGCGAATCAAGGTACGAAAGGGTAAGCTCGATATACGGCTTTTCGTTGAGCAGAGGCACATCAATCTCAATAATAAGGTCTTTCTCCGCGAGAGGCGTAGCCAAAAGCAGCGCCGAAAGGTACTGACTCGTGGGACACTCAAGGCTCACCCGTCCGCCCTTAAACGGCCCCTGTATCGTGATTGGCGCACACCCGTTGTTCGCGGCCTGCGTCCGGACGCCCATGCCGGCAAGCGCGGCAAGGAGCGGCGCGGCGCTCCGCCTGCGAATCTGCTCATCGCCGGTAAACGTGAACGGCACGGTTCCCAAAGCAGCGATAGCCAGCGCCAGAAAGAGCGTAGTGCCAGAGTTAGCCACATCAAGCGGCTCTGACGGCGTGGCGAGCGCAGTTCCCACGCCCCGCACCGTGTAGCGCGTAAGACGCCTGCCATCCGCATCCGGCGGGTTGGGACACTCCGCGTCAAAGTCGCGCTCTTCGATGATTGACGCGCCAAAGGCACGGCATACCGCCACACAGGAATGGGCGTCCAGTGAATCTAGCGGATAATCAATAGTAGAAACCCCGCTACTCAGCGTCGCGATGAGCAGCCGCCTTATGGTATGGGACTTAGAAGCTGGAACACGAAACGTTCCGCTTACCGGATGGGGAGAAACAACAACGCGCATAGCCTGACTCCATTCAGAAAATATTCTATATAAGTTGAGCCTGTTCCAAAACGATCACCCTTCGACAGTCTCAGGGCATACCATAGTCGCTGAACGCAGTTAGCGCACTCAGCGACCAATGGGACACATGCTCAATCGTTTAGATTAAGCAAAAGTTACGTGAAGTATCTCTCTTTTTTTTATTTTATACTACAACCCTGCTCTATTCGGGCTACACCTGGCGCACCTCTTCATCTCTGGCATATTCCTCGCTCTCCTCCAGCGACATGGACGAGATCAAGACCCAGTATCCCGCCATCAGCCCCCTCAACCTGATTAAAAGTGGGGACTCCGTATCGCGCCATGTTACCGGCGCCATGAGTACCACACTGCTGTCTTGCCTATTCCGCCGAATACACCGCCATGATCATGACCTTCATCGCCAAGGCGTGCCTTTGGAGAACATCATCAACATGAGCTGGGTCTCGTCGGAAGTGGTACATACCATGGTCGGCTGCTTCGGCTTGGTTCTCGTAGCGCCCCTCACGGTATTCGCTGGCAGGATCATCCTTACAGGTTGGATGCCGCTAGAATCTCAGTTCTAGAGGGCGCTCACCCTCAGCCCTAGTTATGCCGACATAACAGGCTTAGTTATGCCGACATAACAGGCTTAGTTAGGTCGACCTAATAGGCTTAGTTAGGTCGACATAATAGCCCTAGTTATGCCGACCTAACAGGCTTAGTTATGCCGACCTAATAGGCTTAGTTAGGTCGACATAATAGCCCTAGTTATGCCGACCTAACAGGCTTAGTTAGGTCGACATAATAGGGTTGGATCCGGGATACCGAGTAGGATCAGAGAAGGAGACTCATTCGTTCCGGCACTACTCGTGGTTTTTGTTACAGGTCAATTGCCCGCGTCGCAATCTTGTTCTCAACGTAGGCGGCGAAGTCAGTGACCTTCATCGGGGCTATCTGTTTGCCATCGCGGGTGCGGATGGAGACTGTGCCATCGTCCTGCTCGCGCTGGCCAAGCACTAGCATATATGGCACCTTGCGGGTCTGACAGTCACGTATCTTGGCGTTCATGCGCTTGTCGTCTAGTTCCAAGCTGACGCGGATATCGCGGGCTTTCAGCTCGGTGGCAACATTTCGAGCGTAGTCGTTGAAGGTTTCGGCGACTGTGATCACGGCGACCTGCTCCGGCGCTATCCACACCGGGAATGCACCACCAAAGTGTTCGATGAGTACACCAAAGAAACGCTCAAGGGAACCAAGCAGTGCGCGGTGGATCATGTAGGGGCGCTTGTGCTGGCCGTCGGTGTCAACAAAGGTCATGTCAAAACGTTCCGGCTCGTTGAAATCAAACTGGATCGTGGTCATTTGCCACTCACGGCCTAGGGCATCCTTGATCTTGAGGTCGATCTTGGGGCCGTAGAATGCGCCGCCGCCCTCGTCAATCTCGTAGGCAACGCTCTCGGCGTCAACCGCCTTGCGAAGAGACTCCAGCGCCGCGTCCCAGCGGCTCTGCTCGCCGACAGACTCCTTGGGACGGGTGGCGAGATACGCCTTGATCTCCTTGAAGCCAAAAACCTTCCATATCCAGAGGCTGAAGCGTAGTACCTCGCGGATTTCGCTCTCCATCTGCTCCGGTGTGCAGATGATGTGTGCGTCGTCCTGAGTGAAACCGCGCACCCGCATGAGTCCATGAAGCACACCGCTTCGCTCGTAACGGTAAACCGTGCCGAGTTCAGCCCAGCGCAGGGGCAGATCGCGGTAACTCCGCCCGCTGTTCTTGTAAATCAGGATATGAAACGGGCAGTTCATCGGCTTGATGATGTAATCCTGCTTGTCGATCTGCATGGGCGAATACATATTGCTCTTGTAGAAGCCGAGGTGTCCTGATGTTTCCCAGAGCCAGCTTTTGCCAATGTGCGGCGTGTAGAGGATTTCATAGCCATTGCGGTAGTGTTCCTTGCGCCAGAAGTCTTCAATGGCGACACGGATACGTCCACCGTTGGGGTGCCAGTAGATAAGGCCAGCGCCGGCTTCCTCGTGAATCGAGTAGAGGTCTAGCTCCTTACCAATACGGCGGTGGTCGCGCTTTTCGAGTTCTTCGAGAAATGCGAGGTGAGCCTTGAGTTCTTTGGGCGTTTCCCAAGCGGTTCCGTAGATACGGGTGAGCATGACGCGGTTCTCGTCGCCGCGCCAGTATGCACCAGCTATGTTCTGGAGCTTGAAGGCGGCGGAGTTGATTTCGCGGGTATGGGCAACATGCGGCCCCCGGCAGAGGTCTGCGAAAAGCACATGAGCGCCGTCGGTCTGCTCATAAATCGATATTTCGGCGTCTCCCGGCAGTTCGTCGATGAGTTCGAGCTTAAACGGTTCAGCGGCAAAGCGCTTCTTTGCCTCTTCACGACTCACGGTTACGCGGACAAAGTTCTGCCCCGCGTTGATGAGCTTCCGCATCTCGTCCTCTATGATGGGCAGATCAGCCGTAGTAAGCTCCCGCGGGAGCTGGAAATCGTAATAAAACCCGTTTTCAATGGCCGGTCCAATGGCGATTTTTGCGCCCGGAAAGAGCCGCGTTACCGCCTCCGCCATGATATGACTCACCGAGTGTCGTATGACGGCGAGCTTTTCGTTCTTAGCCTGTTCTTTAGCATCTGGCATGGAATTCTCCTTCACTGTAGAATCCTCTTTTTCGCCTTTCAGATCAATGGACTTGTACTTGTCAGCCCCTGCCTAAAGGTAACCTTGCCCCTGAACACAAGCAGCAAGGTTACCCGCCGTGCTGTCTGTGTTAATCATACGAGCGTATGTGTGCTTGGGATACGAGCGCATCACAGCGTACCGAACAGAGCTACTCAAGCACCTTGAACAGGACGAATGACACGCCGGCGCAATTTAACGCCGTATATTCAGCGGGACACGTGTTTCTACCAGTGTTCCCTGTTCTGTGGAATTAAAGACATACTCGGCGTCCAGTTGATGGGCGCGGTAGCGCATGGATCGCAGACCCAAGCCAGCGCACTGCTTATTTCCGGCCAGTATCGGGTCTTCGCTGTTCAGGGCGGGCTTGCCTTTGCCATTGTCGCGCACGCGGGCAATGAAAAACAGAGCGCTCATCTCAATCTCAACGCTGATACGGCTCGCGCCAGAATGTTTCACTGCGTTCTGCACCGCCTCCTGTATGATACGGTATACGTTAATGTCCTGCCGGGTTGAAAGCGGAGACTTTTCAGTGAGGGCTAACCAGTGGAAATTACAGCGGCAGGCGTGGTTTATCGTGTTACACAGCGATTCAAGAGCGCCGCGCAGACCAAAGGTGTCAAGCTCAACCGGAAATGAATCGTGGGCGTACTGGCGGGTGCGTTGCAGAGTTTCGTCAATCATGTCGGAAAGCTCAGGCAAGAGGCTTATCCCGCTGAGACCCGAGGCAAGGCTTCGCGCAAACATTGAGATACCAGCAAGACGTTGACAGATGTCGTCGTGGAGGTCAAGGCTGAAACGAAGCCGTTCCAGTTCGCTGATGCGCAACACCTCAGCCTCAACCGCGACACGGCGCTTGGCTTCCGCATTCAGGTCGCGGGTGCGGAGCGCCACTTCCTTCTCAAGCTGTTTTGCCCAGCGCTGTTCTTTTTCCAGAATAAGCAGACGCTTGATCGTGTTGGCTATAAAAATCGCAGCAGAGCAGATGTGCGGATGCAGAGCGTTCTGCGTGTCATAGACAATAAGCCCAATATACTCGTTCCCAGAACGCAGATGATAGAGGCAGACTGACGAGTCAAGCCCTGTGAAAAACGTAGTAAGATTGATGTTTGGGGGATTCTTGTAAGCAAGCTCACCATCCTCCTTATCACGCTTCAGAACAAGCGCGCTGGATCCAGGTGGTTTCAGGGATGGCTGCTTGTTAATAAAAAGATAAAAAACCTCAACGCCAAGATTGGTAAGAAAGAATCGCAGGCGAGGAATGATCTCCTGTATTGTGTTGACAGAGGTGAGGTCCTGACCAAAGACGCTCACATAGCTCAGACAGCGTTCCTGCCATAGCGCATTCTGCGCCGCGTTGTGGGTAACGCTGTACGCCGTTTCCTGTGATAGCTCCTGCGTATCGCAGGTAAGCTCCCAGTAACGCCCACGCTCCCGTTGTTTCCATGCCATATCTTTACAGCCACAGGAGTTTCGGAGACGGAGTTCCGCCTCCACCTGCGTAACCAACGGCGTATCCTTACCCATGATGGAATCACACAGGAGCCTGACCGCGATCTTGCCCATTGCGTCAAAAGGCTGGTGTATGGTGGTAAGCGCGGGCAGTTCGAGGTGGCTTTGGGGTATGTCGTCAAAGCCAGTGAGGGCGCAGCGCTTCCAGCCCGGATCACGGGATGCGTCAAGCACGCGGCGCACGCCAAGCGCTATGGTGTCAGACGCCGCGATCACCGCGTCAAGCGGCTGATGCGGGTGCGCGGCAATGTAGTCCCGCATCAGCACCATGCCAGAGGTTTCGTTAAACTCACCATGTATAACCTCGCCACTAATCCCGCCGTTAATAAAACTCTGGAACACAGCCTCACGCTCACAACTATCCTGATTGCGCTCCGGCCCACAGAGGAACAGAAGTTTGCGATACCCATGATCCTGTATCAGGTGTTCCAGCAGCCGCTCCATCGGTGCGCGCCCATTAACCACTATGGAGGGAAAGTCAAACATCCGTCCCCCTATTGATACCAGGGGAAACGAGCGATCAGCCATCCTCACAACGCTCGTCGCCTCATTATCATCCCGAATCACGACCGACGTGAGCAACAAAACCCCGTCAGCCCCAACTCGTTCCCGCATAAGGAAACGCTCAAGGTCGCGTTTGTGAACCAGTCGATCCAGATGATAGCGATCAGGCATGGCGTGCTGCACACAGACAAGCTCAATACCCAAGGCATCAACTTCGTTGCGTATCGCACGGTACATGGAAATCTGGTATGCCTCATCAAGGTTATTGAGAAAAAGTTCTACTCGCATCTTCTCTCTTCGGGAAAATTCCCTATAGGCGATTATACCATAACATCTTAAACTAGGCGTATGAATCCGTTGAAAAAAACCACTGTGATGATCGTTGAGGATCACCCGCTTTTCAGCAAGGGATTGGCCTCACTCATCAAGACCCAAACCGCGTATGCCATCGTCGGTGAAGCCATGAATGGCACGGAAGCCATGAACTTACTCCGCACGGAAGACCCTGATCTGGCGATTGTCGACCTTAATCTGGGTAAAGAAGAGGGGCTTGAGCTTATCAAGGATATGAAGGTATACAAACCCGCGCTTCTGGTGCTTGTGCTTTCTATGCACGACGAGCGCTTTTACGCCGAGCGGGTTATAGGGGTTGGCGCCAACGGCTATATCATGAAAGACGAGGCGGCAAATAAGGTGCTGGACGCTATACACACGGTTCTGTCCGGCAAAACCTATATCAGCGAGGCGGAACAGGCACGGCTTAAATCAAACGACGCCACGGTTTCGACCAGTGTCGCAACAGACGAGCTGTCTGACCGCCAATTTCAGATTTTTTCCCTTATCGGGAAGGGACTTGGTACACGGGAAATCGCCACCAAGCTCAACCTGAGCGTGAAAACGGTGGATGCCCATAAGGAACACATTAAACTGCGCCTCCACTGCGATTCCGCACAGCAACTCCGCCAGCTTGCCATTGAATGGACTAAGCGCGCTCCAGCAGAAAACTGAAGCGCGTTAACAATACTTCTGCGCTGTTCAGCGGTGTTTCCAGAGATACCACACGTACACGCCTCTGACACCGAGAGCGCGCCTCTTAACAGATAGTTTAGTTGGAAAGCGCCTTC
>JAITIX010000104.1 GCA_031279205.1 Treponema sp. | reverse complement strand
GGGGTTGACCCCGCTAGTTCGGGGGTTGACCCCCACGCTTCGGGGGTTGACCCCGCTGGTTCGGGGGTTGACCCCCACGCTTCGGGGGTTGACCCCGCTGGTTCGGGGGTTGACCCCGCTGGTTCGGGGGTTGACCCCGCTGGTTCGGGGGTTAACCCCGGCGCTTCGGGGGTTGACCCCCACGAGTAAATCTTTATTTGGCAACATAGCGCTTGTCAGTGTTGAGTCTGCCGGGAGTCGCCTTGCTAGTGGCTGTGATGAACCAGTCCGCTGTGCTGTCGCTGTCGGGGATACTTTCGTTACGGGAACAAGTCCGCGTAAGCGTAGCGGCGTCGCTTAAGAGTGCGTCAGATGGCTGGGGAGTTGTCCCGGAAGCGACTCGCCACGCGCGTTGTTTCCCAAGGAGTTCAGCGGCCTGCGCCAAACCATCCTTCCATACCGTGTCTGATTCCTTGTGGAGCATAAGTGCGTCCAGAACCTTGTCGTCCTGGTCCATAAGAAACACTGCATCGGTTTTTCTGAGCAGTTTTTTGGAACCTGGCACCCAAAAATCTCTGCCGCTGGGCGCGGCCTCGGTTCCGGCTGAGACGGAGAGATTTGCACCAGTCTCATTGACTAAACCTTCCTCAATGCTGCGCAGGTGGACAACGATGTATTCTCCGGCTTGTACCTCTACAGAGGGAAATACAAACATCGGCGAGTCTATGCCATTACTGGCGATGAAGAGGCGCAGCGCGCCGAGGTTCCCTCTGCTCAGGGTCTTCATTTCTACAAATTCTACCTTTGGCTTGGAGTACTCGGTACGTATTTCAGTGAGTTGTATCGAAGGTATACGGTTGTTGCGTGCGGTAAAGGGAGCAAGTACGTTGAGGGTATTCCGGTATTCATCCTCGACCAGAATGTCCGCTGTTACTGCTTCTCCTTCGGCAAGCCGTTTTTTCAAAGTAACCTTTACCTGAGAGCCGTCAATGATGGATTCGACCTCAACAGGCCTGTCAAAGTTCAAGGAAACAAGCTTGACCGGCGTGGTGAACTCAAACTCGATTTCTAAGGGGGAAACCGCTTTACACGCGATAAAGGCTGGTGCTTCCATGCTGGCGTTGCTGATAAACGTTTGCTCCAGAAGCGGCGCGTTTGAACAGGAACCGGCGGAATACAGGAACGCTGGAAACAAAATAGTCCATACCAGAAACGATGTTTTCATACTACCTCCATTTGTGCATTGCACTTTTGCTTAATACGGCTCTGTTGTTATGCTTTGCTTCAATACTGCGTGCAATGCCGGTATACTTTTTCCATGGTCAGCAACCCCGTGCCGAAAGGCGCGGGCTGCTAGCTTGAGCTGATTGTTCGGCTTGTTCTACAAGGTTTCTGCTTTTTTTCCGTTTCCGGTATTCCCATGATGGTTTCACTCTTAGTGTTACCAGTGCCGTCTTAGCTGCAACACTGAAATCGGAGCTATCTGACAGGCTTGAGCTAGCTTGTGTCGTTTTTAAGGCTTCCTGTTTCCATACGGATTTGGTACAATCGCTTCTAATATTAGCTATATTAAGGAGAGATATCGATGAAACTTGAATCTGTGAAAGACGTTTCGTTCCGTGAGTATGGACAGATCGTGGAGGGCTATGATTTTACCGAATTGCTTCAGACCCTCAAAGGAAAGACGCGGCGGCCTGTGGATAAGGTGATCTATGTGCCGAGCGATCCTCAACTTGAGGGTCTGTCTATTTATGGCGTGCTGCAAAATAACTACTATGGCGGAATACCGATTCAAATTGGCTATTGTAATGGGCATGGGACCAAGCTCAACGCGCTTGAGTACCACCGCAACTCGGAGATTAACATTACTTATGATGACGTGATTCTGTTCCTCGCCAAACAGTCTGACATAAACCTGGTGGACTGGAGCATTGACGCGGGTCTGACGCGAGCTTTCTTTCTGCCGGCGGGTATGGCGGTGGAACTTTACGCTTCTACCCTGCATTATGCACCTTCGTCTGCTGATCAAACTGGCTTTCAGGTGATTATCGTGTTACCCAGGGGGACAAACACGGCAAAGCCCGCTATTACGCCAAAGAATGGCGAAGACCGGCTTCTTACCGCCGCGAATAAGTGGCTTATTGCCCACGCCGAAGCCAAAGCTGAAGTAGCTGCCGGCGCTCATGTTGGTATTAGGGGCGCGAATCCTGACGCTCGCAGTGTTTGGCAGTAAACTAGGCGGGAGCCATGCTGAAAGCAGTTCGGCATAGCTCCTTTATGCTTGCATAAGGAGCTGGGCTTTTTGATGCATAAGTTCCAATTGATTCATAACCGCATCCACAGCCGCTTGTTTCTTGTCCTCAACCTCTTCAGTGCGAGCGGCGTTTCTGAACTCACCACAGGATAGCACAGGCCCCGCGGTGAAACGAACCTGCCCTTTACTCACATAGTCATCCATCATGTCTTCCCCAGACCCTACATCTCCGCGCCGCACATGTAACAATTCGCCGTTGATGGCAACCAAGCACATAAAGTCAAAGGACTTGATATAGGAATCAATCTCACGCACTCCCCGTTTAGTTCCGGGGTCCCAGGGGCGGTAGCGCGTTCCTGAGGGGAACACCAGCACGAGTTTGCCCTGTTTCTTGATATCAATCAGGGCTTTCATAGCCGCGTGGTTAATGGCGTTCATGCGGACAAGCTCGTCGCGGTCTTTTTCGCTGTCCATGCCCTGCAAGGAACGGCTTGGATAAATCACGAGTCGCGTGTACGCACCGGTGAAGGCGGCCACCGTGGGGCTGGATTCGTTGAGCTTGACGCCCGCAATGGCCACAAGCGCGGCAGCCACTTCCTTGCCACGCTCGGAATCCCTCCGCAGAAGGTACGAAAACAACGGCAAGTCGAGATTGCTGTAATGCTCAAGCAGGAGGAGGCAAGACTTGCCTTCCCGCGCCTTGTCCAGCAGGGCGGAAAGATGCTCCATCCCCATAATGCCGGAACCAGGGAGGATAAGCGAATCAATGATATGGTCAATATAGGGAAGCGTCTCTTCCTGTCCCTCTTGATAGACATTGTGTTCGTCTACCACCGTAGCTGACTTTGATAAGGCCACAACCTTCTTGATAGTATCCTGAAAAGCCGAACTTAACTCTTCCATAGCGCGATCCTTATTTCTTTATATATTGCAGCAGATCTTCGGTGGCCTTACCCACGTCTTCCAGCACGTCAGACGCGCCCTGTTTGAGGTCTTTCGCCGCGTCTGCAGCCTCCCGCTGTATATCTTTTACCGCTTGTGAAGCCGTTCCCTTGAGTTCATCAAGTTTTTTCGCCTTTGGGTCTTTATCCGCACAACCTGCTAAAACAAAGGCCGCGATACTGTACACAATGATTACCCGAACTATTCGTTTCACCTTTTCCCCCAAAGTTTAACAAGCTCCACGACCACCTTACAGGCCGCTGTCATGTCAGAAACCGACACCCATTCAAGGCGACTGTGCGCGTTACGCCCGCCGGTGAAGACGTTTGGGGTAGGTATGCCAAGCTGAGTGAGCCGAGAACCGTCGGTTCCGCCCCGAATCGGATGATGTATGCACGGTATGTTCAGGTTGGTGAGCGCCTCCTTCAGTATGTTCAGGATTTCCGGCTTTTCGTCGAGCTTTTCCTTCATGTTAACGTATTGAGCCTTGACGCTCACCGTAACCTTGCCGCCAGGGAACTGGGCTTCCACGGCTTTGGCAAACGTTTCCAGCGCCGCGATCCGCCGCTCAGCGCCGGCGCGGTCAAAGTCGCGGATATACACCTGAAGCGAGGCCGTTTCCATGTTGGCGCTGATGTTCATCGGGCAGTAGTAGCCATAATACCCATCAGTGGCTTCCGGACTTTCCACACGGGGCAGCATGAGCGCAAAAGTTGCCGCCATAAGCGTGGGGTTAAGCATACGCCCACGCGCCGTGCCTAAGTGTATGGCCTTGCCCACAAACTCAATATTCGCCTCATAAGCATTGAAACACTCAGAATCAATCCCTCCCAGCGCGCCCCCGTCCAAGGTGTAACAGGCAACTGACTGCACCCGCTCCACAGGAAAACCAGCAAGCCCCGCGCCAACTTCCTCATCAGGCGTAAAGAACAACTCGATAGGCCCATGCGCGATTTCAGTATGACAAAGCAGGTATTCCACCGCGCCCATGATCTCGGCAATACCAGCCTTGTCATCCGCACCCAACAGCGTGGTTCCATCAGTATGAATGATAGCCATGCCCTCGTGCGCCGCCAGATCAGCGTCAAACGCCGGGTCCAGCACCACGCCATCCGCAAGAACTATCCGCTTGCCGTTATACACGTTAACAAGTTGAGGTTTCACGTCTTTGCCAGACACATCGCCCGCTGTATCAAGATGCGCCATAAAACCAACACACGGACGCGCCTCTTCTCCAGCCGTCGCCGGAATACGGGCAATCACATAACAATGGCCAGTCAGTTCAACATCGCTGACACCCAGTCCCCGCAACTCTTCGACAAGAGCCTTCGCAAGGTCCCATTGACCAGCCGTTGACGGCGTTTCGTCCTTGTGCGGAGCGCTTGTCGTCCAATACCGGACATACTTCAAAAACCGGTCTACCACTAAACCGGCGAATTCATCGTTATTCATGCTTGTAGTATGCAGAATAAGCAACGGCGCGTAAAGAGACTGTGTTCAGACATTAAACTTGAAAAACATTACATCGCTGTCTCGTACCACATAGTCCTTGCCCTCGATCCGGTACTTACCAGCCTCTTTAATCTTCGCCTCACTGCCATACTGTAACAAATCTTCATAGGAATAGACTTCGGCCTTGATAAAGCCCTTTTCAAAATCCGTGTGTATAACGCCAGCGGCCTTGGGCGCAGTGTCTCCCGCCCGAATCGTCCACGCGCGGCACTCATCCGCACCAGCCGTGAAGAACGTCGACAGCCCCAAAAGCCGGTACGCCACGTGAATCAGCGCGGAAAGACCCGATTCCTTCAAGCCAAGCTCCTCAAGAAACGCCAGCTTATCCGCCGCGTCTTCAATGCCAGCAAGTTCAGCCTCATATTTCCCGCAAATCGCCACCGCCTCCGCGCCCTCGCTCTTTGCCCGCGCAAGCGCCTTTGCTATATGAGTGCCTGTAAGCGCCCCCGTGAGATACGCGCGCATACCCGCCTCATCAACATTGCACACATACAACTGAGGTTTCATCGTGATGAAATGGCAATCGTATACCGCGGCCTTTTCATCATCGCTCAGAACAACCGAGCGTGCCGGGAGTCCGTTTCCCAGCGCCGGCTCGATCTTGTCCAGCGCGGCCAACGCCAGCGCAGTATCCTTCTGTTCAGCCTTCGCCTGCCCCTTGAGCGCGCGCGCAGCCCGCTCCCGCCGTTTCGCCAGTGTGTCGAGGTCAGCCAGCGCCAACTCTATGGCAATGGTTTCCATGTCCGAGTCAGGATCAACCGTGTTATTGACATGAACAATGTTTGGATCATCAAAACAGCGCACCACGTGGGCAATAACCCCCACTTCCCGAATATGCGACAGAAACTGATTACCCAGCCCCTCGCCCTTTGATGCGCCCTTCACCAGCCCCGCAATATCGACAAACTCCACAGTCGCGGGAACAAGCCGCTGGGGTTTGAAGATTTCAGCCAGCTTCGCCAGCCGCGCGTCTGGCACGCTGACAACGCCCACATTTGGGTTAATCGTACAGAAGGGGTAATTCGCTGCCTCCGCCGGCGCATTACTCAGCGCCGAAAAGATCGTTGACTTACCTACATTGGGAAGCCCCACTATGCCACAGTTAATCGCCATTATATCCTGCCTTTTTACAAAAAATGGGCGGGAGAACATCCCGCCCCATTTACTCTATGCTATCACATGACTCTGTATCGGCGAAGGCGGCCCAATCAGGCCTTTCTCGTTCTCCCAGTAGAGCGCAATGTACAGAGTCTGGCCTAACTGCGAGTCCTCAAAAGTCAGTATCTCCCGTGGACGGGTGAGCAGTTTGGAATTGGTCAACTCTTGGTGGGTTTCGGGAGCAGGTCCGCCAACTTTGCAGCGGGCAACCGCGCCCTTGTAGCGCGGCGGACAGGCAGGATGCTTTACGATGACTTGCAGGTAGTCGCCATTCTCAAGGGTGAAAGGGACAACTTCCGTAGGATCGGGTACATCGGTGCGCTTGGGGTCTTTGGGGTGAATGCCGTAGTCCAGCAAGATTTCGGGCGTTACCGCGTCCAGCGGGTCTGCGTCGAGGTAGGCGTTCTTTATCTTGCGAATGCTTTGGGTGAGGTACAAGCGCTTCTCCTTGCGGTCTTCGCGTTCAACTTTGCCCGCGCTGGGACTTTCGGCAACGTGATAGGCGGCGGTGTAGGCGGCCAGTCTTGCCGTGTTTTCGGTTATGAACACGGCGGGTATACCCAGCAGAGACGCGTGGTCGTCTAGTCCGGCGTTGAAGGTCGTGGCGAAGTTCAGGAAGTCCACCTCGCCTGCGGAAAAAATATCTCTATTCATACATAACTCTCTTCCACCCGCTTTGCGCGGCGGTTTAATCGAATACGTCAGCGCAAAAAGATAACGCTCACATTGGTATCAATGATACCCCTTTTTCCCCTTTTTGTAAAGGAAGGAAACTTTTGCCGACATGTCGGGAACTTTCACCTTCATGTCGGGAGCTTTTGCCGACATGAAGGCATAATCCGCCGACATGTCGGGAGTTTCAGCCGACATGTCGGCGGAATCAACCGACACGAAGGCGAAAACCGCCGACATGTCGGGAGCTTTTGCCGACATGAAGGCATAATCCGCCGACGTAAAGGTAAACGCTATGGAAGTGGTTTTATCTTATAGGCTGTGGCTTGAAGAATCGCGGTGAAGGCGCCAGATTGCCCTTGAAGAGTTCAAAAAGCTCTCCCTCAAGGGCGTTTGCTATCCGCGCCAGAACGTCAGGCTTGGGATATTTAGTTTCCTGCTCGATACTACTCAGAATCATTTGAGAGAGAAGAGGCTGCGCTTAAGATTCGGTCAATTCCTTGTCGCCGTGCTTATCGTCCACGCGTCGTCCTGCGTGTTTTTTCTGATTGAAGTGGGTGATTTGCTTCTGCCGCTCATTCTTGTGTTGTGGAGACGCGGACTTGCTTTCCACAAAGGCGCTTTCCTTCTTGTGGATGAGGTAATGCCGCCATTGTTCCTCCGGCAGGGAACCGTTATCAAGCGCGGCTTTCACGGCGCAGTCCGGCTCGCTTTCGTGCAAGCAGTCTGAGAAACGGCATTGTAACGCCAGCTCCTCAATGTTGCTGAAAAGCGCATTGACCCCTTGGTCTGCGTCCCAGAGTCCCAGTTCCCGCATACCGGGCGTGTCGATGATGAGCGCGCCGTCCGGCAGTCTCACCATCTGCCGGTGAGTCGTGGTGTGGCGTCCCTTGCCGTCCTCCTCGCGGATTGCCTTTACCTCCATGATGGTTTCTCCGGCGAGGGTGTTGAGCAGGCTTGACTTACCCACGCCCGACGAACCGAGCAGCACGACGGTCTTTGCCGGCAACAGGTATGCCGCGAGCGCGTCCAGTCCCACGCTGGTAACGCAGCTCACCGCCAGCGCGGGAACGTCTGGCGCTATGCGGCGTATGGCGTCAACACGGGACACGCGCTCGGCATCGGAGCAGAGGTCTGCCTTGGTGAGCAAGACTACGGGCGTCCCGCCGCTCCGCCGCGAGGCGGTGAGGTAGCGGGCGATACGGCCTGGGTTAAAGTTGAAGTTTAGCGAGCAGAGTATGAACACATAGTCAAAATTTGCGGCGACGACCTGTTCCACGATGTTTTTGACATAACCTTCCCCGTGTCCAGAGAAATCGGCGCGGGAGAACTTTGAGACGCGGGGCAGTACCTTAGTTATGCCTGAAGGTCCATTCGGGTTGTATTTAAGAAGCACGAAGTCTCCTACAGCGGGGTAGTTGTGCCGGCATTCCGCCTCATACTGGAACGCGCCGGTGATAACTGCGGGTGCTTCCCCGAACTGGCAGATTGTTTTGTATAGGTCTCGCCGCATCTCCGTGATTCGGGCTGGAATGACGCTGGCAGAGAAGGCGCTTGCGTCTGGCACAGGCGCGCCGGAATATCCGTAGTCAGTAAGATTGACGAGCAATGTTTTCCTCCAAAGGTTTGCTAAACAAGGTATTGTACAAAAGGCTGAGGCCTCCGTCTGCTGCCTAATGTATCCGCGTGTCTGCTTCAGAGGACGTCTCCACCCACCATAACGGCGCGGTGATTAAGGGGAAAATTAAGCGGCGTGATGGCGGCCTTTTGGTATCACCAGCGGTGTTTTGGAGACTGGATCGCTTATCACGACGCAGTCCATATCAAAAATATCCCTGATCAGTTCTTTGGTGATGACCTTCGATGGTTCTCCTTCGGATACTATGTATCCTTTGTGAACGGCGTAGAGGTAATCTGCATAGCGCGCAGAGAGGTTGATGTCATGAAGCACCATGACAATGGTCGTGTCATATTTGCGGTTCAAATCGGTCAGCATATCTAGGATTTCTATTTGATAGGTAATATCCAGAAAGGTGGTTGGTTCGTCTAGGAAGAGCATATCGGTTTGCTGGGCGAGTGCCATTGCAATCCAGACCCGCTGGCGTTGTCCGCCGGATAACTCGTCAATGTTTTGATTGGCAAGGTCAGTGATAGCCATAAGCTCCATTGCCTCCGCGACGGCCTCATAGTCCCGCCGAGTCCATCCGCCGAGCATAGGCTGATGGGGGAATCGGCCTCGTCCCACCAAATCGGCAACAGAGATACCTTCTGGCACAATAGGGGACTGGGGAAGCATCCCCACTATCCGCGCCAGTTGCTTTGGGGGGATTTTGGCGAGTTTCTTGCCGTCTAAGGTAATCTCGCCTGACGAGGGTTTTAGGAGCCGTGCCATTGTTTTGAGCAGTGTGGATTTGCCGCAGGCGTTTGCGCCGATAATGACGCTTATCTTATTGCTTTGCAGGGTAAGGCTGGCGTTATGGATAATGGTCTTCTTACCATAACCTGCGGCTATTTGTTCAAGCCGGAATACGTGATTATGTTTCATTGTCAGTCCCCTATTCGGTTCATTCGTATAAGCAAGAAAAGAAGATACGGCGCTCCAAGTATGCCTGTTATAACCCCGACGGGAAATTGTGTGTCAAACGCAAACTGTCCCAGTAAATCGGCGGCAAGAACTAACGACGCTCCGGTGAACGCTGCGGGAAGAACTGAAGCGCGTCCTCGCCCTGCTATTTGTGTGGCGATTGGTCCGGAAAGAAACGCTACAAAGGCTATCGGCCCTGTGGTTGAAGTGGCAACAGCGACAAGAAAGACGGCGCACAGGGTGAGCCAAAGTTTTGTGCGTTTTACTGAAACGCCAAGTGCGGAGGCGGTTTCGTCTCCGAGTTCTAACAGGTTAAGCCTTCGCGTCAACAACACTGCGGCTGTCCCCAAAACAGCGACGACTGCTATCAGGGGAGGGACGCGCTCTAAGCGAATTCCATTCAAACTTCCGCTTAACCAGCGCAGGGCGCCGGGGATGTCGTATTGCGACGCGCGGAACATTAAATACGATATAACAGCGTTTTGCATAGCGCTGACGCCGATGCCGATTAAAATCAGTCTGCCGCCCGCGAATGTTCCGCCGCCAGACAGTGTGTAAATAAGTGTGGCGCATAGCAGGCCTGCCGCCATAGATATGCCTGATACCGCCATTCCGCTCAAGCGGAATACGAGGATGCAAATAACGGCGGCAACGCTTGAGCCGGACGCCACGCCTATGACGTCTGGACTTGCGAGAGGATTGCGTAGCATTGTCTGGAAGATTGATCCTGACATCCCGAACGCGATCCCGGCAAAAGCGCCTGAAAGCATACGCGGAAGGCGAAGTGTCGCGATAGCAAAACTCGCCCCAGGTATATCATCGCCAAGCAGAACGCGCACTACGACGGAAACGGGATAGATGGTTCTGCCGAGTATAAGCATCGCCGCGGCAAGTATGAGCGTGAGCGCAACAAGTCCGCCAAACACGAGTCTCCACTGTCTGAGACGCGCTTGACGGATTTTTCTCAGTTTGACGATAAACGTACTGTTGCGCATAATTTCATACCGTCTTATATCGCCTCATATCGCCCGAATTTTCGACCGCACGGCAATTCCGATGAGCGCAGGAGCGCCAAGAAAAGCGGTTACAACGCCAACTTCAAGTTCTCCCGGAGCGCCAAGCAAGCGCCCTATAACGTCGGAAAGAACGAGTATAGCCGCGCCGCCTATGGCGGATAGCGGAACCACCCGACGCTGATCCGCGCCCGTAAGTAAACGCACGGAATGGGGTACCATAAGTCCGATAAACCCGATAGGTCCGGCCAGGGCGGTAGTAGCGCCGCAGAGCAATACTCCGGAAAGCGCCCCAACACACCGCATCAATCCAACCCGTACTCCAAGGCTTGCGGCAACATCGTCGCCTAACGCGAGCGCGTTCAGAGTGGGCGTCGAGTACAAACCTAAAACGATACCGAGTCCAAGGAAAGGCGCAACTGCCGCGATTCCAGACCATGTTGCGCCGCCAACTCCGCCAACCTGCCAAAAGCGAAACGAGTCCATTGAACTTGCTCTGGGGAGCATAACAGCGCTTATCAGGGACGATAGCGCAGCTGCCGTAGCTGCTCCGGCAAGTGCGAGCTTTATTGGCGTAACCCCGCCGCGTCCTATGGCGCTTACCGAGTACACAAACACCGAACTTACCGCCGCTCCACAGAGCGCGAATAATATATACTGATTAGGCGAGCCAATCCCCAAAAATGCGATGCCGACGACAACAAAAAGCGATGCTCCGGTATTAACACCTAAGATTCCCGGATCGGCCAGCGGGTTTTTTGTTACTGCCTGCATCAATGCCCCAGACATACCAAGCGCGCCGCCTGCAAGTAAGCCAAAAACTGTTCGGGGTATGCGCTTCCGCACCACAAGTGCACCCATCGACCGCGCCTGATCGTTGCAAAGACCTTCAAGAATTTCAGACAGGCTTACAGAGCGCGATCCAAGCGTCAGTGAAAGAATCGAAACAACGCTAAGCGCAATAAGGCTTGCGGACAACACTGCGGCAAGGTTAAAACGCGCTCCGAAGGCCGTATTCTTCATTTTATCTTGTCCGCCGCCTCAGCCGTAAGCGCAAGATATTCGTCAATCGCCCACGGGATAGATAGAGCGCTTGGCGTCGTGGACGCGGCGATAGGTCCTTCTTCAAGGAATATTATAGAGCCGCGTTGTACTGCGGGGATTGTGCCAATAAGTGGATCATTCTGGAGTTGCTTAAGAAATTCATTGCCCTCGATCCGTTCAGTGAAATTACTACCCGCAGCGTAGGTAAAAATTATATCTATGTCAGAGATCATATCAGCATTTTCCGAGCTTATAGTCAGATAAAAATTATCAGAGCCTTCAACAAGCGCGGCAATGCTTGCCGGAAGCGGCATCCCAATATCCGTGAGAAACGCCGTACGTGGATCAGCGGGAGTATACGCGGAAATTGTACTCAAATCAGCCGCGTCAAGATAAAGAAACGCCGCCGTCTTACCCGCGATCTGGGGATACTGCGCCGTCTTTTCAGCAATCAGCGCCTCAAGGTCTTCAACAAGTCGCTCGCCTTCTTCTGCCATACCCATTCCCGTGGCGTTTATAAGTATCTGTTCCCGCCAAAGCGTCTGATACGGCGCGCGCGGGTATGCCACCACAGGCGCAATCTCACTGAGCGTTTGATACTCTTCCTGCGTTATGCCAGAATATGACGCAAGTATGACGTCGGGCTTCACTTCGTTTATAGCTTCAAAATCAAGCCCCGACCGATCGCCGAATATTAGAGCGCCCGACCCTCCAAGCTCTTGTAGACGCTCCGCCGTCCATGGCAAAAGACCACTGTCGTCCAAAACGCCGTAGTTAGCCTCAGAAAAGCCTACGGGAACTACGCCCAGCGCAAGCGGTATGTCTTGGTTGCCCCACCCTATCGTTACAACCCGTTCCGGCTTGCTCTTAATCACCGTTTCGCCAAAGGCGTGCTGAATCACGATGGGATATCCACTTGAATACGCCTCAACAGCTGGCTCCTCAACAGCCGGCGCAGCAGAAGCTGGCGGGGTCTGGGTGCGGGAGCAACCCACCGGCACTAGGATACATACGACTAAAACCAAGAACGCTTTAACCACTCGCTTGAACCAAAGATCGGTATTGTTCTTTTTCATAAAAGAATCCTCCTTAAAATATTTCTCATTAGCCAGGCTAACTAAAAATGTTATATATAACTAATTTAATTTGATCAATAGCATGGAGGCTTATCAGACCCCACGCAGTCCGGCGTCTGTAGTGCGGGCGAAAAATCTAACTGAACGGGAACGCGCGCCCATTCAATGGGCTAGAAACATGATTCAATGGGCAAAAGAGCAGCGTATCCGCAGATTATGTATACCAATGGTGGATTTAAACAAACTGATGTTTCCAAAGCCAGGCGGGGGAAGTCTCCTACTGTCAACACGTTAGAATTCTTGTCCAGAGATTACACAAATTTAAGAGGGGCTTTGGCATAAAAAATCAGTGTAATCCGCGTAATCTGTGGATATTAATGATGAGGCGCTCGAAGTTACTGATGCCATAGGGCAGCCTTCTTGAGCCGGAGGCTTGGGTGGTGTTGTATTCATAGCTTTGAGCATAAACCCTCTGCGCCGCCGCAAAAACAACCCCTTCCCACGGCGGCTTAAGGGTTAGCGTTCTTTACTGATACAGCACCGCCATCGACAGTTCCGGCAGTGTTACCGTGCCTTCAACACTGGTGAGCGTGCCTGTTCCGGCGTTGGCGGCGTCTACAACCTGTCGCCAAACACCGTTTTCAGGAAGCGTCAGCGTTACTGGCTCGCTATTCGCGTTATAGGCAACGAAAATCATCTTCCATACATCGCCGTTGGCGTTGTCTTTTAACACAAAGCTAACAACGCGGTTTTTTTGCTCCAACACTTCCAGATGGCGCTCAATGTCGGCCTTAGTATCCATGCGAAAGGCGGGATGGGCGCCACGCAGGGCGATAAGACCAGCGTAGTAATCAGTAACAGCACTGTAGAGCGAGGCGTTCTCCCAGCGGATACGGTTAATGGCGTCAGGGCTGGCGTAGCTGTTGTGATCGCCAAACTTACTCCGCAGAAACTCGTCGCCGGCCTGGAAAAAAGGCACTCCCTGCGCGGTAAAGATGATGCCGTTGGCAAGCAGCACCGACTTCACCGCAGCGTTATCAAACAGAGGCTTGCTTGAGTCAATGAGCCTGTAAGGATTGTTCTGAAGATCACTTGCCCCCAAAGACCTGGCGATTTTGTCCCAGAGGTTGAGGTTATCGTGGGCTGTAACATAGTTGATGCTCTCGCTTGCCCGCGCCGTAAAGTCATTGACCGAACCCATGACGCCGTACACGATGCGGTCTTCAGCGCCAGCCTGTCCAGTGGCAAAACCCTTACCCGCTCCATCACTGTCGCCCTTAATCGCGGTTCTGATGTTGTCGTTAAACACCGCAAAACCCTTGTTCTTCTGCTTGCCTTTGGTGGTTTGCAACTGCTGTTCCAGCGGCGAACCACCCGCCTGCCACGGCTCGCCATAGACGATGATGCTGGGATCAACCTTCAAGCGAAGCTCACTGGTGATTTGCTCCATCGTGGGAACATCGATCAGCCCCATGAGGTCGAAGCGGAAGCCGTCAACGCCGTACTCTCGCGCCCAGTAGAGACAGGACTCGACGATGAACTTCCGTACCATAGGACGCTCCGACGCCACTTCATTGCCACAACCAGAACCATTGGCATAGTCGCCGGCATCGGTGAGCCGGTAGTAATACTGGGGGACTGCGGCGTCAAAAGGAGCGCCGCCGGTTTCAAACGTATGGTTATACACAACGTCCATCACAACGCGGATACCAGCGTTATGCAGCGCCTGCACCATCGCCTTGAACTCGCGGATACGCGAAGTCGGATCGCGGGGATCGGTGGAATATAAGCCCTCCGGCACGTTGTAGTTGCGCGGGTCATAGCCCCAGTTGAACTTGGGATTCGACGACGATGGATCGTCCACGGTAAGCTCGTTCAGCGAGGCGAAGTCAAAGCTCGGCAATAAATGAACGTGAGTAATGCCAAGCGCCTTGAGGTGATCCACGCCGCTTGCCGCGCCCGCGCTATTCTTAGTAGCGGTCTCGGTAAAGGCGAGGAACTTGCCCTTGTTAGTCATGCCGCTGTCATCGTCAATCGAGAAGTCCCGCACATGAAGCTCGTACAACACCGCATCCTGCATATTGCCGGAGAACGCCGGTCGTGCCGTTGGCCGCCAAGCCGTCGGATTAGTGGCGGCGAGGTTGACAATTGCCATACGCTGCCCATTTGCCGACACTGCCTTCGCGTAAGGGTCAGCGGCGTAATTCACCATGCCGTCAGCAAACTCCACGCGATAGAGGTAATACATGCCATCGAGGTTGCCGCTTACTGTGGCGGACCATACGCCAGTAGCCGCGTCCTTAGTCATGGCGCTCAGGTTCGTGGTCTCGTGGTTGGTAACCTTGCCCTCAGCATTGTACACGCCAGCGTCATCATACAGCGCCACTGACACTGCCGTCGCGGTCGGCGCCCAGAGCTTGAACACACTCCGCGCCGCCGTATAGCTAACGCCGAGGTCATCGCCATTATAATAGAAAGAATCGAGAACGCCGCGCATGGTTACCGGCTTATCAGCGTGTTTACCAGTTTCGTCGCGCACAACATAGGCCTGCGACACATCAGTAATGGCTTCATCAAGCGTGATAAGCACCTGCTTGCTCGTCTTACCCTTACGGGCAGAGCCGGCAAGCCGTTGTTCACCCTGATACACCGCGAAGACACTGTAGTCCTCCGGCGCGTCCATCAGCCTGACAAGAAGTTCCGTAGCGCTATCAGCCACAGCGAACTGTATTGGCGGCGTAGCTGTTATTGGTTTTGTCGTATAAATCATTTCATCTCCCTGCACAATCCATATCTCCTTTGCTTTCGTGAAGCGGTCGGGGTTCGTATCCTTCTCAGCCCAGTCATTACCCGGCTCACTTCGCCGCACAATCACGCCGTATTCGTCACTCTGCGCAATTTCCGCGCCAATAGCCGCCGTAACAAAGCCGCCATCATCAATATCCCCAAAGGCAAAACCCTTGCCTTCGCCGCCCGTGGGCCATACCCAGAGGTTCCAGCCATCGTAAACCCCGTCATAACGGTAGTAATGCACAGTGAGTGCCGCTTCCGTGTTTACGAGTGGCGTTGTCGTCGGCGTTTCCTTTGCACACGAGTATAGCGCAAGTAACGCAGCAATAATAAACAGTTTTTTCATAGTTTCCCCAAAGGTGTTCCGTAACACCTCTATAAGATTATATGAACTTGATCGAGGTGTCAATCTTTTGTTAACAGAATTTGACGCGCAAGTAGAACTTTTATAGTCGACTGTAGAA
>JAITIX010000140.1 GCA_031279205.1 Treponema sp. | reverse complement strand
AAAGAGCGCCTGCTGTTTCATGTTTTGTACTTTGGTATACTACTTTTTGACTGTCAAGGCAGATGGGAAAGCCTTCCACGTTCCTAGTTCAGTGCGGCGCCCACACGCTAGCTTAGTGTGGCACTCGATTCCTAGTTAACGTGAGTTCGATGGGAACAAAGTGTCCACTACCCACGTCTCTGACACCCCGCGCGTCAACACCCGCACCTCTGGCACCCGCACAGACCAACAGCGCGTCAACACCCGCGCGTCTGACACCCGCACCTCAACACCCACGCCGACATCCCGCGCGTCCCTGTTCCTAGTTGGAACTCGATCCCTGTTCCTAGTTGGAACCTGACCCCTGTTCCTAGTTGGAACCTGACCCCTGTTCCTAGTTGGAACTCGATCCCGGTGCCTAGTTGGAACCTGATCCCTGTTCCTAGTTGGAACTCGATCCCTGTTCCTAGTTGGAACCTGACCCCGGTGCCTAGTTGGAACTCGATCCCGGTGCCTAGTTGGAACCTGACCCCGGTGCCTAGTTGGAACACGACCCCTGTTCCTAGTTGGAACACGACCCCGGTGCCTAGTTGGAACACGACCCCTGTTCCTAGTTGGAAGCGATCCCTGTTCCTAGTTGGAACCTGACCCCTGTTCCTAGTTGGAACACGATCCCGGTGCCTAGTTGGAACTCGATCCCGGTGCCTAGTTGGAACCTGACCCCTGTTCCTAGTTGGAACCTGACCCCTGTTCCTAGTTGGAACCTGACCCCTGTTCCTATTTGGAACTAGATCCATGTTCCTAGTTGGAACTCGATACCTGTTCCTAGTTGGAACTCGATCCCTGTTACTAGTTGGAACCTGACCTCCAACACGCGCTATTATCAAAAGCCGTAAAGCTCCACCTTAACGATAACGCGGCCATGTTTTACAATGCGACTTAGGGCGGAGCATGAAGCCCGCCACGTTTTATCCTTCACGCACGAACACAAACAAGGAGGCGCTTCATGCGACTGGCAATAGGCGACATTCACGGCAAACCATTCTGGGAACACTTTCTGGACGAGGATTTCACTGAGTTCTACATCCTGGGCGATTATTTTGACAGCTATGGTCTTTCGTTTAAGCAGGAGTACGCGAATTTCCAGCGACTCCGCGATGCGGCGCGGCAGGATTCTCGCTTAAAGCTCTGTCTGGGAAACCACGACTACCATTACCTCAAAGGTCTTCCGACTGGCGAGCGCTATTCCCGTTTTGATTACTGGCATTGCACGGCTATTCAGGAGATTCTGGAAGATACGGTGGAGCTTTTCAGCGTAGTGTACCTCACTTTCGACCGCTTCCTTCTTTCCCATGCTGGTGTTTCTTGCAGCTTTATGCAAAAGGCGCAAGCTGAGGGTTTTGAGACGCCTGAAAGCCTGAACGCGGCGTTCAGGCAAAGGCGCAGGCTCTTTGCCTTTGACGGCTACGATATGTATGGCAATGACATAAGTCAGGGGCCGCTCTGGATACGCCCGGAGGCGCTGAAACAGGACGCGCTTCCGGGCTATACCCACGTCGTAGGGCATACGCCGTACGCAAGTATCACTGAAAGCCTTGCTGATGATGGTGTTACGCGCTGTGTGTTTATTGATACTGGCAATAACAAATCGGTGTACCGGTTTTGAGTGAAGGCCGAAAATAAGCTAAGGAGCTGGGTATGCGGAAATTGATATGTTTTGCAGTGCTGGCGCTAATGGCGCTTGTGTGGCTTACGGGGCAGGATAGCCGGGGCGGACGCGGGATTGTGTTGGAAGAGTCTTATCTTCAGGAATCAATAGACACTATGCTTATTCGGGAGCAAAGCCGGTCTGAGAGTCGTGAGGTGAAAGAAAGCGCTCTTGCGAGTATTGAGGCGGCTTTACAGCGGGGAACAAGGAACGAGGAGATACGGGTTGCGCTGGAAACCATGGGCTTGGAGGGAGTCGTGAACAAGTCTATGAAGGATGGAGTTATTGCCAATAACTTTCCTGATATACGGCGTAAGGTTGCTCGTTGTCTTGGGATGATGGGAGGAACTCAGGCATATACCATTCTGATACGGATGCTTGGTGCTGAAACGCAGGCGTTTGTGCTTGCCGATGTGGTGGATGCTCTCACGGTAGTTGGTCTCAACCCTAACAACGAGACTGTAAAGCTGATCACGAAAAGGGTGAAGCATTTTGATGTTAGGCTTCCCGATGATCTGCTTGCCTTTGCCGCCCTGAGAGCCTACGCAAGATTCGCGTCTGAGAACGGCTGGAGGCTGGACATTGATACGGAGGCGCTGCTTGTCAGTATTTCCAATGGGCGGTATCACACGATGGCGCGTACCTATGCGAGGGACTTGCTGGCCAAGCTAGGCGCCTATCACGGGTGATGCGGTGGTACAAACAGAATCTCCGGCTCAAGGGTTATACCGAGGGCGGCGTGAACCCGCGAGATAAGCTGGTCTACCAAGGCGCGTATATCGGCGGCTGTGGCGGTTCCGGTATTGACGATGATGTTGCCGTGCCAGGGCGCGACTTTTGCGCCGCCGGAATTCAGTCCGCGTAAGCCAAGCTCGTCGATGATTTGTCCCGTGGGTTTGCCAAAGGCGCGGTTGTTCTTGAACACGGAACCGGCAGAGGGGAAACGGTAGTGGCCTTTACGTTCACGGTCTTGGCGATGGGCTTCTATCTCCAGCCATATCTCGGCGGGCGGACGTGGCTCACGCCGGAACGTAGCGGATAGAATGAGGACGGCGCGGTTCTGGAAGGGGCTTTTCTTGTAGCCGTAGTCTTCGGGTCTGAATGGCACAATTATCCGCTGAAACGCTTCATCCAGAATCTCAACCTCGATGAGGGTGTCAGACACTGAGCGTCCATAACAGCGGGCGTTCATGTAGACTGCGCCGCCAATGGATGCGGGCATACCGGCGAGGAACGCGAGTGCGCCCGCGCCTTCCTGAGCCGCGGCTTCGACGGCGGCGTCTACCGCAGTGCCGGCGCGGATTCTCAGTGCCGGCGCGGTGCCAGACACTTTTTCCCTGTCAGTCCAGCCGCCGGTGTCCAGCACAATACCCCGGAGACCAGTGTCTGACACCACAAGGTTTGCCCCATGCCCCAAGATGAAGACCGGAATGGCCTCGTCGCTGGCCGCGCGTAACAAAGCCGCCGCGTAATCAGGGAACACGGTAGCATCTGGTTGTACCCAGACATCGGCTGTCCCGCCAACCCGAAACGTGGTGTGTAAGGCCATTGGCTCGTCATAGCGAATAAGGCCGGAGAAGCAGGCCTTTGTATTGATTTTTTCAAGAAATTCCCTTAGTTTAGTCATGTTGTGATTGTAAATCCTTAAACACGGAGTTTCTATGCCACTGACTTTATTTAATACCCTTGGCCATGAGGTTCAGTTCTTCCAATCCATAAAACCTGGAAAGGTTGGCTTTTATGGTTGTGGACCTACTGTATATAACTACGCCCATATTGGGAATCTGCGGGCATATCTGGTTCACGATATACTCGCTCGGACGCTCCGTCGAGTAGGTTTTGAGGTAACTCATGTGATGAATATCACGGATGTGGGTCATCTTTCTGGTGATAACGATGAGGGTGATGACAAGATGGTGAAAAGCGCCGAGGAACGCGGGAAATCCGTACTTGAAGTGGCTGATTTCTACACCAAAGTCTTCTTTAACGACACGGAGCGCATGAACATCGAGCGTCCTACCATAGTCTGCAAGGCTACGGAGCATATCCCCGACATGATCGCGCTTATCAAACGGATCGAAGAGCATGGGTACACCTACTTCGCGGGCGGCAACCTCTACTTCGATATAACCAAGTTCCCGGCCTATGGTGAGCTTGGACGTCTGCGGCTGGACGATCTCAAGGCTGGAGCGCGGAGCGCGGTTGATGCAAACAAACGCAATCCCCATGACTTTGTGCTTTGGTTTACCAAGAGTAAGTTTGAAAATCAGGCGCTGGTATGGGACAGCCCCTGGGGACGAGGCTATCCTGGTTGGCATATTGAGTGTTCGGCCATGAGCATCAAGTATCTGGGCGAGACCATTGATATACACGCAGGCGGCATTGACCATGTGGCCATTCACCACACCAACGAGATTGCCCAGAGTGAAGCGGCCACTAACAAGCACCCATGGGTCAATTACTGGGTGCATAACGAGTTTCTGGTGATGGATCGGGGGAAGATGTCGAAGTCTTCTGGTGGTTTTATCACTCTGCAAACCCTGATTGCTGCGGGCTACGACGCGCTTGATTACCGCTACTTCCTGCTGGGTGGCCACTATCGCAGTCAGTTGCAGTTTTCCTATGCGGCGCTTGATGGGGCGCGTAACGCACGCAAGGTTCTGGGCGACCGTGTCAGAGCGCTGGCGGATAAGGCAGGTGCTCCGGCAAAAAAGGTGGAAGGTAAAGCAAAGACATCCCTTAACGCCTTCAACGCGGCGCTGGAAGATGATCTCTCAACCCCTCGCGCGCTTGCTGAACTTTGGGGACTTGCGCGGGACAGCGAGGCGGAAGCGCCGGAGGCGCTTGCTGCGCTGCTTGATATGGATCGGGTGTTAGGACTGCGGCTTGAACAGGAAACGGTTCAACGGGAGAAACCGGCTGAAGATCCGGCGCTGGTTGCTGAAATCACTGGACTTATCGCGGAACGGCTTGCGGCAAAGAAAGTGAAGAACTTCGCCAGAGCCGATGAAATCCGGCGGGGCTTGAAAGAGCGGGGCATTATCCTGGAAGATAAGCCAGATCAGACCGTATGGCGTGTCCTGTAACGGTTAGAAATAAAACTTGTTTGAAATTATGGAAGTTAAAATGCCCCAGACGGAGTTCCGTGCGTTGTATGAAACGGTGTTCCCCATCCTGTTCAGGGTCGCCTATCGTATTGCGGGAAGTGAGGAAGCTGCGGAAGATCTGAGTCAGGAAGCGTTTTTTCGTCTGCATGAGAAAAATATGGTTTTTCCCAATCCTGAAGAGGCAAAGTATTGGCTCATTCGGGTAGTGAAAAATGCTGCGTTGAACTATGCGAAACGCAAGGAACGAGAACGGAAGGCGTACCAGAAGGCGTTTCGTGAAGATACGAGGGAAACCGAGACCGGAGAACAAATCCTGATCAAGGGAGAAACCCAAACGGAAGTCCAGAAGGCGCTGGAAAAACTGCCGGAGAACCTGCGAATGGTGTTAGTATTAAAGGAATACGGCGAACTGAATTACAAAGAAATTGGACGCGCCTTGGGAATCAGTGAGGGAAATGTAAAGGTTCGGGTATTTAGAGCCAGGGAACGCCTGGCGTTGCTTTTAGCTGCGGACTGTAGTCCAAAGGAAGGTTCATAATGTGTCCTGATCATCAAATTCTATCTGTGTACGTTGATGGAGAACTTCCCTCTCCGTGGAAAGAGAAAATGGAAGCCCATCTTGCCTCATGCCCGCAGTGCGTTGAGCGGCTTGCGGTGTTCAGACGCTTGACGCTCCGCAACGGCGATGACGAAGCGCTGGAGACGGCGCTCGACGCAGCGCAGGAGCGGGTATGGCAACGACTCAGCCGCTTGGAACTCGCGACTGACGTGGCGTGGAAGCAGCGTCCGGGAATCTGGCGGCGCCGGGTCTCTGTTCCCCTGCCCGCTGTTGCCGTAGCAGCAGCAGCGCTGGTCGTGGCAGCAACCCTCATGTTCACCCAGCAAACAGCCCCGCAGTCCTCAGATACCATGACCGTTGCCCAGAGTCCCCAGAGCATGAGCGTCCCGGTAGTACCAGCTTCAACCATCAACGAGGTACTGCAATACTTGGACAATCAGGACGCGACGGATATCATGCTCATCAGACTTCCCGAAAGTAAAAGTTTTTCCAGTTCCGGTGAGCCAACCCTCATCAAAGCGGCTGATTATTCAAGGAGCAAAAACACGCAATGACTAAATGGCGGTCTTCCCCGGTCTTGCCGGTCATTCAGGCGGGCCTTTTGTTGATTGTTGCTGTCGCCACCCCTAAGCTGGCGGCGCAGGAACTTTCACTGGAGGAACTCTTGCCTGCACTCAGAGAACAGGCCATTGTGATTGATATCGTGGCGCGACTAGTAGACAATGATCGGGAAGAAATATGGAACTCCGCCAATTCAAAGGTTACTATTCCGGGACGACCTGTGGGCTTGCAGCTTGTGGGTACGAATATTTTGGTAATAGTGCAATTCACTCCGTATCTCAGACCCGATGGAAACAATGTTCTTGTTGCACAGGGTCAAATCTGGATCGATGTGCCAAACATGGGTATTACCTATCAAACCTCCTTACAGACGATCCCGCTGGAGTTTGGGGAGCAGGTCTACTTCTTCCCACTTGGAACGGTTGCATCCAGAGATGAAGCGCATATTGAGATTCAGCTTGCCTTGCGCCCTTACCTGGAACAGAAGCCTAAAGAAACAGCTCCTGACGCAACGACAAATCCGGCCACATCGCCGGAATCCCCGAAAGCACCCTCTTAATCGCTTTATGAACAACGCCTGCTACCGTTGCCTTGTTTTCTTTATTTTGTTGGCCTCCTTTTTTTCCTGTGAAGGCGAGAGGCCGGTGATTCTATCCATTGATCCCAAAATAGGCACAGGCGACGAAATACTGCTCATCACTGGAACCGGCTTCGGGGAAGAGCGGAACGGGGCATATATCACCATTGGGGGGGCGCCACCGGTGAGTTCCTCCTACCTTGACTGGAATGACAGCTATATCTCAGTCAGCTTCCCTAAAACAGGCTCCGGCATTCTCTATGTACATCGAAACGGCAAGAGAAGTAATCCTGCCGTGTTTGCTAACTGGAATAGCATACCAGAAGTGAAACAGGGGAGTAACGACGTTGCCCCGCTTGTCGAGCATGTGAGGCCGGTTTCTGGGCCTATTGGTTCACTGATAACGATACAGGGCAGCGGGTTCGGGGTAACGCGGGAAGGAAGCGGCGTGTTCTTTGCTTTATCAGCGGAGACGCCGGAATCCAGCAGCGCTATGCTTGGCGCGTCCGAGCTTGACTATGAACTATGGAGCGACCATGAAATCCGCGTGCGGGTTCCTGATGGGGTAACTGGCAGAAACCTTGAGGTACGAACCAAAGGCGGCGCTTCGACGCCAGTCGCATTCACTGTTACCGGACAGACCGGGGTAAAAACATTCGGGAAACAGCAACGTTATACCATTACTTATACGGTCGATATTCAGGTTATGAACGCTGTTTCGCCAAACACCCTTTACATCTGGGTTCCTGAGCCGGTTTCGTCCGCTTCCCAGCGGAACATCGAGCGCCTTGAGCGTAATATGCTTCCTTTGGCTGAACAGTATCAGGGAACAAGCGTTTTTCAGTTAAACGACCTCACAAGCGGCACCTATACCGGCATCAAGCTCTCGTACAGTGTTGATGTGTATACAGTAGAAACTAGCGTCAGAACCCAACTGCTTAGGCGGTCTTTGGGTTCATCAAATATGGCCTCGCTTTACACCATGCCCTCGACCCTTGTCCCTTCAGACGACGAGCGCATAAAAACGCTGGCGAGTGCCATCATCGGCGGGGAGCAAAATCCCTATGAAATCGCCCGCCGCCTCTATGAATGGCTCATAAACGAGGGCGGGATAGACCGCCTTAGTAGGCCAGCCACTGCGCTTGAGGCACTGGAAACTCAGAGCGCTGATTCATGGGCAACGTCGCTTCTGTTTTGCTCGCTTGCCCGTGCTTCAGGCGTTTCAGCCATTCCCATAGCGGGTGTTCTGGTTAACCAGTTGAATCAGGTGTTTCCCCACTACTGGGCTGAATTCTGGCTTGAGGACTTCGGCTGGGTTCCGCTGGATCCCACGCTGGGAGCCGGAGAGATACCGCCTAACTTTAATGCGCATGATAATCCATCAACCTACTACTTCGGCAATCTGGATAACCAGCGGATCACGTTTTCGCGAGGACTGGCCGTGTTTTCCCAGATGAACCCTCAAGGCAAAATCACGACGCGGGATCGCACCTACGCTCTGCAAAGCCTCTGGGAAGAAGCGGTCGGGGGACTTGAAGATTACACAGCCCTGTGGAGCGATGTCATCATCAGTGGAAAATACGCCCCATAAGGGCAGAGGAGCAAGGTTATATGGTTACCGTGATTTCTTTAGGCGGTTCGATTGTCGCGCCCGATGGGGTAGACGAGGCTTTTTTGAAGGCGTTTGTTACGCTGCTGCGGGAACTGGTCGCGGAAGACGCAGACCGGCGTTTCATCTTCGTAGTGGGCGGCGGCGCACCCGCGCGCATGTGGCAGAAGGCATATCGCGCCATTGCAGAACAGAGCTGCAACGAGCAGGCCGACTGGATCGGCGTCATGGCGACGCGGCTCAACGCCCAGCTTATCAAGGCGATACTGGGAGACTGGTGCAAGGAAGCGGTAGTAACTAACCCGATGGAAGCCGTATCCTTTGAAGGCCGCGCTCTCGTGGCCGCAGGCTGGAAACCGGGCTTTTCATCGGACTATGACGCAGTGCTGCTTGCCGAGCATTTCAAAGCCGCCCACGTGATAAACCTTTCTAATATTGAGCAGGTCTATACCGCTGATCCCCGCCTTGATCCCAACGCAAAGCCTATCGACAAAATCACGTGGCCGGAGTTCCGCGCCATGGTTGGGAACGAGTGGGTACCAGGTAAAAACGTGCCTTTTGATCCAGTGGCGAGCGCTTACGCACAAAAAATCGGCCTCTCGGTGATATGCGCCGCAGGCCGAAACCTTGAAAACCTAAAAGACCTACTCCGGGGAAAGCCGTTTCTCGGAACAACGATTGGATGAGCAAAAGAGGCGGTTCCATCCGCCGCTTCTGCCCTATCTGAGCGACCAGATATAGCTTATATACAGCAAGACCTTGCCACCTTTGATGGTGTCCACCCCAAAGTCCTCAAAAAATGTTGCGTTTAGAGAGGAAGCTGAAAGAAGCGTAAGCGCCCCAACCCCAAGCCGGCTTCTTGCAAACCTGAACCAGAGCGAAACTTCAGGAAGCAAGGCGTCCCCTATTAAGAAAAAGGGGTAAAAGCCTGCAAGTCCAGCAAAAAAACCGCCACCAAGCCGCGCGTTGAGCGAAAACCGCCACAGGTCTAGCTCGGCATATACGGTTGGCCATGTCATAGTCGCCAGAATGATCGAAGCCACCCGAAAGCCCATACCGAAATGCAGGCTTGGGCCAAGGTTCAGTTGTCCGTAAAAGCCGGCATCTATGAACGGCAGAAACGTACCATTCGATAAGCCCTCGACCTCCACAGTGTCTTCGACTGTGTCGGAGAAGATCAGAATCCCGCTCAAACCCAATTCGTTTCTCTTCTGAAAATCAATCGCTGAAAGGGAGGCGCACAATCCCACAAACGCCAATACACACACGCTACGCTTCATAAACATCTTCATAACCCACCTTAATATTTTTTAGATTAAACGCAAAACGTTTCCTCTAAAAATAGCGCACTATCCTTGTTTTGTCCATTTATTTGTTTATTTCGATCCACGCACTTGCGTGAAACGCGCCCCAGGCCGGCGCTTGGGATACAGTTTCTCTCCGCCGTTAAAGGCCCGCCAACAGTCTGGCGCGCTAGCGACCGAGCTACCCGCATGGGCAATGGATCACTTGTCATATATTATGGAGCGTTGTTTAAACCCGCCGCCACCCGTCCTGTTCTCGACATAGACGGCGGGAACAGTGTTTAAGACTTTTTACCATTCCCGCACTTTGAATCCTTGAGGCGTCTCAGCTATAGTTATCGAATCGTCTGTTTAAACCAACACAAAAAACCTTTCCGCTGGGCGTGCCTCAGAACGTTTGACGCCACAACCAACCCGGCAACTACCCCAACCAGTTTCTGGTGATCGTCATGCTCATCCAGATACTCCTTCGCGTCCAACAATACATGGCGTTATGGCTATGTGTGGAGTGACAAAAGCCCTCTTTAAGGCTAAACACCCACCCCATCTGTGGGGTGTCATCAAAAGTAGGATTTGCACGGCAATATAAATCTATGTATTATATAGAGTTACATAGAGTTAAAGCCAAGCTGAAAATGCGAAAAAGTGAGAAAAACCCACACAAACTGATATAAAATCGAGAAAATCACCTAAGCCTTTAAGACCCTTTAAGTCTCTTCAAACCATTATATTATATAGACTTATCCACAAAACCGACAATAAAGATAATGAGACTGATCCGAAAGGTGTCAAGCGAGAAAAATGTAATCAAAAAGGTGTCAAATTGCTAAATAACTCTTTGTATTGCAAAGAGTTATTTGCATTGACTCGACGGAGGTGTCAACTCTTGGTGTAAAGTTACAAAGTGCCGGAGGTGTCAACTAACTACCCCTAGTTGGTGATTTTGCAAATCTACCAACTGCCTCATTCGCTCCAGAAGTTCACGAGAAATTTCTTTATTCTCAGCTTCAAGATCACGTATCTTGCCCTCCAAGTCAGAAATCTCTTTTTTTAGAGCCGCTACATCCTCAGTATCTTGAGCCGTACCGCCCGGCGTTGGCTCGACTCCAAGCAGAAGCCAGTCTAAGCTGATGTGGTACTTGTTCGCTAGAGCAACCATCATGTTTCGAGATGGCTCTCGTGACCCCCGTTCTATTTCGGCGATAGCGCTTTGCGAAATGTCCAGCGTTGCGGCAAAATCTTTTTGGCTTAGACCGGTCTTGCTCCTGATAGATCGAAACCGATTTGCAAGTTCTTCGTCCAAATGAAAACCTCGTATTGCCATAAGCCACAAAAAAAGATTAAAAATCATCATAACAGGTTATATATCAGCTTGACAATCTGTTTTTGTGGCTATACAATCTGATGCATAGATGATAAAAAATTATCATCTATGTCTTTGAAGTGCCTGAAGGCACAAAGGGAGATTGTAGTATGGATTGCGTGGGTACAAAGATCAAGCCGGAGACTGATAGCCGAAAGTACAAGGATTGGGAGCGTCATGCTCGTGTCATAGCACTACTACAGAGAAAGCGTAAAACCATTACCCAGATGGCGATAGTGATTGATGAATACGTTCCTCTTGTCTCTGCCTGCATCTGGGGCATACAGGGCAGGCGGAGCCCACGTATTGAAGCTAAGATAGCTGAGTTTTTAGGCACAGATAGAGATGAACTCTTCAATAATAGGAATCCAGAATGATTCAAGTTTGGCTATCCGTATCTGAAATCGCAGAATTACTATCAATCACACGGCAACGTGTCCACCAACTGGCTAATAAAGGGTGTTGGAGCCACCGTATGTTTGATGGTAACGGTGGTAAGCAGTATCGCTATCGTGTCATAGACCTTCCCGAAGATGTTCAAGCCGCCTACGCGGTGAGCTTGCAAACGACCCTCGAAGCGCTTCAAAACGAGTTGAAACCCCTCCCTAAAGCGCCTGTAAAGCGCGTTATAGACGGCTACAACGGCTATGGGAGCGCCGAGAGAGACTTGAAGCAAGTGAAGGCTCTGAGCGAAACCGACCGGCAGATAGCCAGCCTGCGCGCCCAGATACTGCAAGCATACGGCGAGTTGGGAATGAAAGTGGCGGCGTTTGCGCGGGCTTACTCCGGTGGCTTGATAGCTACGGACATACGCGCAGGGCTTATAAAACTATCACCCCACGACTCCAGTCTCTCTCGAACAAAACTGTACGGCTGGCTTGAGCGATTCGCTCAAAGCGGGGTCTTTGGGCTGGCTCCCCAGTACAAGAGGCGGGGCGGAGCCGGGGCAAGCCTAAGCCGCGAAGTGAAAAACCTGCTGGAGTATCTGTACTTGGACACAAACCGTCCGGGTGTTGCCGACGTGGTCAGACATATCCAGAAGGTCTACGGGCATGAGGAGGTCAGCGAGATAACCGCCCGACGGTATCTGATGAGCCTGCCCAAAGCCGTACGGCTGGTCTGGCGCGAAGGGACTCGCGCTCTTGAGAAGGTCAACCCCTCGGTTATTCGGGACTATACCCTTTACAAGCCTATGGAAGTCATCGTCGGAGACTATATGACTCAGGACTTTATGCTCAGGTATAAGGACAAGGTCTGCCGGGCAAAGGTCTGCGCGTTTATGGATATGCGCACCCGCGCCATTGTCGGCTGGTGTCTGCGCCTGACCGCCGATTCCATTGGTGTCGCGGTGGCGTTGCAGAAATGCTTTGACCGGTTTGGACTACCGGAAACCATTTACTTTGACAATGGTCGGGAGTTCAAGAACCAGTTTCTGTGCGGAGGCGCGTGGGAGACCCGTAACTCCGCAATCGAGGCGGAAGACCTGATACGGAACATCGGGGTGGTCGTCGAAGCGAGGGTAAAAATCATTTTGCCAAGCCCTATAACGCCAAAGCCAAACCGATTGAGCGGTTCTGGCGGACGCTTCACGAGCAGTTCGACAAATGGATGCTTACCTACGCCGGCTCAAATACCGCGGACTCTCCTGATCGAGTGAAAACCTACCGCCAGAACATCAAAAAGATAAAGAAAGAAGACTTTGAACAGAT
>JAITIX010000049.1 GCA_031279205.1 Treponema sp. | reverse complement strand
GGGCTTGGGGCTTGGGGCTTGGGGCTTGGGGCTTGGGGCTTGGGGCTTGGGGCTTGGGGCTTGGGGCTTGGGGCTTAGTATAGCACATGAAAAGATACTACTAAACATTAAAATCTTATACAAGGGGTATTCGTTAAAAAGATATCGAATATGTCAGACATCTCTTCCTCAGTTTAGCGACAGGCATGATAGCTGGTGCGTGTGAGGAATAGCAGGCCACAATGGTTATTATAAGCTGATACGGCTTGCGTGGGCTTGATCAAGAAATCCATTGCCGCTATAGTTGGGATATCTTATTACATACACCGATACGGGGTGGTTGAACGTCTGGCTTGCGCGATTCCGCGCACTCGTGGACAAGATGCCTGAGATTACACCCATTGAACCTGATCCGGATAATACCGGCGAAGGGAAGTCGGCCCGCCTAGGGGTTCGCATCAACCTTTCCGAATCAGTGTAAGGAGGCTTCTATGTTTTCTTTGTTACGGAAGAAATCTTCCTTTGGCTTCGTCATGCTGTTGACGATCTATCTTCTTGCTGCGCCAGAGAGTTTTGCCCGCGCGAGTCAGCAACATGCCGCAACGCCTGTTTCGGAGATTGTTGTCTGGACCTACGACTCGTTTACTTCTGAATGGGGACCGGGACCGGAAATCAGCGGGCGTTTTGAGGAGGCAAGCGGTATCCACGTGCGGTGGGTTGTTCACGGCGACGCGGGGGAAGTGCTGGCGCGGCTTCTGCTTGAGGGTGTGGACGCTGATGCGGATGTGGTGCTTGGGCTGGATCAGAACATGGCGGCGCGGGCGCTTAGGTCTGGATTGCTTGAGGCGTATAAACCCGTGGGCGCGGATAAGCTGTTTCCAGAAAGCATCTTTGACGCAAGCTATCGGATGATTCCTTTTGATTACAGCTACTTTGCCGTCATCTATGATTCTGAGCGTATTGTTCAGCCGCCCACGAGTCTTGAAGCGCTTTGCGCGCCTGAGTATGAGCGCAGTCTCATTCTCATGGACCCGCGTACATCTTCTCCTGGGCTGGGTTTTCTGGCGTGGACAAAGGCTGCCTATGGTTCTGGGTGGAAGGATTACTGGGGTAGGCTTGCGCCATCGATTCTGACTATCGCGGACGGGTGGAGTTCTGGTTATGGGCTGTTTACTGCTGGAGAAGCGCCGCTGGTGCTGTCATACACGACGAGTCCTGGGTATCACGTTGAGTATGAGGACACTGAGCGTTTCAAGGCCGCGCTGTTTGACGCGGGGCATCCGATACAGGTTGAGACCGCGAGTCTTGTTGCGGCGGGGAAGCATAAGGAAAACGCGAAGAAGTTTCTTGACTTTATGCTGACGCCTGCTTTTCAGGAGACGATTCCGCTGGGTAACTGGATGTATCCGGTTATCGACATTCCCCTGCCAGATTCGTTCCGCGTGAACCCCAAGAGTGATACTCCACTGTGGCCTGAAGCGCCGAGCGACGCGGAGCTTTCCGAATGGGCTGTGTTTATGGCTGAGCGTCTTGAGCGCTAAGTCCATGCCTCTGGTTTGCGCCCTTGCCTTGTTTCCGCTGGGCGCGACTCTGGTGTTTTTCATTCTGCCATACGGCGCGGCGCTCATAGGCGGGGGAAGGGCGCTATGGGAAAGTGCTTATATCGTCAGGGTGGCGTTGTTTACGGTACGGCAGGCTGCGCTGAGTACCCTGCTGGCTCTGGCGCTGGGGCTTCCCTGTGCGTGGCTTGTGTCCCGCGAGTCTCGCGCCTCGGCCTTGTTGCGAAGCGTTACGGCGATTCCTTTTGCTATGCCGTCGATTCTGGTGGTGCTGGGCTTTGTACTGTTCTTTGGAAACTCTGGCTGGGTGAATCGCTTTGTTATGGCAATAAGCGGGGCGAAAGAGGGGCCGCTGCGTATTCTTTATCGTCCTGAAGCCATTGTTCTGGCGCATGGGTTCTATAACTTTCCTTTAATCATACGCCTTGTGGGAGATGGTCTCAATCGCGCGCGTAATGCCTACGCGCCTGCTGCGGCAAGTCTTGGGGCGTCTCCCTTTATCAGCAATCTGACGGTACTTTTGCCGTTAGCTCTGCCGTCGCTCATTTCTGCATCGCTTCTGGTGTTTATGTATAGCTTCACCAGTTTTGCGGTGGTTCTGGTTCTGGGCGGTGGGCCTGGGGCAACGACGCTGGCTGTGGAGATATACCGTTATGCGCGTCTGTCGTTGGATATGCAAAGTGCGGGTGCGCTTGCTGGGCTTGAAACGCTTATCGCGCTGACGGTTTTTGCTGCGTACCTTATTTTTGAGCGGAAGACGCGAGGGCTTGTTTCGGATATACGCGACCGAAGTGTTGAGCCGCATAAGCAGCGCTGTTCCCTGCCTGTGAACGGGCTGCTTGTGGTGTATGGCTTGTTTATGGCGGCGCTGGCACTGGGACCGCTTGTTTCGGTGCTTGTGGAGTCGCTGCTGTACAAGCCGTCGCGGGCGGCGCTTCCGGTGATAAGCCTACGTTGGTGGCGCGCGCTGGGAGAACAGAGTGTTCCGGCGCTTGGGCGCTCTCTGTTTCTGGCGTTTTGTTCAGCCACGGTATCCTGTGTTTTGGCGGTGCTTGCTGCTGGCGCGGCGAAGCTGGCTGACCTGCGCGGAACAAGCCGCTCGGCAATGCCTGCGCTGATACGGCTGTTTGTGAGCGCGCCGCTAGTTTCTTCCGGCGTGGTGCTGGGGCTTGGCTACTTGAGCCTGTATGGGCGTGAGCAGTCTCGCTCGCTCTGGGCTGTATGTATGATTCATGCAATAACGGGTCTGCCGTTTGCCTTTAACGCGATTTCAGAGGGCTTGCGTTCCCTGCCGCCGAGTGTCTTGTATGCTGCTGAGGTGTCTGGCGCGGGTCCGCTCAAGGCGTTGCTGACTGTTGCGCTGCCGCTTTCTGGGCGGCGGTTGCGTTCAGCCTGGGGTTTTTCAGCGGCCATCAGCCTGGGGGAACTCAACTCCCTGCTGATACTAGGCATTGACTATGAAACGCTGCCGCTTCTCATCTATCGTGCTGCTGGCGCGTACCGCTATGGAACAGCCTGCGCTGCTGGGGTTCTGCTCATGGCGAGCTGCACTGCTGCCCTGCTTTTATCTGAAACCACTTTTAATAAAAATAAGACTTTTCAACATAAGCAACGTACCGTACAATAGCGATATGAAAAGACCTCTTACTTCAAATAATTCTGGACAGATTCAGGATTTTGTTTTTGGTGTGATACTCATCTTGCTGTTTATGCTTGTATGCCGGCTTTTGGCGCCGTTTTTCACGGTCTTGCTCTGGTCTTGTATGTTCTACGTGATACTCAGTCCCCTGTACCGTAAAATCATTAAGAACATGGATTCAAGCAAACGCAGGGATGCGGTAATCAAGCAGGCGCTGGCGGCGGGCTTTGCTATCGGGAGTGTGATTCTCATTCTGGTTCCTCTAATTTTTGTAGGCTCTCAGTTTTTAAGGCAAATTGTGGAGCTTATCAGGCTTATTCGGGATACGTTTACCACGAACCCTGCCATGTTGACCGATATATTCGCCCATGTCTCTGAGCTTATCGAAGATATCTCTGCTGGCCAGATTATCATCGACCCCATCAGCATACAGCGGCAGATCATCACCTTGTTAAGTTCGAGTCTCCAGAATCTGCTTCAGTTAAGCAGTAACATAGCGATGAACATTGGGAACTTTCTGTTCAGCCTTGTGCTTATGGTATTCAGCCTTTTTTTCTTTTATATGGATGGCGCGTATCTTTCAGGTCTCCTTCTCCACGCCATACCCATACGCAAGGAATACCTGACGGCGCTGGTGCAGAAGTTCAGCGACATCACCCGCAATCTTGTTCTTGGTTACATTATGGTGGCGCTGGTGCAGGCTTTCATGGGATTCATCATCTTCACGATATTTCAGGTAAAAGGCGCGCTGGTTTTCGCGGTGCTTACCTTTGTTTGTGTGTTTATTCCCATGGTTGGCGGCAGCCTTGTGTGGTTCCCGCTGGGGCTTCTCCGCATTATCAACGGGGACATTGTGGGCGGCGTGGTATTCTGGGTTGTGTCGGGCGCTTTCATCTCCTTGCTCGACAACTTTGTTCGCCCCATATTTCTACAAGACCGTATCCAGTTGCACCCGCTTATCATCTTTTTCTCGATTCTGGGTGGTCTTTCGGTCTTTGGCGTCAACGGGCTTATCCTGGGACCGATGCTGGTGATTCTTTTCCTCACGGTATTGGATTTATTCCTGACCGAGCATAAGATGACGGATAAGGATACGGTGGCTACTAAAAAGCATTTTGTGGAAGGAGGCGTGTAATGAACGCGATTATTACGGTTGTGGGGAGCGATAAGGTTGGCATCATTGCCAAAGTCAGTGCGTTTCTCGCGGCACGGGGTATCAATATAGAAGATATTAGTCAGACTATTCTGGGCGGCAGTTTTGTTATGATGATGAAGGTTGCTATTACTGAGGAGAGTCAGGACTTGCAAGTGGTGAAGAGCGACCTTTCAAAGCTGGGTGAGGAGATGCAGGTTTCTATCAGCCTCATGCACGAGCAGGTTTTTAGCGCTATGCATAGGATATAAGGCAACGCCATGCTGTTTACTCCATTGGAAATCAAGGAAACAGTAGATATGTTTCTGCGCTACAAGCTGGACATTCGCGCCATCACGCTGGGCGTCTCGCTTCTGGATTGTGTGTCGCGGTCTGGCGTTGAGACCCGCAGGCGGATTCGGGAGAAACTTCTGCGCGTTGCCGGCGGGCTGGTAAAGACGGGTCGGGAAATCGAGACCGAATACGGCATCCCCATCATCAACAAGCGCCTCGCGGTTACGCCGCTTGCTCTGGTCGCCATGTCCTCTGATGAGGATAACTACACGCCCTACGCACAAACTCTGGACGAGGTGGCGCGGGAACTGGGTGTTGACTTTGTGGGCGGCTTTTCCGCTCTGGTGCAGAAGGGTTTTAGTTCCGGCGATGAAAAGCTCATCGCCTCGATCCCTGAAGCGCTTTCTGTTACTGGACGGGTTTGTGCCTCGGTAAACGTGGCAAGCACCCGAAGCGGTATCAACATGGATGCCGTGCGTCGCATGGGCGAAATCGTGAAGCAGACCGCGCAGCAAACCGCAGACCGCGATGGCGTTGGGTGTGCAAAGCTGGTTGTGTTCTGCAATGCGCCTGAAGACAACCCCTTCATGGCTGGCGCGTTTCACGGAATCGGCGAGAGCGAAAGCTGCCTCAACGTGGGTGTTTCCGGTCCCGGCGTAGTAAAGGCGGCGCTTGAGGCGCATCGGGATGCTGGCTTTGACGAGCTTGCTGACGTAATCAAGAAGACCGCGTTCAAGATTACGCGCATGGGACAGCTTGTGGGCATGGAAGCGGCAAAACGTTTAGGCGTTCCCTTTGGCATACTCGACCTTTCCCTTGCTCCCACGCCGGAGGTGGGCGATTCGGTTGCCCGTATTCTTGAAGAAATGGGTCTTGAAAGCGCTGGTACGCACGGCACCACGGCAGCCCTCGCTATGCTCACCGATATGGTTAAAAAAGGCGGCGTGATGGCTTCAACCCATGTCGGCGGTTTTTCCGGCGCTTTTATTCCCGTGTCTGAAGACGAAGGCATGGTAGCGGCGGTGCGGAATGGCGCACTCAGTCTTGATAAACTGGAAGCCATGACCTGCGTATGCTCGGTTGGTCTTGACATGATAGCTCTGCCCGGAAACACCAGCGCCTCTACCATTGCCGCCATAATTGCCGACGAGATGGCTATCGGCATGGTGAACAACAAGACCACTGCAGCGCGTCTGATTCCGGTTCCGGGAAAGAAAGCTGGCGACTGGGCTGAGTTCGGCGGACTTCTTGGAGGCGCGCCGATCATGGCGGTGAACCGGGCCAGGAGCGACGCCTTCATAGCCCGCGGCGGCCGTATTCCCGCCCCTATTCACAGCTTCCGCAACTGACCCCAAAACCAGAGAACCGCTCCCTTCGGCGGGATAAACTTGCTCCGGCTAAAAATTATTGGCAAGTTTGTATGATATGTAACTTCTATCCCTATGTTCCTCATAAAAAAGACCTGCAAACGATTCAGATGAATACGCGCAGGTTTCTTATATTTTTTTCACAGGAGCAAAACATGAAAAGACGGCCTTTGAAGCTAATCGTTGCGGCCTCGACTTCTACGGCGCTTTTCAGCTTGACGAAACGGATGCCGATATGGTAGAGTTCATAGCGTATGAAAAGGAGCAGAATCTGACCGCATAATGGAACTTGGCAAAACAGGAAAAACAACAAGGAGAATAGTTTTATCGCTTCTGTTGGTTGTAATATCTTTGGGAATTTCGTTATATGCTTCATCATTTCAGTATACCGCCAGCAAAGACAGCGGCAGGCTTCAAGGACAATTAAACAGAAAACTATCGCAGGTCGCGGGGGTTTGGGCGCAGGTAAAAATTGTCAGCGGTGTCATTTCCATTCTGGAAACCATTCAGGTGGAAGGCTCTATACCCGTTGTTGGCGGTTTGGCAATATCCGCCGAACCTTTAGGCTGGACAGACGTTGTAGACAATACACTGGATCAAATCTCGGATATATGCCTGTGGGCAATGGGAGCCATCGCCATAGAAAAAATGTTACTGGCTATATCAATCTGGTTTTCGCTAAAAATAGTTGTTCCTGTTTGCGCTGTCTTTATTGTTATCACAATATGGATTAAAAAATATGCAGGACAGCTAAAAAGAATAATAGCCGGCCTTACAATAATTTTCGCAGGAATATGTTCCGCTATTCCTCTATCTTTGGAATTATCTAATGTAATAGAAACATCTATTCTGTCAAGTCAAATACGTGAAATAATAAACGAAATAGACAGCAGCTCCGATGAAGCTGAAAAAATTGGAGATGATGTAAATAATTCTTCCTTTATGAACCGCCTGAGACAAATTGGCTCCGGCATCGCCAGCTTCTTTGGCGATATAAAACAAACATTTGACACCTTTATAGACAGTATGATAAACTTTATTATGTGTTTCATCGTAACCAATTTAATAATCCCTATTGCAACAATTTTGTGCCTGAAATATCTGATTGGTACTGTTTTGAAATCGATGGTATTTTCCATGAAAATATAATTATGGAGGAAATACCATGAAACTAATGACTAATCCGTCGCGAGGCAGGCAGTTCGCGTGATGACGCCTGACAAGGCAGGGCGCGCGGAACGCACAGCAATCGCCTTTAGCAACTTCAGCTTCACCTACCACTCACAGACCGAGCCAACGCTCCACAACATCAGGCTGACCGGGGCAGTGAAGTTTCTCGTGTTCCTGCTCTGGTCTGTCTTGGCAATGGCCGGTTATGATACGCCACTCATGCTCGGTATGAGCGGCGCGGGAATCGTGTTCTTTATCATGGCGCGGATACACCTGCGCGATGTTTCCTTTATATTCAAGATGCTGGCGCTCTTCATGCTCTTTAACCTGCTGGCTATCTATTTCTTTGCCCCAGAACAGGGCGTGGCAATATACGGCTCCCGGCGCCTTATCTGGGAAGGCGTAGGTCGCTATACCCTTACCCAAGAACAGCTCTTCTACGAATTCAACGTACTGCTCAAGTACACCATGATCGTCCCTTCCGCGATACTGCTCATCGTAACCACTGATCCAAGCGAGTTTGCCCCTTCCCTGAACAAAATTGGCGTGCCGTACTCGGTTGCGTACGCAGTTTCCCTCAGCCTGCGATACATTCCCGATGTGCAGAAAGACTTTGAGAACATCTCTCACGCTCAACAGGCGCGCGGCGTCGAACTTTCACGGAAAGTGTCACTGGTGCGCCGCATAAAAGGCGCCTCACGGATACTCCTGCCCCTGGTGTTTTCCTCGCTTGAGCGCATTGACATAATCAGCCGCGCCATGGAACTGCACGGCTTTGGTAAACATAAAAAACGCACATGGTATTCGGAGCGTCCGTTTACCCGCGTTGACACGCTTACCCTCGTGATCGCGGTGATACTGTTTGTTTTGGCTATATGGCTTACCTTCCGCGACGGCAACCGGTTCTACAACCCATTTCAATAAAGCTGCTTCTATCTAAGGCGTCTGGCGCCAACACCCACCGCGCGTCTCAGATATTGAAGATTTCTCTCTGAAAGCGTATCGTGTCAGGGAAACAAAGGGGTCAGGCCGCGTTTCACGCGGCGATAGCACCACGCTATAATACGCCAAACAAACAATCAGGAGGTCTTTATCATGAAAATCACACGGAAAACATTCGGAATCCTTTCTTCAGGGGAAAAAGTACATCTGTATACGTTGAAAGCCGGAGAACTCAAGCTATCTATCACTTCTTTGGGGGCAACGTGGACGTCTCTGCGTGTGCCTTCGCGGAAAACCAACCGCACAGACGACGTGCTTTTGGGCTTTGACACGCTGGACGGGTATGCCCACAACCAAGCCTCTGTCGGAGTTACCGTCGGACGCGTTGCCAACCGAATTGGCAACGCGCGCTTTTCCCTGAACGGCAAGCAGTGTTCCCTCTTCAAGAATGATGGAGCGCACAGCCTCCACGGTGGACGCCGGGGCTTCAGCAAACTGCTCTGGAAGTCTGAGGCTTACGAAGAAAAAGATGGAGTCTTTGTCCGCTTCGAGCTTAACAGTCCTGACGGGGATGAAGGCTATCCGGGCAGACTCAAGGCCGCAGTGAGCTACGGGCTTACCAAATCCAACGAGCTGCTTGTTGATTATCAGGCCAAACTTGACGCGCCATGCCCGGTGAACCTCACAAACCACGCTTACTTTAACCTTGCCGGCGAGGGTCAAGGGGATATTCTATCCCACGAACTTATGCTGCACGCTTCCTCGTTTCTTGAGGTTGACCAAACCCTCATTCCCACAGGAAAGATAGTGCCGGTCGCGGGAACGCCCTTTGATTTCAAGAATCGTAAACCCATAAAGAGGGATTTTGACGCAGTAGCGGGCGGCTATGACCACTGTTTTGTGCTTGATGGAGAAGCCGGCAAGCTGCGCCCCTGCGCTGAACTGTTTGAAGAGACCAGCGGCAGAACCATGCGTGTACTCACCACTCAGCCAGGGGTTCAGTTCTACAGTGGAAACCACATCATCGAGCTTCAAGGTAAAGCCGGATCAGTCTACCGGATACACGATGGCCTCTGCCTTGAAACCCAGCACTTCCCGGACGCTCCCAATAAGCCTGCCTTTCCCTCGGCAATCTTCGGGCCGGAACGGGATTACCACGAAAAGGCTCTGTTTGCGTTTACTTGGTAGGCCAAACAAAACCACGTCTTGACGCCGCAATAGCGTTTGACCTGCGCAGGCCGCCCGTACCTTCCAGATTTCAGGAAAGAAACATTCACAGTCTACTGT
>JAITIX010000040.1 GCA_031279205.1 Treponema sp. | reverse complement strand
GGCTGCCGGGAGGAATTGCGGTGGAGGCGCTCCACTAAGGAATCAGGAACTAAGGAGAACATGATGAAATATATAGCCGTTTTGTTCGCGTTGTTATGGTGTCTGACCCCATTAGCAGCGCAGGATATGCAGATTTCGGGGCTGTTCGACAGCACCGTAAGCCTTGAGGCTGGAACTGGCGATGCTGAGGCGTTTTCCTACGGCATTGAGGAGTACGCCAACCTCCGGGTGCGTGCCGACATCGGCGACTATGCCCGCTTTTACGGCGCGTTCAACCTCATTGCCGGCGCGGGAACGTCGCTTAACACTGCCACTGTCATGAGCGCGCTCAACGCTGCGACCACAGGTCTGAGCGCTTCGCCGTACATTGCCGGCGATAACTACGCGGCGGCAATGGAACTAGAGCGCCTCTACGTTCAGGTAAACAGTAACGCGCTTGATCTTGTAACCGGACTTATGCCCCTTCACTTTGGGTATGGGCAAGTCTTTGGCCCGTCCGACTTCCTTAACCCCCGTAATGTCCTGTTTCCCGACGCCAGAGCGCGCGGCATAATTGGCGCGTCCGCTGCCTTCTATTATCCTGAGAGCGCGAAGGTACGCGCCTTTGCCGCGGCGCCTCAGCGTCTGACGAGTGCCGCTGCCATAAACAGCGCTGGGGAAGGCTTCCGCTTTGGGCTTGCCGCGGACAATGACTGGAACTGGGGAAGTGTACAGGCGCTCTATGTGTTCGAGACCCCGCAAAGCGCCGCGCCTGATGGCCGGCACCAGATGGGACTCTCGATTAAAGCTGATGTGGAGCTGGGTCTGGTGATGGACGCGCTCTACACCTACGATCATGCTGCCAGGAATGACGCTCTCAATGGGCTTTCAGCCAGTGCTGGTTTTGACTATTCGCTTCTCGACGGGGACTTCTATGTGCTGGCTGAGTACCTGTACAATGGCGCCTCATCAATAACAGCGCGCTCGGCGGCAAACCCCAGCGGCCTGGTTGTCAAGCGCCACTACGCCTATGCCCTGTGCCGGTACATGTTCAGCGATTACACCAACGTCAGTCTGTCCTGCATGGTGGGCATTGAAGACGCCTCGTTTCTGCCAACGGCGTCTTTCTACCACGAGTTGTTTCAGGGTATGGGCATGAGGTTTTCCGCGCAGTTTCCCCTTGCTATTGAAGAGGATGGAGAGTTTGCCCCGCGAACCATGGGGCGGCATTTCAGCTTTACCACTAAAGTGAGTTTTCGTTTCTAAGATTCTGTCTCTGGCACTGCGCTTGCTTGACGCGATGGAAGGCGTCTGACATGATTGCTGAACATTGGTCTGGGGGTTCGGGGGACTGTCCCCCCGGCGGGGTGTTGCGGGGCGGAGTCCCGCAGAGGGGGCAGGGCGCAACGAAGTGCGCCCGTAGGGGGAGACTTCCCCTCTGAGGAGTGAGTATGCGAAGTGATATGGTGAAGAAAGGAGTGGCGCGTGCGCCGCACCGTTCTCTGTTCAAGGCCTTGGGCTTTATTGATGAGGAACTGGATCGTCCGCTTATTGGCATAGTGGTTTCGGAAAGTGAAATTGTGCCTGGGCATATCCACTTGGGGAATGTGGCGCGTGCTGCTGCGGAGGGTGTGCGTTTGGCTGGTGGTGTTCCGGTGCGTTTCCCGGTTATTGGGGTGTGCGACGGCATTGCGATGGGGCATGAGGGTATGCGCTATTCACTGGTTACGCGGGAACTGATTGCGGATTCTATTGAGTGCATGGTTATGGCGCATGGGTTTGACGCGCTTATTTTTATCCCCAATTGCGACAAGATTGTGCCTGGTATGCTTATGGCGGGGGCGCGGCTTAACCTGCCGTCGGTGTTTGTTTCTGGCGGGCCTATGCTGGCTGGGCGCAGGAATGGTGAGTCCCTGACGCTTACGTCGATGTTTGAGGCGGTGGGCGCGGTGGGCGCGGGCAAGATGAGTGAGGCTGAGCTTGCCGGGATGGAGGATGCGGCCTGTCCGGGCTGTGGTTCCTGTTCTGGTATGTTTACGGCAAATTCCATGAACTGTGTTACAGAGGCGTTGGGGCTGGCCTTACCGGGCAATGGCACGGTTCCGGCGGTCATGGCCGAGAGGCTGCGTCTTGCCAAAAAGACGGGAATTTTGGCGTTGGAGGTTCTTAACAAGGATATTCGTCCTCGCGCGATTCTCACGGAAAAGGCGTTTATGAACGCGCTGGCGCTGGATATGGCGCTTGGCTGTTCCACTAACACAGCGCTGCATCTGCCTGCTATTGCGCATGAGGCTGGTTTGGCGTTTGAGGCTGGAACTAGTTTTCCTGAGCTTCTGAACAAGGTGAGTGCGATAACGCCCAACCTTTGTAAGCTGGCGCCGGCGGGTAAGGATGCTATTGAAGACCTGCACGCTGCTGGCGGGGTGAGCGCGGTGCTGGCTGAGCTTGCCAAAAAGCAGCTCATTGATACATCGGCGCTTACGGTATATGGGAGCCTTGCGGATGCGGTGAAGGGCGCGGTGAATCGCAATCCTGCGATACTTCGCCCCATTGAAAACCCTTATGCTTTCACGGGCGGTCTTGCGGCCTTGTGCGGCAACCTTGCGCCGGATGCCTGTGTGGTTAAGCAAAGCGCGGTTGCGCCAGCCATGCTCAGGTTTGAAGGCGTGGCGCGTGTTTTTGACAGTGAGGAAGCTGCCTTTGACGCGATCATGGCTGGCAAGATCAAGCCTGGGGATGTGGTAGTGATTCGCTATGAGGGGCCTAAGGGGGGTCCGGGTATGAAAGAAATGCTGGCGCCCACTGCTGCGCTTGCCGGCATGGGTCTTGATGATAAAGTTGCTCTTATCACAGACGGTCGTTTTTCCGGCGCGACTAAAGGCGCGGCTATTGGGCATGTTTCCCCGGAAGCCGCTGAGGGCGGCCCCATTGCTCTGCTTGAGGAGGGCGATCGTATAGCCATCGACATTCCGGCGCGTTCTATCAACGTCAAGCTCAGTAACGCGGAGCTTGCCCGCCGTCGCGCCGCGTGGAAACCTCTGCCGCCAAAAGTAAGTCATGGTTACCTTGCCCGTTACGCGAAGCAGGTAAGGTCTGCGTCAACAGGGGCTGTGTTTCAGTGAACTGATCGTGGCGCTGATAAGTGTTGATGATATTGCTGACGGCGCATATAGTGGTGTGATTATCTTAGGAGGTTGTTTATGAAAGATGTGTTAAAAGCGCCCTTTATCAAAGAGATTGTTCGCACCTGTAGTAATATGTATCGTCTTGGCTGGCATGAGAGGAATGCAGGAAACATCAGCCTGCTCCTTGAAGACGGAGTGATCGACGAGTACCTTGACGCGGCCAAAGTTATCCGCGTCATTGACATCAAGTTTGATGCAAGCCCGCTTCTGGGCAAAACCTTTGTGGTGAGTGGCACGGGTAAGTATTTCAAAAATATGGAGTATGAGCCGGAGGTAAATCTTGGGATTCTTCGTGTCAGTGGGGATGGTTCCAAGGCAGACCTTTTGTGGGGACTGAGCGATGGTGGCGGGCCTACGAGTGAGCTTCCAGCCCACCTTATGAGTCACATTGAGCGGCTCAAGGTTGACCCGCTGAACCGTGTGGTTACGCACTGTCATGCCACAAATCTTGTGGCCATGACCTATGTCCACAGTCTTGACGAGCGCGCCTTCACCCGCACTCTGTGGAAGATGTCTATTGAAGCCATTGTTGTGTTTCCGGACGGTGTGAGTGTCTTGCCGTGGATGCTCTGTGGCACTGAGTCAATTGGCCGCGCCACTGCTGAGAAGATGCGGGTTTCGCGGCTCTGCGTGTGGGCGCACCACGGCATCTTTGGTGCAGGGAAGACCCTTGATGAAGCCTTTGGCCTCATTGAGACCGTGGAAAAAGCCGCTACTCTCTATACCACGGTAATGAACTCGCGACTCCTTAACACCATCAGCGATGAGCAGCTTCGCGCCCTGGCCGAAGCCTTCAATGCGCCTTATCGTACCGATTACCTTGACCCAATCATTAAATCAACAAATGTATAAAACATAAGCCGCTATATCGTTAATACACAATATAGCGGCTTATACAGCGGGAGCGTTCTGGTTCATTCTTTTAGCTTTCCGCATACAGCTTTTCCCTGATAATAATTAAGTCCTACAAGTAAAATTACAAAAAGGTTGTTTGTTTCATCATATTCTCCTTGTTTGTAAAGGAATTTTACGTATAAGACGTAGCTTGCTATTGTTCCAGTGCCTTCAGCACTGCTTTCCCCATAGCCTTTGTTCCCACGATTTTTTCGCTGTCGCCGGCGCTTCTTGTGGCAATGTCCTGTGTACGCAGACCCGCGTCCAGCACGGTGTTCACCGCCGCCTCGATAGCGGCGGCTTCTGTTTCCATGGCAAACGAATAACGCAGCATCATTGCGGCGGACAGTATCGTGCCTAAGGGATTGGCGATGTCCTGGCCAGCGATGTCTGGCGCGGAGCCGTGAATCGGCTCATACATACCCATTGGCCGGCCATCTTTGGCAAGTGGGTCAGTGGGACTGCCGAGGCTGGCAGACGGCAACATCCCGATGGAGCCGGTCAATACTGAGGCTTCATCCGAAAGTATGTCCCCGAAGAGGTTTGAGGTAACGATGACGTCGAACTGTCCCGGATCACGGATAAGCTGCATCGCACAGTTATCCACATACAGATAACTTGTCTCAATGTCTGGGTAGTCCTTTGACACAAGAGCGCAGACTTCCCGCCAGAAGCGTGAGGACTCAAGCACATTGGCTTTGTCCACAAGGCAGAGCTTTTTACGGCGCACAGCCGCGGCAGCATAGCCCACGCGCAGTACGCGCTCAATTTCGTTCCATGAGTAGCGCTCAGTATCAAACGCCGCCTTGCCATCGTCGCTTCGTCCCCGCTCGCCAAAATACAGGCCGCCGGTGAGTTCCCGCACAATGAGCAGGTCGAAGCTCGGCTTCCCGTCAGGGTTACTGGCGATGAGCGCCCCGTCTTTAAGTGGACAGGCAGCACGAAGCTGGGGTAAGAGCGCCGCCGGACGCAGGTTGGCGAAGACACCAAGACCAGAACGCAGTCCCAGCAAAGCTCGCTCAGGCCGCAGATGTCCGGGCAAGGTGTCCCAGCGTGGTCCGCCCACCGCGCCCAGAAGCAGGGCATCACATTCCTTTGCAACTGCCAGCGTTGACGCTGGCAACGGCTCCCCGCTACTGTCGATAGCCTTGCCACCAGCCTCAAGCTCCACATAGTTAAACACATAGCCATACTTGTCGCCTACAGCATCAAGTATCTCGGTCGTCGGCTCTATAACCTCCGGCCCTATCCCGTCTCCTGGTACTAACGCGATTGAATAGTTTGTCAGCAACCCCATGCCTAACACCTCTTTAAGCGAAGTCAGCAACCCTATGCCTAAAGCCAAGGGCTTGTAGCTTGGACTGATTGATCAGCTTGCTCTACAAGGTTTCTGCTTCTTGCCGTTACCGGACTTTTCACGATAGTTACACTCTTGGTTTTGCCAAGAGCCAGAGCTTCCATGTCCACAGACGTTTCGGACTTAGTCCACATTCCCCGCGCCGTGCGGGTATGAGACTTATGCTACTCTCTCTTTACCTCTAGGTCAACAATACTCTTTGCTGTTACGTTGCCTTCCCAAGCCCTTCTCCGCGTGGGCGCATCTCTGGCGCCACGGGTGCGTCTCTGACACCGCAACGACGCACTCTCACGTTAAATACGCTTTGAAACGGCGCTCTATGTCGCCGATGAGCTTGTACTCAATCGAATCGACCAGGGCGGCACGGCTGGCGTCGATGATATCGGCGGAAACGCCAACGGTTGACCAAGTTCGCTGCCCGTCAGTGGACTCGATGAGGACGCGAACGCGGGCCGCAGTAGCGTCCCTGCCATCAATGACGCGCACCTTGTAGTCAGTGAGCCGCATTTGTTCCAGTTCCGGGTAAAAACGTTTGAGCGCTCGGCGGAGAGCGCCGTCCAGAGCATTGACCGGCCCGTCTCCCTCAGCAGCGGCAATATCGTCCTGGCCGTCAACCAAGACTTTTGCCCATGCGTGGGAACAAGCAATAGCTTCCCCGTTAGGGTGTTCGGTGACAACGCGGTAGGCAATGATTTTAAAAAGGGGCTGATAACGCCCCAGTTCCCGCCGTACCAGTAACTCAAAACTGCCGTCCGCGCCCTCAAACTGCCAGCCATCAGCCTCAAGGCTTTTCAGGCGGATGGCAAGGGCGCTGACCACCGGATGCTCTTTGGTGAGGGACGGATCCAACTTCCGCGCCCGCTCGGCAATGGCGGAGCGTCCGCCGACCTCGCTCATGAGAAAACGCCGGTCATTGCCGACAAGGGTTGGGTCAATATGCTCAAAAGAGCTACGCAGCTTGAGAATACCGTCGGCGTGCATACCTGCTTTGTGGGCAAAGGCGTGGGAACCCACATAAGGCATATTCGGCATGGAGACATTGGCAATCTCGGCAATCTGCCGGCAAATAGTCGAAATATGTTCGAGCTTACCAAGAGGCAAACAGTGCAGTCCCAACTTGAGTTCCAAACTAGGGATAAGCGAGCCGAGCGCGGTATTGCCGCAGCGTTCCCCAAACCCAAGAAGCGTACCTTGAACATGACAGCAGCCCGCTTTCACTGCCGTCAGCGAGTTGGCTGTTGCAAGGTCGCTGTCGTTATGGGCGTGTATACCAATGATAACGCCGGATGCGGTGTCAGACACCACGCTCAGAGCCACCTTCACGCCCTGTTCAATGGCATCAGGGAATGCGCCGCCGTTAGTGTCGCAAAGCACGATCCGATCAGCGCCAGCATCAAGTGCGGTCTTCAGGGTACTTAACGCATAGTCCACGTTTTCCGCAAAGCCGTCAAAGAAGTGTTCCGCGTCATAGATCACGAATCGCCCGTGCTGTTTCAAAAAAGCCACTGTATCCCCAATCATGGCGAGATTTTCTGCCGGTTCAACCATAAGCACCTGAGTTACATGGAGATATGAGCTTTTCCCAAAAATCGTTACCGCTTCGGTGTTCGCATCAAGCAGGCTCTGGAGCTGTTTGTCATCCTCGTACCTGACGCCCTTCTTGCGGGTAGAGCCAAAGGCACAGAGCCGCGCGTGTTCCAGCTTGAGTTCTGCGGCAAGGCGAAAAAACTCCGCGTCCTTAGGATTACTGCCTGGGTTCCCTGCCTCGATCCACGTTACACCCAGCGCGTCAAGCGCCTTTACCACCGCGAGTTTGTCGCGTACTGAAAAAGTGATTCCTTCTCCTTGCGCTCCATCGCGCAGGCTTGTGTCCAATATTTCAATAGTGTTTTCCATAATCTAAGAGCAATTTAATAAAAAAGTTTCTTTATACAAAGCGGGATTCCCTGCGCTAAGGTTTTTAACATGAGTTCGACCGTAGAGAAAAACCCATGCTTAGTTGACTCCACACAGAGCAAGATTGTTCTGGGATAGAACCCGTTCGTCTTAAGATAGAACTCGTTCGTCTTGGGATAGAACTCGTTCGTCTTAAGATAGAACTCGTTCGTCTTGGGATAGTTGGAAAGCGGCTTTCCTTTTGGGAGAACTACTATATCACCGTGGCGAGGTTAGATGTAGGGAGTAAGAGGCGAGCTTTATACCCACGGGAAGCCCGCACCACCGGCAAGCCAGTCCACATACTGCACGGCGGTGCGGGGCGAACGGCCGTTGAACCAGCGCTCCCAGCGGAGCGCGTTTTCCCGAAACGCGCCTCGCTCCGCTGCAGACGTTTCGGGCAAGAGGATACCGCGCTGCGTAGCAATATGCTCGGCTATGCTGAGGTATTCGTCCTGACTGGGGCTTGTGTAAACCACGGTTAAGCCGAACCGGTCGGCGAGTGAGAATTGCTCCTGCATGGTGTCAAAGGCGCGTATCTCGGAGACGGCCTGTGCCGTGGTGGGACGGTCGGTGAGGCGTTCCTTAACCAGATGCCGGCGGTTACTCGTGGCGTAGATCACCACGTTTGCCGGACGCGCCTCAATGTCGCCCTCAAGGAGCATTTTCAAACTGGTAAAGAAGTCGTCGATTGCCTCAAAACTAAGGTCATCAATAAAAATGATGAAGCGCATGGCACGGGAACCCAGAGTTTCAAGGATGCGGGAAAGCTCGGAGAGGCTCTGCTTGGGAATCTCCAGAAGCCGTAAGCCCCGCGCCGCGTACTCGTTACAGATTGCCTTAACTGTGGCGGATTTGCCGGTTCCCCGGTCCCCGTAGAGCAAAAGATTGTTCGCGTTTCGTCCTTCAAGGAAACGGAGCGTGTTTGCCACAACGACTGAGCGCTGTTCCTCGTAGCCTGAAAGATCAGCAAGACGCACTGGGTCTGGTTTGCATACTGGTGTTAAAGTGCCGTCCCAGCGGAAGGCGTGGTATAGCCCCACTTGTCCCGCGCCATTGGCCTTGAGGTATTCGACAAACGCGGGGAGGCGCTCGCCCCAGTCACCCTGAGCGGGAAACACACTGTTGTGCGCTTGCTGTACGCCTGCAGTATTGAGCGTGCGCGCTTCAGCCTCAATGTCTTGCGCTGCCTGTTTAAACCCCGCGTTCCGCAGGCGTACAGCAACCTGAACGCCCAGCGCGGCAACATCATACGCCGCGATCCTGCCCAGTCGCGACAGGTCGGTTTTGGCGAGTGCGAAAAGCAAGGGCGGCAGTTCAGCGCCAGTTTCGGCGGCATGAGTAAACTGGTTATCGTCAGTGAGTGTGAGAAAGGCCAGAGCCTGGTAGAAAGATGGCGCGCTTACCCCAAAACTGGCTATAGTCGCGCTAGACTTCGCCCATGAACGCGCCAGACGCAACGCAATCTTCGGCGTTTCCTGTTGTGCGAGCAACTCAAGCGTTTTGTTTAACGAGCGTAAGAGTGCGCTGTCTCTTATGTTTGAAAAAAGAACAATACTGCTTATATCAATCATTATTGGGTCTATCATGTAGCTTGAGAATCGCATATTACAAAGATTTTTTGTAGTCATTACGGGACAGAGGCACGTCAAGCACCCCACAGCGCACTATCCTTCTTCGTTTGATTTTGTTCCACTTGCTCATACCCGGCGGGTAATGCGTAACTGTGATCTTTTGCTAAGGCAGAGCGAGGGTTTCCAGTATTTGTCTAATGGCGCGACCCGCTTTTCCCCGATGGCTGATAAGGTTCTTCTCAACTTCGGAAAGTTCTGCAACAGTACGGGACATACTCGGCAGGTAGAGAATAGGGTCATAGCCAAAGCCGCCTGTGCCGGATGCTGTCCAGCAAAGTTCTCCCTCCAGCGTTTCCTGAACGATAAAGAAGCGATCTTCACTCAGCATCAGCGACATGGCGCAGACAAAACGGGCGGTTCGCAGAGGATTCTTAGCCAGCTCCTTCAATAACAAAGCGTTCCGCTCCTCGCTGCTGAGGTTTACGCTATGTTCGCTTCCGTAGCGGGCTGAATGGACGCCGGGGCGTCCATTCAAGGCGTCTACGCACAGGCCGGAATCGTCGGCAATGACGGGCGCGTGTACAAGGCGGTAGAGAGCCTTCGCTTTAATGAGAACATTGTCGATAAAGGTTACGCCGTTTTCCTCAGGAGCAAATGCAATGCCGACCTCAGAGGGAATTTTAACACTATGGCCATGAAGGATAGCGGCAAGCTCCTGCTGCTTGTGGGGGTTACTTGTGGCAAACCAGACTGTCATGGGCTTATGGTAATCAAAACGTGCGGAAAGATAAATAGTCAGTAAATCATTCGTGTGTCTGGCACCGCGTGTGGCGCGTCTCTCTCTGCGGGCGTGTGTCTAACATCGCGTGGGGCGTCCACGTGTGGCGCGTCTCTCTGCTGTGCGTGTGTCTGGCACCGCGTCGGTTGTGTGTCTGACGCCGTGTGTGGTGCGCTGGCACCACGTCGTGTGTC
>JAITIX010000101.1 GCA_031279205.1 Treponema sp. | reverse complement strand
TTGCCTCTCCAAAAAATCAGTTTGGAACAGGATCGGTTCTCGACAAAACAGGCACAGACCTATTACACTAATAAGCAATTCATTTTGTTCAGGAGGAACTATGAAAAAGCTATTTCTTTTGGGCGCGTTAACGTGCGCTCTGGTACCGTTTGCGTTTGCCAGCGGTAACACTCAGCGCGGCGCGACCGCTGCGACGGCTGACTACACTCCCGTAGGTCAGTATCCCATTGTCAAAACGCCGATCACCATGACGATGTTCGCAATGAGCGCCCCAAATGTCATTGACTTGCAAACCAATGACTTCACTAAGTACCTGGAGGGGAAGACCAACATCAAGTGGAACTTCACCACTGCCGGGGCTGACGCTACGACCGAGAAGATCAATCTGCTGATGGCAAGCAATGATTATCCCGACGCCTTCATGTTCAGAACGCCGGATGTGGCGCGGTACGGGCTACAGGAACACATTCTCATCCCGCTTGAAGACCTGATTCCCCAGTATATGCCCAACTACTGGAAGTTTATGCAGGCAAACCCCGACCTCTGGAATCAACAGCGCCAAGCTGACGGGCATATCTATGGCGTGGCATCGTTCAATGAGTGCTATCACTGCACTCACTACGTTAAAATGTGGGTGAACAATGACCTCCTGCAGAGTATTGGTATGGCCGTTCCCACTACCACTGAGGAATTTAAGGCGGTCTGTAAGCGTTTCCTCGAAGTGTACCCTAATGGCATTGCAGTAACTGGTTCAACCAGTGGCTGGGGAGAGCAGTTCGTTGACTTCCTCATGGGTTCCTTCATCACCGACCCAGGTGGACGGAGCGCTGGCGACCGGCTCCTCGTATCCCCCAGCGGCGAGGTTGTTACGCAAGCCAACCAGCCCAAATACCGCGAGGGACTCCGCTTCCTCAACGAGCTGTATAAGATGGGCGCTATCTATGACGGTGGCTTCACTCAGAACGCGGAACAGTACCGCAGTCTCGTGAACTCCGGCACGCCCATACTGTTCATCGCTTCCGGCGCCATTGTGAACAGTGTGGACGCGGATACGAATAACTCGCTCTACCGCGCGTTCCGAGCCATTGCCCCGCTCAAAGGTCCCGACGGCACGCAGATCAACACCAACTTCAAGTACGACAGTCTCGTGGAAAACAAGCTCGTCATCACCGACCGTTGCAAGTACCCCGAAGCTGTGCTTCGCTGGGCAGATCACTTCTATACTATAGAGGGATATTTGCAGTACCAGTATGGACCAAACACCGATGGCAAGGACTTCATCCTCAACCCGCCCGGTGAAGTTGGGCTTAACGGCAAACCCGCTCTGTTCAAAGTGCTGAATCAGTATACTGCCGAACCCCAGAACCACGACTGGCAGGACATTGGTCTCATCTACGCCACTGCCGAGATACGCCTGGGCGAAGCCACTGCCGCAAACATCGACATTGGCACGTCTGCGGGTCTTGAGAAACTACTGGTCATTGAGACCGAAACCAAGTGCGAGCCGTACTCACAGAAACCCGGACAGTACGACATACTTCCCAACCGGCTCAAGCTGACCGCAGACGAAGCAAACTCCGTACAGACCATCGCGGTTGAACTCGACAAGTACATCAGCGAAAACCAAGTGGCGTTCATCATGGGCAACAGAAACATTGACACTGAATGGGATGCCTATGTCCGTGGCTTTGATCAACTCAGCCTGCCGAAGTACCTTCAGGTACAGCAGACCGCGTGGAACCGCCAGCAAGGTAAGTAGGCAATGAAACCCAAGTCCAACAAGCAGCGGCTATTAACGAGCAACTGGCAGTTCTGGGCTATCATTGCCCTGCCTCTCGCGTACATCATCACCTTCAGCTACGTTCCCATGAGCGGTATTCTGATGGCATTCAAGGATTATAGTCCGCGCCGAGGCATCTGGCAGAGTGATTGGGTTGGTTTGCGCTGGTTTCAGCAATTCTTAACCACGCCGTCTGGTCTCACTGTCATCTTCAACACGCTACGGCTTGGGTTTTATAGCCTAATTGCAGGCTTTCCAGTTCCTATTCTGCTTGCCATTGGTCTCAATGAGATACGGGCTATTCGGTTCAAGAAGTTCGTACAGATGCTCACCTACGCACCGTACTTCATCTCGGTCGTGGTCATGGTTGGTATGCTGATGCAACTGACTGACCTGCGCATTGGCATCTTTAACCGGATTATTGTTCTCTGCGGCGGGCAGACGCTGAACTTCTTTGGCGAAGCCCGCATCTTTCCCCATCTCTATGTGTGGAGCGGCATCTGGCAGACTATGGGCTATTCTTCTATTATCTATATTGCTGCGCTCTCCGGCGTCAGCAGGGAATTACAGGAAGCGGGTATTGTTGACGGCGTTTCGCGTGTGCAGCGTATCTGGCACATTGACCTGCCGAGCATTCGCCCCACCATTGTGATTCTCTTAATCTTTAACTGTGGCTCTATCATGAGCATTGGTTTTGAGAAGGTGTACCTCATGCAGAACTCGATCAACATGTCCACCTCAGAAGTCATATCGACCTTTGTTTATAAGGTAGGTCTGCAAAACGCCAACTATAGCTTCTCAACAGCGGTTGGTCTGTTTAACTCAATCGTCGCGTTTATCCTGATGATGAGTGTGAATCAGTTGTCAAAAAAACTGACTGACACGAGTGTCTGGTAAGGAGCGGTTTAGTTTATGGGAAACAAAAAAAGAATCAGGGACACGGCGTTTGACCGGGCTTTTGTGGTGTTCATCTATATTATGTTAAGCCTGACCCTGCTCATCGTTATTGTGCCGATCATCTTCATCATTGCCGCCTCGTTTTCTGATTCTCAGGCGGTTATCAGCGGCGAGGTGTGGTTTTGGCCAGTGCGCCCGACCTTGCGCGGCTATGAGGCTGTGTTCAAGAACCCCAAGTTGATGACCGGCTTCTTCAACTCATTCTTCTATATGATTGTAGGCACGGTCGTGAATCTCATTATGACCATGCTCTGCGCCTATCCCTTGACCCGCAAGGAGTTTCGCGCCCGCAATGTTATATCGGTACTTATGGTGTTCACCATGTACTTTTCCGGCGGTATGATTCCCACTTACATGGTGGTACGGAAGTTGGGACTGATTGACACGCGCTGGGCGATGATCATTCCGGTTGCTTTGAGCGTCTGGAACGTCATCCTCTGCCGCACCTACATTGGGTCCACGATTCCCGACAGTCTCTACGAATCAGCGTCAATAGAGGGCTGTTCGCCATTCCGGTTTATGATAAGCATTGTGTTGCCGTTAAGCGCCCCGATCATGGCGGTGCTTGCCCTGTACTATGGTGTCTCTCACTGGAACACCTACTTCAACGCCCTTATCTACCTCAACAAGGCGGAACTTGCGCCGCTCCAGATTGTCCTGCGGGAGATACTGGTGTTAAGCAAGATTGACCCGATTATGATTAGCGACGCGCGGGAACTTGCCGCCAAACAAGGCTTGAGCGACCTGCTCAAGTATTCAGTAATCATTGTCGCCTCGGTGCCGGTGATGATCATCTACCCATTTGTGCAGAAGTATTTTGTAACTGGGGTTATGGTTGGCGCGGTGAAAGGGTGAAGTGTCTAGCACACCGGTGCGGTGTCTGGCACCAAGAATAAGGAGTATCAAATGCAAAACAAAGTAATCGAAGAACGGGCAGCGCGAACCAAGTGGTTCATGGACGCCCGTTTCGGCATGTTTATCCATTGGGGACTCTACGCCATTCCGGCGCGGGGCGAATGGGTACGCAGTTCTGAGCGGATGCCGCAGGAAGACTACCTGCACTACTTCAACGAGTTCAGCGCCAAAGAGTATCAGCCACGCGAGTGGGCAAGGCTGGCGAAAAAGGCGGGCATGAAGTACGCGGTACTCACAGCAAAGCACCACGACGGCTTCTGCCTCTGGGACACGGCACTCACGGACTTCAAAGCCACCAATACGCCTGCAAAGCGCGATCTAGTTAAAGAGTACCTTGAGGCGTTTCGCGCCGAAGGTCTGAAAGTCGGTCTCTACTTCTCCATCATTGACTGGCGCCACCCTGACTTTCCCCACTACGGCGACCGCCAGCACCCCATGCGTGATAACAAGGACTATGGCAACGAAAACCGAAACTTCAACCGTTACCTTGAGTTCATGCACGGGCAGGTTCGGGAACTGCTCACCGGCTACGGCAACCTCGACATCATGTGGTTCGACTTTTCGTATGGGGATATGGCTGGTGAAACGTGGAAGGCGACTGAGCTTATGCAGATGGTGCGCACGCTTCAGTCCAACCTTATCGTGGACAACCGGCTTGAAGGTTCCGGCGAAAATTCCGGCACAATACTCTCCGCGAATCCCAGCATCTTTGCCGGCGACTTTTCCTGCCCAGAACAGATGATTCCGCCAGAAGGCATCCGCAATGAGCTGGGCGATCCAGTTCCATGGGAGGCGTGCATCACGCTTAACAATCACTGGGGTTACTGCTCCACCGACCAGCATTGGAAGCCTGCTGACATGGTGATCCGTATGTTGGTGGAATGTGTGTCCAAGAATGGTAACCTTTTGCTCAACGCCGGTCCTGATGCCAAAGGTCGGATTCCCCGCGCCTCGGCTGAGATACTGGAAGCCGTAGGCCGTTGGTTGGATGACAACGGCGAGAGCATCTACGGCTGCGGCGCCGCGGGCATTGATAAGCCAGAATGGGGGCGCTTCACCTGCAAGGGCGACAAACTCTACGCGCATATCTACGAACCCCAGACCGGCGGCCTCTGCCTCCCCAACCTAGCTCGTAAGATAAAAAAACTCCGCCTCCTTGCCGACGGCAGCGAGATACAGGTCGTCAAGCACTGGAACCTCGTGGAATATCCCCAGCACACATTCTTCTTCCTCAACCCGTGGAGTTCAGACAACTACCCGCTGCCTGATCCCAAAGACACCGTTGTTGAGGTTGAGCTGTTACATTTCGTATAAAGTCCATAAAGACCGAACGCCCCGGCTTTGCGACAAACTGGTGAAGCGTATCCTGCGTTTGTCCAGCCGGTGCGCTTTCTTATACCAATGGCTTATATAACACGCACTATCCTAGACGCAATGGGATAGTGCATAAGGAGCAAGTCTATGTTACGTATTGGTTTAGGGCGTGATTTACACCGCTTGCTTCCTGGCCGGCGTTTCTTGCTGGGCGGCGTTGAGTTGCCGTCTCCAGTGGGGGAACAGGGACATTCGGATGGAGACGCATTGGTTCACGCGCTTATCGACGCCCTGCTTGGGGCTGCTGGACTGGGCGATATTGGCGAACTGTTTCCGCCAAACGAATCAGCATGGCAAGACGCTGATTCTCTGAGGTTGCTCGCCATTGCCTTTGGCAAGGTAAAAGCAGCAGGCTGGTCTATAGTCAACATCGACGCTGTTGTTACCTGTGAAGCCCCCAAGCTCCTGCCCCACCGCGCCACGATTTGCGCCTCGCTTGCCTCGACCCTGGAACTGCCGATAGACGCGGTCTTTGTCAAAGGCAAGACCAATGAAGGCTGCGATACCCTTGGCGAGGGTCGTGCGGTTGAGGCGCTCGTTGTGTGTCTGCTGAAACAGGACTAAAACCACTATCTGACACCAAGTCCTTACTTAAGAGGGGGAAGTCTCCCCCCCTCGCTTCAAAGCCTACGGCTTTCCGCTACCCCTCTGCGAGGCTTCCGCCCCGCAATGTTTGACCGGTGTGTGGGCTATACACCGACGGGTGTGTGGGCGTAACGCTATAAGCCTGATTCCGCATGGTGTCCAGACCGGATGACCAGCGCATTGTGTTCTCATTGAACTCACGTTAAATTATGGAAAAAGGTATAGACGACTAAAAGAGGGCAGGATTACGATAGAATCATCTAAAGCTAGTGTATTGAGGATGAATAGCATGAACTTTGACTTTCCTGTTTACCGCAATCCTTCGAAAACCCGTGCCGATGTAGCGCGGAGTCTTGAGGAATTGCTCGCGCCCCTTTCCGCTCATGCCGTGCCGGATGGCTATCATCTGGGAAGCGCTGCGGCCATCTATCCGCCGAAGATAGCCCGAATGGAAGGCTGGTGCCGCTGTCTCTGGGGTATAGCCCCTTTCATAGCTGGCGGTGGAACATGGCCAGACAGCGCCTCGTTACAAGAAACGCTGAGACGGGGCGTAAACCCAGATGACCGCGCTTGCTGGAATGGCTGCGGCGACCGGGATCAGCGGCTTGTGGAAATGGCGCCTCTTGCCTTTGCGCTGATC
>JAITIX010000050.1 GCA_031279205.1 Treponema sp. | reverse complement strand
CACCTAAGCTCGGTGAGTTCAGTGAAGAGGAGCGTATTCTTATCGAACTCACGTTATGTTAGGGACGCATACGTCTCTAGCCGCGGGATCGGTGTGCAAGAGCCATGATTGAGCGTAGTGGCGAAGCCAGCACACTCAACGACATAAACATTTTAAATTTTATCTTGACGGATGGTTTTCCTCTATCTATACTTAGTTAGAATCTGCCTAATGTTTTAGGTAATAGAATCAACCTATTTTCTAAGGAGAGAAGTATGAAAAAGACGACGGCCGCCATGCTGGTGGCAATAGTGGTGATGGGCTTTGCTGTATCCGGCAAAGCAAACGCGGGTGGCTCTGCGGGTGGAACAGCACCCGCGACGACAAGCAGCACAAAAAAGCTGGTGATCTATACTCACCAGACTCAGCAAATTCTGGGAGATGAACTGAAAGATGCGAATGGCAATACATACCGCGACCCCTCGACCGCGCATCTGAAGAACCTCGCGCCCCAATTCACCAGGGAGACAGGCATCGAGATTGAGTTTGTGCCTTACAGTTCCGATGGCGCGGTGATAAAGTCCCTGCTGCAAGTGGGCGATCCGGGCTTGGACATTTATACTACTGGGTTTACCCAATCAATTGCTGAGTTTGAACGCTTCACCGCTCCTATACTCAGTGTACAAGAAGCCTCCGCACTGTATGGCGCTGAGTTGGCTGCGGCTATGACTCAGGTCAATGGGAATATTCATAACCTGCAAATTGCCAAGGAGTATGGTGAAGCAATCACTTACAACGAAGAGGTGATCAAGGCCGCTGGTTACACTGAAATTCCTGCGACTGAGGCTGCATTCAACGATTTACTGGAGAAGATTCGCGCAAATGGCGTTGATCCTATTTCATTGCACCGAGTTGAAAACTGGCCGCTCAGCACCCTCGATCCCTTCTCCCATTATGTGGGAGGGGAATTGGATACCCTTGCGAAACTGATGAATGATGCGACGCCCTTTAGTGAAAACACCGCAATTGGTAAAACCCTCAAAATGTATACTACATGGAAATCAAAGGGATATTTTGAAAAGGAAATCTATGCTGATTTTGGCGTGGCTATGGACGCGGTGGCTTACGGTAAATCAGGAATGTTCCTGTTTGGCTCATGGGTGTTTCAGCAGGTGCAGAGCCGTGTGCCGGCGGGTAAGGACAAAGCTATCATTAAGTTTGACGCAGTCCCGGATTTTGGTAAGGGTCGTTTCATTGGTGTAAATCCTGCCCAGGGCTACGCAATCAACAAGGCATCCAAGAATATTGAAGCCGCGAAGCAGTTCCTTGACTGGCTTGCCAAACAAACTGACTACTTGGTGACTATCGGCGTGGTTCCCACTCATCGGGACGCGAAACCCGGCGTTCCCCCGCATTTTGCGCTGGTGGATGGCAGGGTGCGTTCCGGCGAAGTGAAGCAGTTGGTTGCCGCGCCGATCACTCAGAACTCTGTCAACAGCGAAGAAGTTTTGAAAGAAGCGAACCTCTACGCGGATAACAAATGGGCTGGCCTTCCCTTTGATGCGCTTAACATCACTCAGCCCAATGACTGGAGCGCCTATAATGCCCAGATCGCCCGTCAGAACACTGCCTATGTCAACGCGGTTAAAGACCTTGGCGTAAAATACGATCCATCGCTGAAATAGCGCGGAGGTAACAATGCGGTATACTGCGCTGGAAAAACAAAAGCTGTTGATGATTGTCACCTTTCTAACAATTCCGCTGGTTCTCCTGATTGTCTTTAGTTATATTCCCATTGGGTTTAACGTCTTTTTAAGTTTTACCAACTGGGACGGGGTTTCAAAAATCCGCGTGATTGGTTTGCGGAATTATCAACGCATATTTTCCGATCCGCAGTATTTACTGTTGTTCAGGAATTGCCTCTGGTATATGCTGGTGGCAATTCCTCAGTTACTGCTTTCTTTTATACTTGCTATTTTGGTCAATGGTAAATTCAGAGGAATCAATGTATTTAAGGCGATCTTGATTTTCCCCTATCTGTTGAATGGCATCATTGTTTCAGCAATTTTTATTATGTTTTATCAGAACACCGGCACTTTGAATACACTGCTGAAGACCTTTGGTTTATCAGTCCTTACCCGCAACTGGCTGCAGGACCTCGCGGTGGTAAATCCCGCGATTGCATCAATTAGCATCTGGCGTTATTACGGTATGGCTTTTGTGATGTTTTTCGGCGCGCTCCAGTCTGTTCCCGATGAACTCTATGAATCGGCGGCGATTGATGGTTGTAGTAAATGGCATGAGATTTGGTATATCTCGGTTCCATTTATTAAGAAAGTGCTGTTTATAAATGTGCTGTTGAGTATTTCAGGATCGATTCAGGTGTTTGAGATTCCCTACATCATGCTGGGTGGATCAAACGGAACGGCAACGCCGGTCATTCAGATTCAGCAGAGTATGACAGATAACCGGGTGGGTTTTGCGGCGGCTATGTCTGTGGTGGTATTCATCGTGGTGGTACTGTCGGTTGGTTTACAGCGAATTCTCGTAAAGGATGAGGGCTAAAATGCTAAATGAATCAAAGTTATACCGGATAACCAGAGGCGTTGTTCTGCTACTCGCATCGTTGTTTGTCATTATACCGATTGTTCCGCTGGTGTTTATGGCTTTCAAAACAGGAATCGAGTTCGCGTCTACGTCGGTATTCACGCCTCCAGCTAACTGGCTTAATGGCTACAACTTTGCCTACGCAATACGAGTCGGCAATCTGTTGCGCTCGCTCGTTACTACCATTGTGGTGTTAGTCGTTTCAATCGCCATAAGCGTGAACCTTGCGTGTATGGTTTCTTTCGTGGTACAGCGTTTTGAGTTCAAGCTAAAAAAAGCCGTGATGCTGTTGTTTCTGATGACCATGTTTATACCGGTGGTAACAACCCAAGTTGTGGTGTTTCAGATTATTTACCGTCTGCATCTGGTCAATACCATTGGTTCACTCATTCTGCTGTATTCTGGCACTGGCATTGTGGATATCTACATCGTGATGAACCTGCTCAACACCATTCCGAAAGAGATGGATGAGGCCGGCTTGATCGACGGGGCGAATTACTTCCGCATCTATTTCACCCTGATTCTGCCGCTGTTAAAACCGGCGATTATCACCATGTCGGTAATTAAGGGCATTGGGGTATATAATGATTTTTATCTCCCCAATCTCTATTTAATCCGGGGAACCCAAACCCTCACTCTGGCGCTTTACCGGTTTTTCGCGGGTCTTTCTACCCCCTTCGAGGTGGTGAGCGCCGCCGTGTTGATGGCAACAATTCCCGCGATAATTCTGTTCATTTTTGCTCAGAAGTATATTTACAACGGTCTTGCGGGCGCGGTAAAATCATAATCATGAATAAAAGGAGATATGAACATGGGTGCTTATAAAAACTTTTCCTTAGCGGTCTACTGTCCCGCTCAATGGGTTGCGCAGGCGACAGAGCAGAGTCTGCAAGAAGAGTTCGCGTTTTTCAGGCGCTATGTGGACATTGATAAGGTGTATCTTGAAACATACCGGAGTATCGCCGCGCCAAAGGAAAAGATTGAACTGTGCAAGCGCTTCTTTACGGATAACAGCATCGCTTTTGCCGGCGGCATCACCACTACCTGTAACGATCTGGGCGAGGCTGACCAAAAACGCCAGCGTCTCTTCAACACTTTTTGTTACAGCAACGGGGCAATGCGTGAGCATCTTAAAAAAATGGTGGAATACACGGCGGAACAGTTCGACGAGTTTATCATCGACGACTTTTTCTTCAGTCAGTGCCGCTGTGAAGATTGCCAGAACGAAAAAGGTAAGCGCAGTTGGGAAGAATTCAAGCTCGCCAAGATGAAAGAGGTGTCGGAAACTATCGTGCTTGGTCCCGCGAAAAAGGTGAACCCAAAGGTTCACGTCATCATCAAATACCCGAACTGGGTGGAGAGTTTTCAGGAAACTGGCTACAACCCGGCTGAACAGATTCCACTGTTCGACTCGATCTATACTGGCACTGAAACTCGCCACCCGTCTCAGACCGATCAGCACCTGCCCCGGTATTTAAGCTACTCGATTATGCGCTTTATGGAAAACGCCGCGCCCGGACGGAACGGCGGCGGCTGGTTTGACCCGTATGAATGTTACCCGATTGACTGCTATCTTGAGCAGGCGTATCTTACCGCGTTTTCTAAACCCCGTGAACTCATGCTGTTTTGCTGGCCTTCGCTGTTTAATAACAAGGTGATTACGCCGCTTGGGTTCCGGCTTCATCAAATTGATGAGGTCATGTCGTCTCTGGGAAAGCCTATTGGCGTTCCGGTCTATCTGCCGCATAACGCCCAGGGCGAGGATCACCTTGAGGATTACCTGGGTATGCTCGGCATTCCCTTTGAACCCGCGCCTCTGTTTCCCGAACACGCGGCAACAGTGTTTCTCACCGTGCAGGCGCTCCATGACAAAGACATCATCGCCAAACTGACACGCTATGTGAACCAGGGCGGCAAAGCCATAGTAACATCGGGTTTTATGCGGGCGTCCCTGGCCGCGCGGAACGGCATTGAAACCTTGAGTTCTCTCCGCGATCGGGGGCGGCGCATTGAAAACGCCCGTGAGTATCACATCACGAGACCGGGCGCGGGTATGCAGCCGCAAATCCACCAAATCGCTGCCGTGGCTGTCAATTTTCCCTTGCTTGAACACCGGAATAACGCCTCATGGTCTCTGCTGAACGCGGGAAATGGCGGTCAGCATGGCTCGATCTTAACGCGCGACACTTTTGGTAAAGGGGAACTGATTACGCTCGCTGTGCCGGACTTGTTTTCCGGTCTGCGGAACCTGCCGGAAGCCGCGCTGTTCCGCATCCGCTGCGAATTTCAGTCTGCAGGAACCGCGGCAGGTGATGTACTCATCGAATTGCCTGAAGGAAGCGGCGCTATGGTGTCGCTGTTTATCTATGACAACAAAACATTCGGTCTCTATTCCTACACTGGCGGTGGGAGCCACGTTCCCGATGCGTATGCGCCGGAACTGGTGCGGGTGCATGTCCGGGGCAGCGGCGCTGTTACGGCTATCCCGTTCACGGGCAACGCCCTTCGCGGTGGCGCGACAGCTCCAGCAGGTGAAGCCATCACGCCTCTCTACCAAAACGCTGAGGAACAGGTCTTCGACCTGCGCCTTGACCCGGGTGATTTCGTGTTCTACCGGTATGGGTAAAATAATATGGAATTGATAAACGCTATCACGTTTGCCCCTTTTCCGCGCCGGGGTGTTTTAGGGAATGATAAAGCTAAAACGAGCCTTGAAGCGCTGGCATCCCGTACCGGAGCAAGTCATATCATCCTAACCCCTGCGGGTTTGCAGGAGTCGGCTCAGTCGGAAACCATTGATTTTTTAGGCGAAGGCACACCGGCTGATGAAGAATTACGCGGAATTATCAGACATGCGCAGGAGCTTGGACTGTGTGTCATCTTAAAGCCGACGGTTAATTGCAAGGATGGCACGTGGCGTGCGTTTATCAATTTTTTTGACAAGGATGTTCCCTGTGAACCAAAATGGCGGAACTGGTTCGCGTCCCATGAGGTTTTTCAATTACATTATGCCGCTCTTGCCGAACAGACTGGCTGTGTTATGTTTATCCTCGGCTGCGAAATGGTGATGGCTGAACGGCGTGAAGCGGAATGGCGCGATCTAGCCACGAAGGTAAAACAGATTTTCAAAGGCCCGATAAGCTACAACACTGATAAGTATCAGGAAGATTCAGTGCGTTGGTGGGATTGTGTTGATGTTATTTCATCGAGCGGGTATTATCCGTCCGGTACATGGGAAACCGAGCTTGATCGCATTGAAGCTGTTGTACACGCTTATGAAAAACCTTTTTTCTTTGCCGAAACCGGCTGTATGAGTGTGAATGGCGCGGCGCGAGTTCCTAACGATTGGAAATTGACGAATGATGCGGCAAACGTTGAAGAACAAGCCGCGTGGTACCGCGAAATGTTTGAACACACCAAACGCCGCTCTTGGGTTGGCGGCTATGGACTATGGTCATGGAGCGGCGCGCTGCCCTATACAGAAGACTGCTCCGGCACAAACAAAGGCTATGAATTATACGCGAAGCCTGCGGAAAAAGTGGTATTGAACTATTTTAAGAAGCCGTGCTTATGCTGATGGCGCTCCCTGTTCTGGTGGTGGAAATACCGCCTGCTGGCGAGATAGCTTCAAGCGCGGTTGGGACGCCAGCCGCGAAAGTTTACATGACCACGGATATAAGCCCTGCCGGGCTTATGATGGTCTACCAGGCTCTAGGGCGCATTCCTTCAGGCAAGGTCGCAGTGAAGATAAGTACCGGCGAACCGGGTAACACCCATTCCCTTGCCCCAAGTCTGGTCAATGTTAATGGGTGAGCTTATTCAGCGTGAGGCGAGTATTATGTACTCGGCATACTGCTTGGTTTGCTCATTTCCATCTTTGGCAAGGCGGAGATACACGCGCTTGTGGGCGTGGTTCAGCGGAAAAGACTTGGCGCGTTTGTTTTGTGTTTTATATGCGGAATTGGTGCTGGACTTTGCTCAGGTATTTATGCAAGGCAAAGCGTTTTTTAATTTCGTCGGATTCAGCGCGTTGGAGAATCTCGACACTGACCCTAATCTTGTTTATCATGATGTCATCCCTGGTTACCGGATTTATGGTTGATTATGTGTTTAAGTTATAAGCGGGGGCGGTGGGCGAAAAGCTCGATTGACAGAGAGGCGTCATATTATAAATTACCGCCAATGATACGCCACAAGTATTTTATCATACTATGTATACTAGGCCTCGCGCTGGCATCCTGCACTGAAAAACAGCCGGAGGAAACAGACAGCGTCGTACTGTATTATTCAGAAAAGGCTGAAACACGGCGGGTGGCAAAACTGCTTGCTGAAAAAACAGGTTCTGCCTTGTTTGATATTGTGGGTAAACAAGCGCTGCCTGATTTACAGGTTTATCGCTACTATTTTATTGGCGCTTCAATTATTGACAATGACATAGCCCTGCCAATGCAGACCTTTTTGGCAAACACTGATTTTTTTGACGGTATTGTCATTCCCTTCTGGACTGGCGCGGATAGTAATGCTGATTATAGTGAGCTTTTTGAAAACTTGATATATAGGCCTCGTGTGATACGCGCCGCTGGCGGCTTTACAGAGGTCTCGTTTTTTAACATGAAGACTGTAGGCGAGCGGATGGATACCTTGCTTGCGGCGGTTGCGGCAGAGATCGATGTGTTGCGGAGCGCGGGTGAACGGGCTGAAGCAGTGATGAAGGCTTTCGCGGCTGCCTATCCCGACCGGCTTGGCGAAGCTGTATTGCGTGATGGCGATTGGACTGTGGAGATGGATGGCGAGCGGTATTACTATGCTCAGGGCAAACTTTTAAGCGAAACTGAGGTGAAACAGGCGGCGGACTTCCATTCTCAGTCGATATACCGTTATGTAACGGAATTTAGCGATGATGCGGCGGAAAATAATACATGGAAAGCCGCCGCCATGGAACTTTTTTGGCGCAGGAATATTTTCACAGACAAAGCAAGCCGTGGATATGGCCGATCCAATTCCGGCGCGGTTCGCTCAAACTTTTATGAAAAACTGCTTCAATGCGAAACTCGCGCAGAGGCATTCGCGCATCAAAGGACTATCACCTTTTTTGGAAGCGCCGTAACCGTACACGAGCGGATTGTTGCGCCGCTGGCGCGGGTTGAGCAGCGCATCAACGAGCTTGAAAAAGAGGACGGAGAAATCACTGTGTGGAAGAAATCATTGGACAGCATCGGCGCGTGGAATTGGCGGAACGTGGCGGGCAGCAGTAACCGCAGTTTTCACTCCTACGGCGTGGCCATTGATTTACTGATGAAGACGCAGCCGGGCAAGGAGACCTACTGGCTCTGGACCCAGCAAAAAGGCATTAACTTCCGCACCGTGACGGAAGAGAACAAGCAGAATCCTCCCCGTTCCGTGGTACGCATTTTTGAGGATGAAGGTTTTATTTGGGGCGGCAAATGGGCGGTTTATGACACCATGCACTTTGAATACCACCCGGAATTGATATACCTCTCATTCAATAGCTTGCTATCATAACATTATCATTTGAGGATATTCAGAGCAGGCCGACCGAAGCGTTAGGCTCGCCAACCCCGACGTTTGGGTAGGCTGACCCGACGTTAGGCTCGCCGACTGAAGCGTTTGGGTAGGCCGACCGAAGCGTTAAGCTCGCCAACCCCGACGTTAGGCTCACCGACCCCGACGTTGGGTTCGCCGACTGAGGCGTTTGGGTAGGCCGACCGAACCGTTTGGCTCGCCAACCCCCGATGTTTGGCTCGCCGACCGAAGCGTTTGGGTAGGTTGTCCGAACCGTTAGGCCTGCAGACCCATTAGCGTACCGTTACTGGTAAAATGCAACCGCAAATGCTCACGGATGTCCGCAGCTATGCTGGTTACTCATAAACGTTCATCGGCGTCTTTATCCGCGTTATCTGTGGTTTCCCTCTCAGGCACTCCATTACGACCCAGATTGTTCTCCATTTTTGGCGTATTATAGCAATGTCAATTATGCGTATGTTCTTATTGCGTTTTTTAGCACACACCCCATAAAGTAAGATGAGTTCGACGGGAAGAAAAAAACTCCGAGCATGATACGAATGAACAAGAACGTCATTGCGAGCGTAGTGAAGCAATCCGGTGAAGTGGATGATCGTCTGGATTACTTTGCCGCTTCGCTCCTCGCAATGACACAGACCGCCTCAAGACAAGGTATCCAACGCTCTGCGTTAAGAATACGCTCATTTTCATCGAACTCACGTTAAATAGCTGGACGTAAGGAGCGGCCAACTGTGTCAAATGTTTTTATAACAAAGGGGATGTATGGCAACTGATTTAGTCAAGGTAGAACATATTTCAAAGTCCTTCTCCGGGGTCGCGGCTCTTGATGACGTACGGTTCGATCTGCGCCCAGGGGAAGTTCACGCCCTGCTGGGAGAGAACGGTGCGGGAAAATCAACGTTGATGAAGATCATTTCCGGGGTTTATACACGGGATTCAGGGGATTTTTATGTTAACGGCACGAAGATTACAGGCGATTTGACCCCTCAATCCGCCCAAAAACTTGGAATAGGAATTATTCATCAGGAACTAAACCTCTGCCCCCATCTTACGGTGGCGGAGAATATCTTTCTAAACCGGGAATTCACCCTTTACGGTTTTCTGAACGAGAAGAAACAGAACGAAGCAGTTAAACAGTACCTTGAAACCCTGAATCTAGACATCGATCCCGCCACGCCGGTCAGAAATTTACCGGTTTCAAAACAGCAGATGGTGGAGATATGCAAGACCCTTTCCATGAACGCCCGGATCATAATCATGGACGAGCCTACGTCAGCCCTTACCGAAAAAGAAATCGAGGACCTCTTCAAGGTTATCGCCATGCTCAAAGCCGAGGGACACGGGATCATCTACATTTCCCATCGGCTGGAGGAGCTTTCCCGTATTGTTGATCGCGTTACCATCTTGCGGGACGGCAAGTATGTAAAGACGCTTAACTTCGTGGAGACAGACCTGCCAGAAATTATCAGCCTGATGGTTGGACGCGCCTTGACCGAAAAGTTCCCCCGCATAGAGGTGGAACGGGGGGAAAAGGTTCTGGAGGTGAAGAAGCTCTCCTCTCCCCGCGGCGTCGGGGTGAAGAAGGTCTCGTTCAACTTGTACAAGGGAGAGATACTCGCCTTTGCTGGTCTTATGGGCGCGGGGCGGACTGAAGTCGTCAGGGCGATTTCCGGCGCGGACAAGATGAGCGAGGGGGAGATATTCATCGACGGCAAGCCGGTAAAGATTCACGCCCCCAACGAGGCAATCGCTCAGGGGCTTTTCTGCGCGCCAGAGGACCGGAAGCGGGATGGCCTCTGCGTAAAGATGACCCTGGCAGAAAACATCACCCTGCCCAGTCTGGATATTGTCTCCAAGCTGGGAATCATTTTACAAAAGCTGGAATTGAAAAAATCCAAAGAGATGGTTCAAAGCCTTAAAATAAAAACGCCCGGCGTGGATCAGTATGTAAAAAATCTTTCCGGGGGGAATCAGCAGAAGGTAGTTGTCGGAAAGTGGCTTATGCGGAATGCCCGAGTGGTGATCTTTGACGAGCCGACCCGGGGCATTGATGTAGCATCCAAGATCGAGATTTACAATATTATCAACGATTTGAAAAAAAACGGCATCGGGGTAATGTTTGTTTCCTCAGAATTGCCAGAGGTGTTGGGTATGTCGGATCGTATTATGGTCATGTGCAACGGCAGGATAACCGCCGAACTAGTAACCAAAAATACGAATCAGGAAGAGATTCTTAAATACGCAACACAATATTCATAATAATAGGAGGAAGTAATGAACGACACGGCGGTTAAACGGAGAGTACAGTTGAATTTATCCCGATCCCAGAAACAGCTCCTCTCAACTTTCAGCGGGCTTTTTTTACTGGGATTGGTTTTTACTATTTTAAGTCCCTACTTTTTTTCGGTGAATAACCTTTTAACGGTGGCAACCCAGACGGCGGTAATCGCCATCATCGCAATCGGCCAGACCTATGTACTCATAACCGGCGGCATAGACCTATCCATTGGTTCCAACATGGCCCTTTCCGCCATGGTCGCGGGGCTTGTCATGCGGGCGAATCTGCCGGTTCCTCTGGCCGTTCTCTCCGGCCTGCTGACAGGCCTTGCTTCCGGGGCGGTAAGCGGCACACTCGTGGCATTTGGGAATATACCGCCTTTCATCGCCACTTTGGGAACCATGACGGTTGCACGCGGCCTGTCTTTCACCCTGACCCAGGCCATTCCCATCAGCGGCCTGCCCAAAACCTTTACGACTTTCTGGGGGACCGGATCAACCCTGGGCATACCCAACCCGGTCATCATCATGGTGCTTCTCGCCTTTGTCTTCGCATTTATTCTGGCAAAAACAAAACCGGGACGTCATGTGTACGCCACGGGGAGCAACTTTGAGGCTGCCCGGCTTTCCGGGGTAAATACCCGAAGAGTTCTGATTATGGTGTACGTTTTTTCCGGCCTTCTTGCTGCCTTCGCGGGGCTAATTATGGCAGCCCGCATCATTTCCGCCCAGCCGAGCGCGGGAGACGGGTACGAACTTGATGCTGTAGCATCTTCGGTTATTGGCGGCACCAGCACTATGGGCGGGGAAGGCACCGTGGCGGGAACCTTTATCGGGGCCTTTGTGATCGGAGTTTTGCGGAACGGCCTCAACCTGATCGGTGTATCCCCCTTTATTCAGAAGATCGTCATTGGCATTGTAATCGTCGGTTCCGTGTTTCTAGACCGGATCAGACGTAAAGACTAATCGATCGCTTATTAAACGGGTTCCTATGGTTCTCGTATGAGAATCAAAAAATATTTAGGAGGAAGATCAATGAAAACAAGGATTTTATTGATTGCGGTTCTTATGACCGCCCTTACCGGCGTTTTGCCGGTCTGGGCGCGCGCTCAAGTCGATGACAGCAGGATCAAGGCGGTGCTTATCACCATGGATTCTGTTGACGAACACTGGCTCAAGGTTAAAGCCGGCGCCGAGGCAAAAGCCGCGGAACTTGGTAACATCAACCTGATCTACAACGCGCCACCGGGA
>JAITIX010000018.1 GCA_031279205.1 Treponema sp. | reverse complement strand
TTCGCTGACAACTTGGGTAACAATGGCTTCCCTGTCCATAAGGGCGCGGCAGACAGACTCCGAGTTTTCAAGCGCAAAGCGGGTTGCGGCAAAACGGACAAGCTCCTCAAAAGAACAGTTCGCTTTGATCGATTCAATGGCAAAATTATCAAGCAGGAGCCGCAACTGCATGACAATCGCAATAAGGCTGTCAAGCCGTTTCTCCAGAGAAACTGAACGCGCCGGCTGTTCCACGTCCCGCTTGATAAAGGCAAAGGCGTCAACAGCCGCTTGAATTTTCTGGTAATCTTCAGTCCCAAGCAACGTATTCACCTGAACAAACGGCTTGTCCGTTTCCGTCAAAGGGATGGTGGAGATAAGAAAATCAACGCCAGCCCATGAAGCCGTGTCATCACAGTCGGACACTTCGACTTCCAGTTCTCCTTTGAACCGCTTGCGCACCTGATACGCCAACATATAGGACGCGCCGATGCCAGCTACACAGATAATACCGACGCGAAGAATCCGTCGCCTGATGTTCCGCTCGCCCAAAACGGCGAGGGCAGCCAGAAAATGTATCAGGATGTATGAAACTTCAGTTGAGGGAACCGGAAGTCCAAGATGTTCCTCAAGTACCATCACTGCCCTGCGCGTCTTTTCGTATTCTCTGGGATAATTTTTTATGAGTTCCGCTTCAAGGGGATTCGGTAGCGCTATGCCTCCCCGCAGGCGGGCCAACGCAGCTTCCAAATGCAACGACAAAAGCCGCGTCAACTGCTCATTGGTTTTTAGAATAGCGGCTATCGGAGGATCAAAGCGGTCTATCATCCGCATAGCAAGGCTTTGGATGAGCGTCCGCCTGTCAACCGGACCCGGTTCAAGCGGACTGTCTTGTTTTGATCGACACGCCTGAATCCACCCGGCCAGTTCCTGCCGTTCCGTTTCAGGTACGCTTAGGGAGAACTCGTTTTCCATTTCCACCGCAATATCTTCGGCAAGGGCGTTTTGGAACGCGCCCATTGAAGCCTGTCCGCTCACACGACCACCTGCGGCGATCTTACCTTTCCGCAAACGATCAACCATCACCATAAGGTACACGGCGATCAGCGAGAAGGATTCTGAGGTCATCCAGTCAATCTCATCCTTCTTTATACGTAAGATTTCCCGTACGCCCGTCTCAATATCATCGCCTGGGAAGTCAAAGGATGCGGTGTATGACTTGCCGCCCGAATCCCCGTCGGTCATAAAGCGGCTCACCAGCGCGGCGCGAAGGGCTTCCTCAGTTCCAACGCACTGAACGCCCATGCCGCTCTTGCGGGTAACACTGACACCTCGAGCTGAGAGCCAGTCTTCAAGCTCGTCAAGATCATTACTTACCGTTGATTCGCTTACGCCAAGAACACTTGCGTAGTAAAATAATTTTTGCACTTCGCCGGCATTGGAGATAAGCTCCACCAGCAGGCGGAGCAAGCGCTCTCGTTTTGAAACGGGATGAGGGGAAGGGGTAAGCGCGTCAAGCAGTTTCTGACGGGATTCGCTGTCGCTGGAAAGCGTCAATCCTTTGCCAGGAACGGAAATCAAGGTAGTGTGGAAGGCTGCAAGCACCCCGTCAACGTTTTCCAGTTCCCGAAAAACAGTCCGGCGGCTTATGTTCAACGCCGCCGACAAGTCGTCGATCTTCACCGGCTCATCGGAACGCGCCAACACTTCAAGTAGCCGTAACAGTCTGGGAGAAAGATTCCGCAGAGGATTGGATGCCACAGCCATTTCTGCCATAAGAACCTTAAAGGTTCGCCGTTAGAAAATTCCGCGCCGCTTCAATAGCTCCAGCCTCATCTTCACCTTCAGCCTGCACCGTGAACGTCTGTCCACATTTGATGCGCAGCTTCATCAGGGCGAGAAGTTTCTTGGCGTCCACGCTTTGATCGTCACGATTCACCGTAACGTTACTTTTGTATTCCTGCATCTTCTGCACGAATAGCCCTGCCGGGCGCGCGTGAATGCCATTAGGATCGGTAACCGTATACGAAAATTTCTGCATATATAACTCCTTTTCAAGGTGTCTGACGCCTCTTTGGAAAGCGCCGCTCTACGACGCTTTGCTCCGGAAGACGCTCCGGAGCAACATCAGACTTTAACCTTACCGGGCGCTTATTTCTTCTTTAAGCTCGCGATAACTTCCTCATATTCCGGTGCGTTGAGAAAATCCGTGATCGCTACAAGGCGGGCTTTCGGGTTCGCGCTCCGCGCTCGTCCTTGCAATTCCTTGTGGCAGATGATAATGTCCGCGTCTGCAGGCGTTTCGCTCACCGGTGAATGGATGACGGTGATGCCCACTATGCCAGCAGCCTGTATCTTTTTCCGCAGTTTGGTGGCTCCCATAGCGCTAGAACCCATACCAGCGTCGCAGGCAAAGACAATTTTCTTTACCGGCGCCGAAGCGTCCCATGCGGCTTTGGTTTCTTCTACGGAAACACCTTTGGACTCGGCTTTGTTCGCTCTAGTCTGCGCCTGAGCTGCTTCGAGGTCTGCGTCATCCTTTCCAAACGCCTTGAGCAGTATCATTGACAGGAGGAACGACACACCGCCGCCCGCCAGTATACCCAGAATATTGGGAATATAGGCGCCCCGCGGAGTCATCATGAGTTCAGCAAAAATGGAACCCGGTGAAGCCGGAGCAATAAGTCCGCCACCAAAGATACTTAACACCAGAACGCCGACAAAACCGCCGCCCATCATGGCGAGGATCAGAATGGGATTCATAAGCACATAGGGGAAGTAAATTTCATGAATGCCACCAAGAAAGTGAATAATCGCAGCGCCAGAAGCGCTGCTTTTGGCGCTGCCCTTTCCCACCAAGCAGTACGCCAACAACAGTCCGAGGCCAGGACCAGGATTCGACTCGATCATGTAATAGATTGAGCGTCCGATTTCCTGCGACTGCTGGGTGCCAAGCGGTGTGAAAACGCCATGGTTTATCGCATTGTTCAAGAATAGCACCTTCGCCGGTTCAACAATAATCGAAGCGAAGGGGAGTAATTTGTGGGCAACAAGCCAGCCAACGCCTGCGCCGAACGCATTGGTGATACCTTCCGCAATGGGACCGATACCCAGATAGCAGATAATGGAAAGAATACAGCCCAGGATACCCGCCGAGAAGTTGTTGACCAACATCTCAAACCCAGCAGGCACTTTTCCTTCAATGGCCTCATCAAATTTTTTAATGACCCAGCCGCCAAGCGGTCCCGCTATCATAGCGCCTAAGAACATCGGGATACTCGCGCCCATGATAACGCCCATCGTGGCAATTGAGCCAACCACACCGCCCCGCACACCGCCGCCTGCCAGCTTGCCGCCGGTATAGCCAATAAGGAGCGGCAGCAGATACTTCAACATCGGATCCACCATGCCCGCCAATTTTTCATTGGGTATCCAACCTGTGGCAATAAACAATGCCGTAATAAGCCCCCAAGCAATGAAGGCGCCTAAATTCGGCATAACCATAGCGGAAAGCGACCGCCCTACTTTTTGTACCGCCTGTTTCATACTCTTCTCCTTGAATATATAAGTTGGTAAACGATGCCTGTTTCAAAACCATACTCAGTTTGGCTTTGAAACAGCCCCTCTTATTACTTTATGGAGTAAGTATTAAAAAACACAAGAAAAACACACGCAGAATTGACATTCCCAATGGTATGCCAAAAATGAAGAGCGGGCAGACGGCGCTCTCACACGGAGTTTGTAGGAGAACAGCAGGAATCTCTTTGCCACGCACAAAGCAAGCGGTTCCCAAGCGGCGTATCCCGCGAAGAGCCGTCAGTATGGCAGGATTCGGTTACAAGAGACCGCTTCAGCGGGTTTTGTCTCATGGACAGACGCTTGACCGTGCAGTCGAGCTTGCTGATCGCGCTCTTATATGCTATCATATTTAAACTAGTAAACCACCACCAAAGAAGCGGTTAAAATCATCATCGACAGCGTGTTTACCGGCATTGTTACCGCTAACGAATCAGCGGTGCTTACCTGTATCTGGGACCTCATTGTGGCGCTCTTTTTCTACCGGGAAGTCACGGTGAAGGATATATGGCCTATTCTCAAGCGCACACTCCGCACCCTGGCTATGGTGATGACCCTGATCGCAGCGTCCTCAGCCTTTGGCTATATGATGACGATCCTTCGCGTTCCAACCCTCATCACCCAGGGCATTTTGGGGATAAGCCATAACCGGATTGTGCTGCTTCTGCTCATCAACTTTGCCCTCTTGATACTGGGCTGCGTGATGGACATGGCCTCGTTCATCCTTATTGCCGCTCCCATTCTCGTTCCAGTGGTAAGTTCTCCGACAATCGGCATGAACCCAGTGCAGTTTGGGATCGTGATGATGCTGAACCTTTCCGTCAGGCTTCTTACCCCGCCAGTGAGAACAGTGCTGTTTGTAGGAAGCTCCATCGACGGCATTAAAATAGAAGAAACAGCGAAGGCAATGGTTCCGGTTTATTTCACGATGCTCGCGGTGCTGCTGCTGCTGACCTTTGTACCTACCTTCTCCATAACCATCCACAACATTATATTTGGTAAATGAGACAAGTGAACGGAGGCGGCTATGGCAGGCGATCATAAAAACCAGCAATGGGTGTTTTACCGCGATATAGAGGGCGTTGAGGCGGGTTCCGGCGTTACGCGCAAGGTTCTCGCCTACACTGATACGCTGATGTGCGTGGAAAATACCTTTGAAGAAGGCGCGATTGGGGACATGCACAGTCATCCCCACACCCAGATCACCTATGTCGCTGCCGGCCGCTTCCGTTTTACCATTGGGGACGAGACGCGCGAAGTCAGCAAGGGCGACACGCTCTGCAAGCAAGGCGGCGTGAAACACGGCTGCGTGTGCATGGAAAAGGGCGTGCTGCTAGACTTCTTTACCCCCATGCGGGAAGACTTTGTAACGTGATTAATGATTACCGCCTGAAAACAAAAGATGCCCACTGATTACGCGGATTACACTGATTAGCGCGATGTCTTCTGAGCATAGCACACTACCCTCCAAGCAAAGCGCAGTTCCTTGATCGCGCCGCCTGATTCCACCATAATGCCCAGATGCGGCGCAAGAAGCGTCGCAATAACCAAAGCCGGTGTGGGCTATAACCACATAAAGGAGTTTGATATGAAAAAGTCGTGGTTACTTCTGGCGTGTATCTTGTGTTCAACGCTCGCGCTGTTCGCGCAGAACACAAGTGATTTCAAGACAAGGATTGTAAATGGGCAAGTTACCATTACCGGTTATAGCGGAAGCGTACCAGATATCCGCATCCCGGACAGGATAAACAGGATGCCGGTTACCTCCATAGGGGTTGGGGCGTTTATTGGGGTTTGGCTAACGAGCGTAGTGATTCCCAACAGTGTTACCGCCATCGGGGATTATGCGTTTGCTGAGACGTCACTAACGAGTGTAGTGATTCCCAACAGCGTTACCTCCATCGGGATTGGGGCGTTTTATGCCGCGCCGCTAACGAGTGTAAAGCTCCCGAACAGCGTTACCTCCATCGGAATTGGGGCGTTTGCTTTGACGCGATTAACGAGTGTAGTGATTCCCAACAGCGTTACCGCCATAGGGGATTTGGCGTTTGCTGAGACACCGCTAACGAGTGTAGTGATTCCCAACAGTGTTACCGCCATCGGGGAGGGGGCGTTTTATGAGACGCCACTAACGAGTGTAAGGCTCCCGAACAGCGTTACCTCCATTGGAGTTGGGGCGTTTGATGACGATGTGGAGATCATCAGAACGGATAGTGGAGCAAAGAAAAGTGTATCCGCATCTTCTGTTCTCACGGTGGTGAATAATACTGGATATGCTTTTTACTATTTATATATCAGTTCTTCTGACAGCGATACGTGGGGAAGGGATGTATTGGGAGACCAGGTTTTATACGACGGGCAGTCGTTCAGGTACACGCTTCCCTATAACGGAACATGGGACATCATCGCGGAGGATGGCGATAACGATACCTACACACGCCGCCTCACGGTTACCTCTGACACAACATTGACGCTGACCTTAGATGACTTAGACTAAGCGCCAGTTAGGGCATCGCGTGAGCCTCCGAGCATATCGCGCGGTTCCTTGATCGCACCGCCTGATTCTAGCATAATGCCCAGATGCAGCGTAATAACTAAAGCTGGTGTGGGCTATAACCACACAAAGGAGTTTGATATGAAGAAGACGTGGCTATTTCTGGCGTGTGTCTCATGTTCAGCGCTCGCGCTGTTTGCGCAGAACGCGAGTGATTTCCAGACAGAGCTTGCAAATGGGCAAGTTACCATTACCGATTATAGCGGAAGCGAAACAAATGTCCGCATCCCAGACAGGATAAACGGGATGCCGGTTACCGCCATCGGAGAGTGGGCGTTTGCTTTGACGCCGCTAACGAGTGTAGTGATTCCTAACAGCGTTACCACCATCGGGGAAGGGGCGTTTCGTGGGACACAATTAACAAGAGTAGTGATTCCCAACAGCGTTACCACCATCGGGGAGAGGGCGTTTGATGACGATGTGAAGATCATCAGAACGGATAGTGGAGCAAAGAAAAGCGTGTCCACGTCTTCTATTCTCACGGTGGTGAATAATACTGGATATACTTTTTACTATTTATATATCAGTCCTTCTGACAGCGATACGTGGGGAAGGGATGTATTGGGAGACCAGGTTTTATACGACAGGCAGTCGTTCAGGTACGCGCTTCCCTATAACGGAACATGGGACATCATGGCTGAGGATAGCGACGAGGATACCTACACACGCCGTCTCACGGTTACCGCTGACACAACATTGGCGCTGACCTTAGATGACTTAGATTGAGCGCCGGTTTCAGAGCCTAGTCAGCAAAAGAAAAACCAAAACACCAGCCTTTTGTTGCCGTCCGCCTTACCCTCTTGTCTTGCGTTCTACTTGTTTCTATTATCAGACCATGGCGTTTATTGAATTCAAGAACGTATACAAATACTACGGTCAAGGCGAAAACAGCGTCGCCGCCATAAACAACATCAGCTTTGTCATTGAGAAAGGAGAACTCTGCGTGATACTGGGGCCAAGCGGCGCGGGTAAAACTACGCTGCTGAATATGCTTGGCGGCACAGACTCATGCGACAAAGGCGTCATCACGCTGGACAAGAGCCGTATAAGCAGTATGACCGAATGGCAGCTTACTAAGCACCGGCGCTATGATGTGGGCTTTGTGTTCCCGTTTTATAACCTTATCCAGAATCTCACTGCCCTTGAAAACGTGGAACTCGCATCGCAACTCTGCCATAAGCCGCTTGATCCAAGTAAAACGCTGCTGGATATGGGACTGGCCGGACGCCTCAACACCTTCCCGGCACAGCTTTCCAGCAAGGAACAGCAGAGCGTGGCCATTGCCCGCGCCCTGGTCAAAAACCCCAAGGTACTGCTCTGTGATGAGCCAACAGGCATGCTTGATTACGAAGCAAGCAAGTATATCCTGCACCTTTTGCAGGAAAGCTGCAGCGCAAACGACAGAACCGTTATTGTAAGCACCCACAATCAGGCCATATCACGTATGGCCAATCGTATTATTCACCTCAAGAATGGACAGGCGCTTGCTATAGAACAAAACAGCCCCCTGCCAGTGGAACAGATCGAGTGGTGAAGTGAACAGAACCTTCAGCAAAACGATCTTTCGGAAAATCAAGCAAGATCTTAGTCGCTGTGCTGTTATTTTCGCTGTTACCGCCCTGAGCGCCGGCTTCCTTTCCGGCCTTCTCACCATCACACCCAACATGAAAAGCTCGATAGACCGCTACTTTGACCGCATGAACATGATGGACATTGTAATCAAGGCAAGTCTGGGTCTCAGCGCCGCTGATATCCAGACTCTGGATTCCTTGCGCGAAGTTGAATACGCGCTGCCCGCATACTCAACCGATGCCCTGATGAGCCAGTCCCCTGGTGAAACACTCGCGGTACGCATCTACGGCCTACCGCTGGATCAGATAAACAGCCCTCGCTTCGTGAACCGCGTGGAGCTTATCGAAGGCGCGTTCCCTGTTCAGGAAAACGAGTGTCTGGTACAAGAGGGAGCCGGCTGCTTTAAGCATATCGCGCCCGGAACCACACTTCGTATTGTTGATGAAAGCGATATATATCGCGTTACTGAGTACAAAGTTACTGGCGTTGTGAAAAGCCCGCTCTATATATCCAATGGGCGCGAAAGCAGCGGCGTGGGAAGCGGCTGGCTTGATACTGTGATCTATGTGTACGAGACCGCGTACGCGCTTTCCGCTTACACCGATTGTTATATCACGCTGAAAAACGCGCGCAGTCTCACTGCTTTCACCAGCGCCTATCAGACACGCGTGGATCAAGCGCTTGCCCAAATCACCGCACTGGGTATGCAGAGAGCCGATCCTCGTAAACAGGAGCTTCTTGAAGAAACGCGCCGCGTTGCTGGTAAAAGCCTTGTTGCTGCTGAAGCTGAACTCCGCGACGCTGAACTCGTTGCGGAGCAGGAACTGAACGCCGCCCGAATCGCTCTGGATATGGCGCAGGAAGAAATCACAGCCAGAGAAATACAGCTTGCAGACGCGGAGCAACAGCTTGCTGAAAGACGCGCCCAATTCGCCCGCGAACAGGAACAGACAAGCGCGCTGTTTTGGGAACAGGAGGCCAGGCTGCGGAGCGGCGAAGCTGACATTGCCTCAGCACGCGCCAAACTGGAGGCAAGTAAGCAAGAGCTTGACAAGGAGCAGGCCGACATCGAAAAAACCAGAAACTCTTGGCTGAGAATGTTGTTCCCCAGTGCGCGCAAGGAGGTAGAGGAATATGATGCTAAACTTGCCACATATAACAATGGCATGGACGCTGTCGAGACAAACGAAGCTGAGCTAGCAAAGAACCGCCAGCTTCTTGCCGAAGCGCGCGAAGCGGCTGAGGCAGAATCAGCCAAGGTGCGGGAAGAACTTGACACAGCTGAACTGGAAATCATCTCTATGCGCTGGCGCATCGCTGACGCGCGTCTGCGCCTTGCCGAAGACATAACCGCATACGAGCGCCGCACCCAGGAGGCGGAGGAGCGCCAGCGCATTGGCAGCGCTGAAATCACGGCAGCAAGGCGGGACGCGGCCAATATACAGTCCAATGTCCAGCAAGAATGGTATGTATTTGATCGCAACAACAACGTGGGCTACACGTATTATCGCACCAGTCTAGAAAAAATCGATACAGTCGCCAAAGTCTTCCCCTTGTTTTTCCTGCTCATCGCGGCGCTCACTGCCTTCACCACCATGACCCGCGTGGTCGATGAGGAACGTGTACAGATCAGCATACTCAGAGTTATTGGTTATCAGAAACTAAGCATTCTCTGTAAATACCTCATCTACTCTGGGATAAGCGGTGCGGCTGGTTGTGTGTTTGGTATACTTGCCGGCTTCTGGAGTCTGCCCCTGCTTATTTATAGCGCTTTTGCCATGATATACAAGCTGCCTCCGTTCATAGTCGGACTCAACTGGCCATGTAGCCTTATCGCCTGCGGCCAGACCCTTGCCTCTGTCGCGTGCGCCACACTCTACGCCTGCCATCACGCGTTATGGGAAAAGCCGGCGTCGCTCATGCTGCCTTGTCCGCAAAAAGTGGGCAAGCGCGTTTTCCTTGAATACCTGCCCATCTGGAAGCATCTGCAATTCATACACAGGGTAAACGCGCGAAACCTTATCCGCCAGAAGAGCCATTCCTTTATGAGCATCACGAGCATTGCCGCCTGCGCCGCGCTCATGCTCACTGGTTTTGGCCTGCGTGATTCTATGGTCGATATTGCCTACACCCAGTTTGAGGATATTTTTATATATAATATGCAACTTGGTTTATCAGAGGAGAGCGATAAAACTAACGCGATGCCAGAACTGCTATCCGCGTTTAGCGACTGGACCTTTCTGCATAACGAGTCCGGCCTTATTATCGCGGGCAGCGGACAGGGAGACATGCAGGTGAACACCCTGCTTATCACCCCCAAAAACACAAACAGCCTCCCCAATCTTATAAACCTACGCTCACGACTCACGAAAAAGGCCATACCTTTCGCAGATCATTCGGTTATACTCACGGAAAGCGCTGCCGCCGCGCTCAATCTGCGGATTGGAGACCATTTCACACTGGAAAATAGCGCTGGCACGCGCGCCACACTCACACTCACCGGCATCACTGAAAACTACGTTGGCGTACATTGTTACCTAGGCTCTGCCGCGTATGAGAGCAGCTTCGGTGCGCCTGGGTACAAAACTATCTGGGTACACACCGGCCTGCTCAAGCCCGCTGAACAGGCCGCGCTTGTTCAGCGCCTGCTTGCAAACAGCGTTGTAATGAGCGTGGAGTTCACATCCCAGATACAGGAATCGTACAAACGTCTACTGAGAAGCGTTAGTTTTGTTGCAACGATACTCATTGCCATTGCAAGCGCGCTTGCGGCGCTTGTGTTATACAGCCTGATAAACAGACACATGAGCGAGCGGGCGCGGGAAATTGCCACCCTGCGCGTATTAGGGTTTCACCACGAAGAAACTGCCGCGTATATGTTTCGGGAAATCGCTGTTTTAAGCATTGTTGGTACGGCCACTGGACTTGTCCTAGGCATTTTCCTTCACCGCTTCATCATCAGCGCTGCCAAAAACATTGACCTTATGTTCGGCCCCCATATCAGCCCATTCAGCTTTATCTTCTCCACGTTCATCACCTTAGCCTGTTCCACAATCATTGCCCTGTTCATGCTAAAAAAACTCCGTGCGATAAACCTTCGCTTCTATTAAACAGCCCACGCCTCCCCGCGAGGAGCAGTAATACCGTTCTCGTGTTAGATAAGGGGAATCGATTATTTCTATAGACAGATAAGGATACCAATCACCGCCTAGCCTGATGTACACACGCTTCCCGCGCGAACCTACGGCACGATGATAGACTGGATTTCACTCCAGGGACCCATTTCTCCCTTCTTATTCTGCCATATCACTGCCCCAGACAGCACCTTTCCCTGGGACTCAGGAGAAAGCTCCAGTGTCCAAGGAGAACGGGTCATCAAAGCTGTTTTTACCAGCAGTTTGTAGTCTGTGATCGGCTCGTCCGCTATTGCATAGTAAAACACCGCCCCGCTATACCCGTAAGGTATAGCCCGACTTGTGCTTCCCTGGTCTTTGAACTCTATCTGAATACGCATAATGTCGAGCAGCTTGTAGTTAAACTCAGGCCGCGTCTGGGGTGGAGGAATAGAAGTACGCACACTGTCATGAACAGTAATGCCCAACAGCTCCCGCTGAGCCTCACTTATCGCTGGATTCCAAGCCAGATGCTGCTTAGTAAAATTTCTTACCTCGTGCATAAGCGCCTGTTTAGCAGCGTTCTTTTCAGCAACATCGATCTTGCCATGATTGCCCGCTTTAGCGGCAAGCAATTTGGTCTCATACTTGCTGAACAAGTCCTTCAACACGGTTACCGCTGGCTGAAGAATCCCCCACGCAGTAATGTTTGCCTCGACAACAGCAATGAAATTGCGGGACCAATCAAGGAAAGCATTATCCGCTTGAGGGATATAATCATGTCCTTTCATACGAACTCCTTAATAGAGAAGAAATAGTGGTAAGGTTTTTGGTTTTTATAGAGATTCTAACAGCAGCTGCGGGAGTTCCCAGAGGTTTCGCGGGGATTCCCACAGCCTTCACGGGAGTTCCCAGAGACTTCGCGGGGATTCCCACAGCCTTCGCGGGAGTTCCCAGAGACTTCGTGGTGGTTCCCAGAGACTTCGTGGGAACTCCCACAGCCTTCGCGGGAGTTCCCAGAGACTTCGTGGGAACTCCCGCAGCGAGCCTGAGAAAGCCTCTGTACCCATTGAAAGCTGAGGGTATAGAAGCAGACTTCACTAGCAATGGCGAGCAAATGTTCATAGGAAGAGAAACTGTGTTATAGATAGAATACTGCTCATTAGTCTCAAATTTCATATTTATAAAATAGCATACGAGAAAACCTATGTCAAGTATGCTTATTAAAAACATTAAAAAAATTTCTTGGAACCAACGTTAGGGGATTTAGCGGGTAAACAGCGCGACTCCGGCGCATCACTCACGCACGAGATCGCGGTTAGTTTTCAGCGTACGCGCATTGCCAATGGGTTCCTGAAAGAAACGCTGTATGGGGCGTGTCTTGATTTTCTTTCTTTGTTTTTTGGTGTTGTTGCTTGACAAAGATAATGTTTCTATATATAGTAACCTTATATCCATTAGCGAATATGTCTTTGTGCAGAAGTCGCTGTTTGCCGGCGCTTTGTGGCGTCGAGTTGTATCAAGAGGAGGAGTTCTTATGGAACAGTTTATTGGAAAGAAAGCTGTTAAACGGAAAGTTGTGGCGCGGGAGAAAAAGGGGCTGGGGATTCGCGAGGTATTGCTCATCGGTATTCTGCTGGCTGCTGGGGCTGTACTCAAATTCTTCGTGGGTTCAGTGATCAACTTTGGGATGAAGCCGAATTTCATCATTGCCATGTACTGCCTTGTGATCCTGCTGATAAGGCCAAGGCTTGTGGAGGCGGCGATCATCGGCCTGCTTGCCGGCGCAATCTGCCAGTTCTTCCCTGGTCAGCCCTATATCAATATTGCCAGTGAGCTTGCCGGCGCGCTTGCCATGTGCCTTCTGATCCGGCTTCCACTGGAACGGATCAAGATTCCGGTGAAGACTGTGTTCTGCGTGTTTGTAAGCACACTGGTATCTGGGTTCAGCTTTATTGGCATCATGTACCTTATGTACTATACGGGCGTTGACATCACGCCGACTCCGCTGGCGATTTTCATGGCGATCATCTTTGGCACTGCCACGATCAATGCGCTTATTGTGCAGATACTGTATGTGCCGCTCAGACTTGCCCTCAAGATAAATAACGATAAACGATGATAAGTGTTAATAACCTAACATTCCGCTACGCCGGCTCTAAGCGGGACGCGCTCTCGAATATCAGCATGGAAATCGCTGATGGCGACTTTGTCGGGATCATTGGTCATTCAGGCGCGGGGAAATCAACGCTCACCTTTGCCATAAACGGGGTTGTGCCGCACCACTACGGCGGCGACTTTTACGGCAGTGTTACGGTGAACGGCCTTGACACAGTGGACGCGGGAACAGAAAACCTCTCACGTATTGTGGGGAGTGTGTTTCAGGACATTGACGCTCAAATGCTTGCTGGCGTGGTGGAGGACGAGCTTCTCTTTGGCCTTGAAAACTTCGGCGTTCCCCGTGATGAGATCGAAGCCAGAGTGAGCGCGGCTTTGTCCGCCGCTGGCATCGCGGATTTGCGACACCGTCCCATCAATTCCCTTTCTGGCGGACAGAAGCAGAAGACTGCCATTGCCGCGATAACAGCTCTGCGGCCAAAGCTGATCGTGCTTGATGAGCCAACTGGTGAGCTTGACCCTTTATCAAGCCGCAGAATCTTTGAGTATCTGAAGGAACTCAACGAGCAATACGGTATGACCATTATCATTGTTGAGCAAAAGATCATGCTCTTGTGTGAATTTGCCCGCCGGCTACTTGTGCTTGACCACGGCGTTCTACTGCTGGAAGGCCTGGTTAAAGATGTGCTGCAGCACGCTGGCACGCTTGAGGCAAGCGGCGTCAACATTCCACGGGTTACAACTTTGGGTAAGCGCTTATGTGAGCGGGCTTTGTATCAAGGGAACCTGCCGCTCAATCTTGAGGAGGGGCTTGCCATGACTCGACAGACTCTGGCGCGAGGAGCTTCTTATGCTGCGCTTTAATAAGGTAAGCTTTGGTTATGAAGCCGGGTCTATCATACGCGATGTGTCCTTTGAGATAGAGGCCGGGCAATTTGTTGCTCTGCTTGGCGAAAACGGGGCTGGGAAATCAACCCTGTGCAGGCTGTGCAACGGCCTTTTGAAGCCCACGTCAGGAACTGTTACGCTTGACGGCAAGGACACCAGAAGCGTGCGGGTGAGCGACTTAGCGCGTACTGTGGCGTATCTGTTTCAGAATCCTGATAGACAGATTTGCCAAAACACGGTGCGGGAGGAAATCATGTTCGGGCTTGAATACGTGGTGTCAGACACTGAGGAACAGCGCCGCCGTTGTGAGCGTATGCTTTCTCTCTTTGCTCTGGATGGCGGCCGTGAGCCATTCAGCATGAGTCGGGGAGAGCGGCAGCAGCTTGCCCTTGCTTCGATACTTGCCCGCGAACCCCAGCTTCTTGTCCTTGACGAGCCAACCACTGGCTTAGACTACCGCGAATGTATGCTCATTATGGAAGTTATTTCCCACCTTCACAAAGAAGGCACAACCATTCTCATGATTTCTCACGATATGGAAGTGGTTGCTGATTTTGCGGAGCGGGCGCTTGTTCTGAGCAAGGGCATGTTGATTGGCGACTGCACGGTACGCGCGCTTATGAAGAACCGTGATCTACTGAGCGAAGCCTCTTTGTTGCCAGCGCAGATGCCAGCGCTGGCCCTTGAACTGGGCGCTGGTTTTGAGGATGTGTTTACCATTGACGATATGTTTAAGCGGATAGACGATATGCTTAGGCATATTGCTTAAGCATATAAAGGAAGCGTAATGAACGGACTGCTTGATTATATTGACGGCGATTCTTTTTTATACCGTCTCAATCCTTTGACGAAGCTTTTGCTTGCGTTTGCGCTCTGCGCAGCCTGTTTCATAAGCCACAGGCTGCTCTTTGTTGTTGGCATCATCATTGTTAATCTCTGCCTTTCAGCAACAGCGGGAATTGTATCCCGCTCGATCAGAATCATGCTCTCGCTGGTAAAGTTATCCATTGTGCTATTCTTGGTACAGATATTCTTTGTTCGGGATGGAACGATCCTGCTCACGCTTCCCCTGAACATATACATTACTGAGCGAGGCCTGCTGTTTTCCCTGCTGTTTGTAACACGGCTCATCGCGGCAACCATGCCGCTAACCCTGATGTTGTCTGTAACTAAAATGACCGACATTTCAAACGCGCTGACTCAGAAACTGCACATTCCTTATAAATATACCTTTGTCCTCACTACCGCGATCCGCTTCATTCCTCTGTTCGCCGCAGAGATGGCTGGAATCATAGAAGCGCAGGTTGCGCGGGGCGTTGAGTTTGATACCAAGAACTTTTTCAAAAAGATAAAACTGATACTGCCGCTCTGCGTACCATTGCTTATCTCTTCGGTGCGTAAAATCGAGGGCGGCGCCATTTCCGCTGAACTGCGGGGCTTCAATCTGCGGAAGCGGGACAGTGGTTATAAGCGCTATCTGTTCAGTGCCAGAGACGCTGCTGTTGTTATCTGCCTCTGCGTCCTTATCATTGCTGCCGCGCTGTTCTAGGGTGCGTGTAGAGCGAGCGGTCGCAGGATTTCAGGAAGGGGAAAGTATATAATCTTTGAGTTTCCGCTTTTCCGTGTTATTTCGACTAGGAATACTGTTCAGAGGTGAGGTATACTATCTCTGGAGGAAAGAACATGGAGAAGTATACTAGCTATCCTGACTCAAGTCCGATAAAACCGTGTGATGAAAGGCCGTCTGGAGCAAACGCTTCTGGGCTTGATTCACAAATGCAGGCATTGTTTAACGAGGCTCTGAAAGTGGCGTCCCTTGCCTATGCGCCTTACTCGAAGTTTCATGTGGGAGCGGCTTTACTCGCCGATGATGGAACCATGTATACTGGCTGTAACGTGGAGAACCGGTCCTTTGGCCTCACCATCTGCGCGGAGCGGAGCGCTGTGGTACAGGCTGTGAGCAAGGGACGGCGCTCCTTTGTAGCGCTGGCAATCGCTGCGCCGGACTCGGAAACGCCAGTGGGTCCTTGTGGAGCATGTCGGCAGGTGTTGAGCGAGTTCATGGCGCCGGACGCGCTGGTGCGTTTTGGTGGAAGCAGCCCGGAACAGGTTAACACTACCATCGGCGCGCTCTACCCCTATGATTCCCTGCACGAGCTTGCAGCTGGTCAGCGCCAGTAATAGCAGTGCTAAAGTGTGTTTGAATTCTTTAACATGCCTTCGCGCTTGTTGACGTTTCATGCGGTTTTATGCCATATTAAAAAATAAAGGAGTGATCATGTTTGAAAGTGATATCCTTACAATTGAAGAGGTTGCTAAATACCTGCGCGTTTCTGAGCGAACAGTCTATGACTGGGCGCAGAAAGGGGATCTTCCCGCGGGAAAGATTGGAACGGTTTGGCGTTTCAAAAAGAGTGAAATTGAACATTGGGTAAATGATCGGCTCACCGTCAACAAAGTTGCGCAAAGGCCTTCGGTAGTCCAGCTTGAGACTATTGTTTCTCCTGATCGCATTCTGTTTCTCAATAACTTGTCCAGGCATGACGCGCTTTTAACAATGGCGGATAAGCTCGCCCAGTTGCCACAGGTTAAAAACGCTCAGGAGCTTGCCAATGAGATCATCAAGCGGGAAGAACTGATGAGTACTGCGATCGGACGGGGCATTGCCATTCCCCACGTCCGGCTTTCATCAGTTACGGACCTTGTTGTTGCCATTGGTATCAGTCGTACTGACATCGTTGACTTTAACCCGCTTGACGATGAACCGGTGCGCTTTATTTTGATGATTGCGGCAGCCCATAAGCAGCGGGACTATTATCTGCAAACCATTTCGTTTTTCAGCACGCGGTTCAGAAACCCTGTGTTTCGCGCTGAGTTGCTTGCCGCGCAGGACGCACAGGCGGCGTATGAGCTGCTGCTGAAAAGTTAGCATTACCAGTAGTGCTGCAAAGCCCCTGCTACAGGCAGGAGCTTTGTGGTGCAAAGAATCCGCAAGGATTCTTCATGGTTTGTATGATATAATGGCTTGTGGTATCATATAGGATATGAATAGGCTATGAACTATAAGTCTAACCATGATGTAGTCTACTTTATATTGACTGTAGACGGAGCATTGCTTGCCGTGATAAGATCATACATTCAGAAAAATGTGTAGAGCAGCATAGATATGGAAAAGTGTTATAAATTGTGAGTGATTCGATAAAAAAGGCCGCCTTTGTCGCGGTGATTGGCCGTCCATCAGTGGGTAAATCCACGCTTGTGAATCGGCTCTGCGGCCAGAAAGTCGCCATTGTGAGTGCTGTGCCTCAGACCACGCGGAATGCCATACGCGGCATTGTGAACCGGAGTGAGGGGCAGCTTGTGTTTATGGATACTCCTGGCCGGCACGAGTCTGAGCGCAAGCTGAACCGGAAGCTGATTGAGGTGTCTGACCGCGCCCTTGAGGAAGTGGACATTGCGCTCTATGTGCTGGACGCCTCTCGCGCCCCTGGCTCTGAAGAGGAAGCGGTTGCGGCCCGTCTTGAGGCAATGGCTGCGCGTACTGTTGCCGTGGTGAACAAGATGGACGCCGATGGCGCGGACTATGAGCAATACCGCGCCTTTCTGAGGGAACGTTTGCCTGGTCTTGATGAGTCGCATTGTTTCCAAATTTCTGCTCTAAAAAATGATGGTCTTGAGCCGCTATTGACCTGCCTTTTTTCAATGGCCGTTGATGGTCAGCCTTTTTACCCGGATGATTACTACACGGATCAGGATATAAACTTCCGTATTGCCGAACTGATCCGCGAGAAGGCTATCAACCGCCTGCGCGAGGAACTGCCCCATGCCATCTATGTTGAAGTGGCAGACGCTGAACTGATTGACCTGGAGGCGAGTGATAAAAAGAAGCTCTGGGTACGCGCCTTCATTGTTACGGAACGGGAATCCCAAAAAGGTATAGTGGTTGGCAAGGGCGGCGCCATGATCAAGGCGATCCGGCTGGCTGCCGAGAAAGACCTGAACCGTATCTTTGACTGGAAGGTTAAACTTGACCTGCGCGTGAAAAGCTCCCCCTCATGGCGCCACAACGATCACTTACTGAGACGACTCATTGATCGCTAGGGATTAAGAGCGACAGCTCTTTCAGTTCCTTGACACGTGGGAGCTTCCCCGCCGTTTCCTTGAGTCCCTTTAGCAGGTTTGCTATTATTGCCTCTCCCCTGCTCCTTTTACATCACTTTTCTTTGAATGAGTATTACTTTTTTTCTTGACAGGTGTTTTACTTACTTATATCCTAATGAGCAGGGGGTCAATCTTGAGTAATAAAACAAAAAACGCTGCAAACGCAGCGTTTGATAACATCAATACGGGTAGACTTATCCATCACAAATCCCGTATTCAGCGGTTGCTGGCAAGCAAAGAATTATATGTCTTTTGTCTTCCCGGCATTGTCATCACGGCACTTTTCCATTACTGGCCTATCTATGGGATCCAAATTGCCTTTCGCGATTATTCCGTGCGCCGGGGCATTTGGAATAGCGCGTGGATCGGGTGGGATCATTTCATCCGCTTCTTCAGCGGGCCAGATGCCGCGCAGATCATCTGGAACACATTCGCACTGAGTATCTATGGGCTGGTAGCCGGGTTCCCTGTTCCTATCATACTGGCCTTGCTCTTAAACTCTCTGCGCTGGAAGAAGTACCGGAAGGTTATTCAAATGGTAACGTACGCGCCGAACTTCCTTTCCACTGTGGTGCTTTGTTCCATGATCCTGCTTTTTCTTTCCCCGCGTGTCGGCATGGTAAACACTCTCATCAGCTTCTTCGGGGTTCCTTCTATTAACTTCATGGGCGATTGGAAGTACTGGCGGCATATCTATGTCTGGACCGGGGTTTGGGCTGGCATGGGCTGGGGCTCGGTGGTCTATTTTGCTGCGCTTGCTGGCGTGAGTCCAGAACTGCACGAGGCGGCTATTGTGGATGGCGCGACTAAGTTTCAGCGCGTACTCCACATTGACCTGCCGTCAATCATGCCGGTTGCGGTGATGCTTCTTATTCTTTCTTTTGGAAGCATCTTATCCATTGGTTTTGAAAAGGCGTATGCCCTGCAAAACCCACTCAACCTGCGGGTGTCAAAGATTATCAGTACCTACACGTATGAGATCGGCATTCTCAACGCGGATATGGCCTACTCAACGGCCATTGGCCTCTTTAACTCAGTGGTGAACGCGATACTGCTCCTGACAGTGAATAGTGTGTCGCGCAAACTTTCCGATAACGCGCTTTGGTAGAAGGAGGACAGCATGGCAAAAATCAGAAGGAATTCCGAACGGCGTTCTACCGAAGACAAGATTTTCGACGCTGTGAACTTCATTGTTCTTACCGTTATTTTCGTTATTGTCGCGTACCCCTTATACTTCGTGATCATCTCTTCTATAAGCGATCCGATAAAGGTGTCCAGTGGGCAGATTACCTTTGTACCAGAAGGGATCAACTTTGACGGGTATCTGCGGGTGTTTGAGGCCAAAGAGGTGATGCGCGGCTTCATGAACTCGGTGCTTTACACTGTGCTGGGTGTGTCGATTAACCTCGCGGTTACCCTGCCGACCGCGTATGCGCTTTCCCGCAATGACTTTTACGGGCGCAAGACCATTTCTATTTACTACATTATCACGATGTTCGTATCCGGTGGGCTTATCCCCACCTACCTGGTTATCAGGCAGATGGGAATGTTGAACACAGTATGGGCGCTGGTCATTCCGGGCGCGCTCAGTGTGTACAACATGATGGTGGCGAGGTCTTTTTTCAAGACAAACATACCTGGAGAATTGTTGGACGCGGCGCGGATCGACGGCTGCACGGACACCAGCTTCTTTTTCCGCATCTGTCTGCCGCTTTCCGGCGCGATCATAGCGATTCTTGCCCTGTGGTATGGGGTTGGACACTGGAACTCGTATTTCGGCGCTCTTTTGTACATTGCAGACCGTGAGAAGCAAACGCTCCAACTTGAGCTGCGCTACATCCTGCTCCAGAACCAGCAGCCAATGGGTCAGTTACTGTCGCCAGAGGCACTAGAACAACAGCGCCGTCTTGATGCGCTCAAGGAGATGATGAAATGGAGTCTGATCATTGTGTCCAGTTTACCGGTTCTTATACTCTATCCCTTTATTCAAAAGCATTTTGTAAAGGGCGTAACAGTGGGTTCTCTTAAGGGCTAATCGTTGATTGGCTTGAACCATATACAGCCCCTAGAGGGGCAAACTTCATGAGGAGAAAATTTATGAAGAAGTTTTTTGGACTAATGCTGGCTATGGCTCTGTTGCTTATGCCAGCGCTCGGTGTGTTCGCAAGCGGACAGACCGGAACAGGAACAACGGGAACGAGCACTCTGATCAGGACTGACGACCCGAACAATTTCAACGCGGTTGGCACCTGGCCTGCGGTCAAGCAGAAAGCAGCCTTCTCGATGATTGTCGATCTCGATGGCTCCAACATCAACAACGCCAACGACATGATTATCGTGCAGGAGTTTGAGCAGAAGACCAACATTCAGGCGCAGATGAACAACTTCCCCTACGCGACTGGCTTGGAACGGAAGAATATCATGATCGCCACAGGTGATTACCCGGATGTTATCGCGGGCTGGCTTGTGTCCGCGAATGATGTTATGACCTGGGCAAACGAAGGGATCATCATTCCTTTGGAAGACCTCATTGACCAGTACACGGTGAATATCAAA
>JAITIX010000092.1 GCA_031279205.1 Treponema sp. | reverse complement strand
TGAGTATGTTCACGCTGTCCAGTAATTCCCACACGCCGCGCTGATACATCAACACGGATTTCGGGTGTACCTGCACGACAAATAGGAGTATCGGAACGACAAATAGGAGTATCGGAACGGCGAATGGGAGTATCGGAACGACAAACAGGAGTATCGGAACGGCGAATGGGAGTATCGGAACGACAAACAGGAGTATCGGAACGGCGAATGGGAGTATCGGAACGACAAATGGGAGTATCGGAACGGCGAATGGGAGTATCGGAACGACAAATGGGAGTATCGGAACGGCAAATGGGAGTATCGGAACGACGTCCGTGTCCAGAGCGCCGTTATACGCGAGCTTACGAGGCTTGATGCTGCTAGAATCTTGCTCGTTCTGCGCTGTCAGTGCTGTACAATTTGGCCTAAATCTGGCTTTCCTACCAAATAGGCGTTATACTAGGCGTATTCTATTTTGGGGTGTTAGGTTCACGCCGTGGTGTCAGAGGTTCAAATCTGGCGTCTGAGCCGCGCCCACAAGGAGCGTAAATTGAAACTGGAAAACTTGACGCTTGAGGAAAAGGCGTCGCTTTGTTCGGGACAGGACTTCTGGACACTCAAGAGCATTGAGCGTCTAGGCTTGCCGTCGATTATGGTAACGGACGGACCGCATGGGCTTCGGAAACAAAAGGCTGGGAGCGATCATCTTGGCATTAACCAGAGTGTGCCAACGACCTGCTTCCCGCCGGCGTGCGCGACTGCGTCCAGCTTCGACCGGCACTTGTTGGAAGCTATGGGCGCGGCTATGGGTGAGGAGTGTGTGCAGGAAAACGTCGCCGTCATTCTGGGGCCGGGTGTAAACATTAAACGGAGTCCCCTTTGCGGTCGCAACTTTGAATACTTCAGCGAAGACCCGCTGCTGGCTGGCGAGCTTGCCGGGTATCTCATCAAAGGTGTGCAGCAGAAGGGCGTTGGAACCAGTCTTAAGCATTACGCCGCGAACAATCAGGAAAAGCGGCGCATGTCTAACGACTCGCTTGTTGATGAACGCGCGCTCCGCGAGATTTACCTTGCCGCATTTGAGCGAGCAATCAAGATTGGGGACCCGTGGACTGTGATGTGTTCCTATAATCTCGTCAATGGTACTTACGCCAGTATGAACAAAAAGCTCCTCAACGATATTTTACGCGAGCAATGGGGCTTCAAGGGGCTGGTGATGACGGACTGGGGCGCTGTTACTGACCGCGTTGAGGGTGTAAAGGCGGGACTTGACCTTGAAATGCCCGGCTCTGGCGGCGTTAACGACGCAAAGATAGTGTCGGCGGTACGTGGCGGGCGGCTTAGTGAGGGCGATCTCGATAAAGCGGCGCTCCGTGTCATTGAGTTAATCGAGAAAGGGGTGGAAACAGCGGCAAAAACCAAAGGCTGCCAGTATGACGTGGACGCGCACCACGCGCTGGCGCGGAAAATCGCGGCGGAATCGGCGGTACTGCTGAAGAACGATGATAGGATTCTGCCGTTGAAGCCGGGTAAGTGCGTCGCGGTCATTGGCACGTTTGCTAAGACGCCGCGCTATCAAGGCGCTGGTTCCAGTAAGATTAACCCCACCCGACTCGACAGCCCCTTTGACGAACTGCTGCGCCTTGGGGTCAACGCTGAGTATGCGGCTGGCTATGGCGCGGGAGGCGTTACGACTGACGCGCTCGTTGCCGAAGCGGTAACTCTTGCCGCTAAGAGCGATGTTGTGGTTGTGTTTGCTGGTCTGCCTGATGAGTATGAGAGCGAAGGCTTTGATCGCAGCGTGATGGATATGCCGGCTGGACATAACGCCCTCATCGAGGCGGTTGCTGCTGCGAATCCCAACACGCTTGTTGTGTTACAGCTTGGTTCGCCGGTAACGCTGCCGTGGAAGGACCGGGTGAAGGCCATAGTGGCGGCTTACCTCGGCGGGCAGGCTTGCGGCGGCGCTCAGGCGGACGTGCTTACTGGCGCGGTAAACCCCAGTGGTAAGCTGGCTGAAACATGGGCGGCTGCCCTGAGCGATACGCCTTGCGCCCAGTGGTTCCCCGGCGCGTATAAGACCACCGAGTACCGAGAGAGCATCTTCGTTGGCTATCGTTACTATGACACCGCTGGCGTCGCGGTCAACTATCCCTTTGGTTACGGACTTTCATACACAAGTTTTGCATATTCTGACCTCACGCTCGACAAAACTAGTGTTAAAGCTGGGGATACGCTCACCGCAACCTTTACCATAAAGAACACAGGTACGCTTGACGGCGCTGAAATCGCGCAGGTGTACGTTATCGCGCCCTCAACATCGGCTATATACCGCGCAAAGAAGGAGCTTCGCGGCTTTGACAAGGTTTTTCTCAAGGCTGGTGAGTCAAAAACCATCAGCATTACCCTCGACGACCGTAGTTTTGCTTATTACAACGCGCCTGAAGGTTGCTGGGCGCTGGAATCTGGTGGCTATACAGTGGCGGTGGGTGCGTCAAGTGTGTGTCTGCCGCTATCAGCGGTGGTAGAGCTTGCCGGTGATGGTAAGGAAACCGCCCTTGCCGCGCAGCAAACCACTGCTGCCGACTACTTTGCGGTAGCAAAGGGCGGCATCACTATAAGTGATGAGGCATTCGCGGCGGTCTTAGGTCGACCCATACCGCCGTCGCAGCGCGCATCTGGTGAGCCGTTTACGGTGAACAGCACCATTGGTGAAATCAGGGAGACGCCTGCTGGTGGGCAACTCTACGCGGAGGTCTTACAGGGCATGGCGGCGCTGTTTGGCGGCGGCGGCGAGCCTGATCCGTCTATGCAGCGCATGGTGGAAGCAATGATCGGTGATATGCCGTTGCGGGCGCTGGCTATGTTCAGTCCGGAGATGTCGCCGGCAATGCTTGACGGCATCATCGCCGGGGCGAATGCGGCGCTGTAAGCTACCGGCGTTTACCCGCCGCTATCGCTGTACGCACGTAATGTTTTAAACATTGCTTGACGACTCGCGATAAGTCTGCTAACGTTTTTATTAATAGCGTTACTGCTATAATGTCTAAGCAGACAACTGATTGACAAGGAGCGCAGTATGAACATTGATGTTAAGGCCGTTCATTTCACTATGCAGGAAGATACCAGAGCGTATCTTGATCGCAAAATCAATCGCATTCCCAATGCCGAGAATATGATTGTCGATCTCCTGTTCACCTTCACGAAAGATAAGGATTATTCGGCGGAGGCAACCGTTAACTTCCGCTGGGGCGTGTCGGTTCATGTCAAGGAGACTGACTTTGACCTCCGTGTGGTGGTCGATAAGATGATCGACAAGCTGGAAGCCAAGATAATCAAGGAAAAAGAAAAGGTTAAAGAGAAACGTTAGCGCGTGGAACCTGTGTAAAATGAGAGTTCCCTGTTTACAGCCCCTCGTCTTATGGCGAGGGGCTTTGTTTATATGACTTAAAACGCTATATTTTCCTCTATGTTTAGTGATTGCATCATCATGGCTGGCGGTTCAGGAACGCGACTCTGGCCTGCCAGTAACGCAGCAAAGCCCAAGCAGTTCCTGACGTACCGCTCTAAAGACAGCGAAAAGAACACGCCATCTGGCGGCATCTTTTATCAAACCTTTTTCGCGAGCGCCCTTGAACGTGGCCTTGCTGTACTCGCGACGGACGGGCGACTGATCATTATTGCCGCTGAGTGTTACACGTCGCTTGTTCTGGCCGAGTGCGCTCGCTTTGGCGAAGAAGCGCGGCGGCGTATGGTATTGATACCGGAGCCGGAGGCAAAGAACACGGCGGCAGCCATTGCCTGTGGTGTCAGATATGCCGCCATGGACGGAGACCGTTGCATTCTCGTGCTGACCAGCGACCACATCATCGCGCCGCTTGAGGTGTTTAAGGCAAACGCCGCTGTTGCGTATAGAACCGCGCTGAAACAGGATGCGCTGGTGGTTTTTGGCATACCGCCAACCAAGCCGGAAACTGCTTATGGGTATATTGAGGCTGCGGAGTGTCTGACTGGGACTGGTGCCATCAAGGTTGCCTCGTTTCGGGAAAAGCCGGATAAGCTGACTGCAGAGCGTTTTCTGGAGGCAGGCGGCTTCTATTGGAACTCCGGCATGTTCGCGTTTACTTCTGGTTTCATGCTTGGAGAATTCGCCCGTCTCGCGCCTGACGTATTTGCGGCCTTTGATAGATTGCCGCCTCCGTCTGCCAGCGCCTACACGACTGAAAGCGGCCTGCGGATACTCGGCGCATGGGCTGGCCTTGCCGCCGCCTACCATGAAAGTAAGCGCGTTTCCTTTGACTACGCGATTGCCGAGCGATGCGCACGGACATTCATGGTTGTGGCGGATTTTGCGTGGCGCGATATTGGAAGCTGGGATGAATACGCGCCACTTGCGGGAAGCAACGGCGCTGAGGTGTACGAGGCGGGTGCGGAATCCTGTTTTGTTGATGCCGACATACCAGTTGCACTCTGTGGAGTCAAAGACCTTATCGTGGTGGTGCGTTCAGGGAAAGACGGCGGCGCATCTTCGGTACTGGTTGCCCGAAAAGGTGAAACCCAGCGGATTCGGGAGATCGTGGAACAAATCCGCGATGCGGGAAGAACGGAACTGCTTTAGATAAAATTCTTTGGACTTCGGTCTTCCTGCAAGTTACTTATTTTTCCAATCGCGTAGGTGGCAAAGAACGAAATCATAATGTCCAGAAACGTTCCTATAGAGATAAGGAAGAACGCGAGGGGTTTGAGGACAAGATAGCCTGATGCCGTAACATCATCACCGAAGTTCTGGCAAAGCACCGCGAGGGCGATATACGCGCCACTTCCCGGATAGCGGGCAAGGCAAAACGAAAGGAAGAGGGCGTTTAACCCTATCGAGATCACAACCGAGCGCGATATCTCCAGACTGGAATAGGATTTGATGATCACCATGAACGCGACTGCGGCTACCATAGCGCTGCCTGCTCTGCCAAAAGTGGTAAAAAGCGGTGCGGTAACCGCAATGCTCCTCCTGCGGATGCCCAGATTCTCTTTGGCGTGCTGTATGAGTACTGGCAGGGTAAAGTTAATGTCGCCGGAGAAAAACGCGGTCAAGGCCGGCCCCAGAGAACTGTACACAGCGCTGAAAGAGTATTGCTTCCCTCCGATGAAGTAGAGAAACATCGGCAAGAGAACAAAACCCATAATCGCGCTTAGGACACCCAGCAGGGAGATGAGCGGCAGAAACCAGCTATCCTGAAGAATGTCGCGGTAGCGGACAGCCCAGTACGCGCTCAGGACGATGATAACCAGCCCCAGAATCTCGGAGAAGAAAATGCCTATATAATAGAAGATTCTTGAAAGAGAATCCACCAGACTAATGATTGACTTGGAAAAGCTGCGATCATAGGAAAGCCCCATGCCCAGAAAGAACGCGAAAACACAGATTGGAAAAAGGTATATCCCATCGCTTACCAGCGCAGAGAACATGTTAGCAGGAAACAACAGGTTGACACTTTCTTTCAAATTGAGCGCGATAGTCTCGACATCTTCTCCACTTAGAACAGGTATTCTAATGGAGGGGAAAAATGAGATTACCAGAAGCCCGATTCCGATGACAAAGACTGAGCTTCCAAGTATCGTCAGTATGGAACGGAATACCAATGGCCAGAAAGAGCCGGTTTGCCGAAGCTCATAGACTGCGATAGTCAAAGAGAAGAAGATGATAGGCACTACTGCATAGCGTCCAATCGTGGTGGCTAAATCCGAGAGCCACACCAAGATATCAAGTAGCTGCTGATTCTCGGAAGGCATGAATCTACCCAGCAGTAGACCCAGTATAGAACCCATTAAGAGTTTGAACCAGACTTTCATGATTTAAGCATACTTTATCAAGAATCATGTGGCAAGTGAAGAGTAGTGAGGGGAGATTTAAGAGGGGGTGAAGAAGGGAGAGTTTTTTTTGAGAAAGTGGTGTGAAGAGCTTGACGGATTTTTTTTGGTGTAGTAAATTAACGACAGATGAAACGAGCGGCGCTGAGGCGGAGCTAGTTTGGTTGTTTGAGAGCA
>JAITIX010000045.1 GCA_031279205.1 Treponema sp. | reverse complement strand
CCGATAAAATGCCTCAGTACGCAACTGCTCATCGGCGCTCAAGTCTGCCAGAATATCCACCGCCTTCGCTATTACCAAATCCGCCGCTGCTATCATGGCAAATTCCTCCTCCGTCTTGGATTTCAGGAACTGTAACCAATTCCCCAATAAAGTCCCGTCTCCTCCGGCGGGCATCTTGTCTAACTCAATGGTATGTATCTCAACTAGGTTCGTAAATGCCTTGTGGCTCTTTTTGTTCGCTAAGTGATACACATTGTGATAATCACGCTCTTCTTCCTTGCTGATAAAAGAGTGATCCGCAATGATTATAGAGATGACCGGCTTGATCTTCGAGTACGGGTCTCCTTTATTGATCTGTTGCACGATCATCTGCGCCATATAAAACAGTATCCGCGAGCGAAACGCTGTTACACGAAATATCTGTATCTCAATGTCTATGATTTTGCCGCTCTTGGTCTTTACCTTGACATCGAGTATCGCCAGCTTACCACCTCCGGTGTCTGGTTTCAGGTGGGTATCCAAAAACTCAAGCTGACTATACTCGTCAACCGGTAAACTCAATATGGCTCCCAATAGACTTCGGAGGAGATCAGCGTTATGCGGGTCTCCATAAAGCTTTTTAAAAACAAGGTCGATTAATGGCGGCAAAAAAATTCTTTTCATAGATTGAATATAACGCAGTTGGCATCGACAATGAAAGATCTACCACTGTCGTAAAAGGTCAGGCCAACGACAATGGGCAGCAGAAAAGTTATGAGTAAGACGCCGGTGTCGCTTTTAGCGGCAAGGCGGGAGATTGGGGGAATGATACTACCTGAGACCTTCGTCTCTATAAGCTGTACCGGAAACTGTCCGCCCTCCACATTAAGGAAGACTATCCGGAAGCGATAGCTATCGGAAGTCGAAAAGGGGATTAACCATGAAAGAGAAAAAGTAGTTCCTAGACAAGTCCGTTCCCGCTACCAAAAATCCGAACGGAAAGAAGTCGGCCATGCTGGACGACTTCATCAAGGTAACCGGCTACAAAAACTGGAAATACGACTGCGGAGCATGAACAAGCCGGAGTCGGCGGAAGCCATCCTCGTCGTGAAAGACAAGGCGGTTAAACTCAAGTCGCCGAAAAAAGACCCGCCAACCATACCGGCAAAAAATCTACATCGGTGAGGGCATCGCTTTCCTACGCCTCATTCGAACCTTCCTCTGGTATAAATGCGAGAAGCTCTTAGACTGCCTCATGCGCCAGCAGTTGCCCTTTATCGCCACAGGGCAGGACTTCGCCATCACCACGGCTATCAGGGAAAAATTGATGGCTATCAACCCAGCCACTATCGACCGAGCCCTTAAAAGACAAGGCTGCCCTCGCCCTGAAGGGGAAAAGCCTTACCAAGCCCCAAGAGAATTCCTCAAACATCGTATCTCTATCCAAACCTTTTACATCTCGGAAGAACGAAATTTGCCCGGTTTTATCTAAATTTTAATTAAGAGGTGGATTGTATTCTTTTTATTGTGTTCATGGGCGGCGTGGATATCCAGTCGTCATACCATTATCTACTTTTTAGTTCTCATAAAATTTAGAGACTTTGAGAAAAATCCTTGACTTTTATACATAGACATACTATAATTTTTATTATGATATATAAATATATCATTCAAAATTTTTTCTTGGAGGATATCATCAATGGATAGTAGTAAAATTATATCACCCCCCCCCCCCCCCTATTGTACTTATTGGTAAAGCTTGCCTTGCCCATTTCTCGTGCTTCGCCGTAAGGATAGTTAATGTAAGAAAAAAAATGTTAGTTTTTAGTAACATGCTTCCTAATCTATCAGTATGGCCAAAGGCTATACCTGGAACTAGTACAATTACAGCCACGCCATGTTGCGGTATACGAATGATCGCTCAAGGGGTTGGTGGCTGTAATTGGATGGTGCAGAAGGAGTGGCTTGTTGGTACCGTATTAGGCTGCGCGACATTGTTGCTCCCCGGTTGTGTATCAGAAGCCGTCACTACACAGGCTGCTCCCGCTGTGGTTGTCAATCAAAGGGTAGACGAATCGGCGTGGGGTACGGAACAGGTCGGGGATGGTCTCGTCATTACTGGTTATTCGGGTAATGATAAAGCCGTTGCGATACCGAGTAAAATAAACGGCGTCTCGGTTGTTGCTATCGGGAATGGGGCATTTAGAGGCACGCAGTTAACGAGTGTAACGATCCCGGACAGCGTTACCAGTATCGGGTCTCGGGCATTCTATAACACATCATTAACGAATGTAACAATAGGTAACGGTGTTATCATCATCAAGGATCACGCATTTAGAGGCTCGCAGTTAACGAGTGTAACGATCCCGAATAGTGTTACCAGCATCGAGGACGGAGCGTTCAGGGAAACTCAGTTAACAAGTGTAACGATCCCCAACAGCGTTACTAGTATCGGGTATACGGCATTTTATAACACACCATTAACGAGTGTAACGATCCCGAATAGTGTTACCAGCATCGGGAATGGGGCATTTGATGCTGATGTACTCATAATCAGGGAATAACAGAGACAAGGCAGGGTTAGAACCTTTTCTCTCTCTCGGAGAACCTTTTCTCTCTCTCGGAGAACCTTGTCTCAGTCGGGGATGATGAGCGTTTAACACCCCACACTCATACGCTTAACAGAACAACCATACTGCGCGGTTTTACAAGGTAAATGTCAGGATAGGGTAGTGGCTTCTCGGTTTTGGGAAGACAGATGTCATCCGGCGAGGAAAGAGCCGTGTCAATCGCACGAAGCCACGTCTTATCTTCAGGCGCCTTGCAGACATTGAAGGGAACCTGCCTTGAGCCGGCATTAAACATGATATAAAAATCATTGTCGTCACGGTCAGCGAGAATGTCGGCTTTACTGCCATCCATGCGGAGCGCCAGGCAGTCGTCGAGGTTGTTCCAGTCAGGAGTATTACCCTTTTCATCAAACCAACTGATGTCGGGTATGGCGTTGTAGTTGTCACGACCAGTGTAAAATTCAGGACGCATAAAGCCGTGGTGACGCAGGCGAAACGCTATGACCTCTTTGACAAAGCGAAAAAGCCCCGCATAGGTCTTGAGGTGCGACCAGTCATACCAGGAAGTCTCGTTGTCCTGACAGTAGGCATTGTTGTTACCGTTCTGGGTACGGGCAAACTCGTCGCCGCCGAGTATCATCGGCGTTCCCTGCGATATCATCATTGTGGCAATGAAATCCTTTAAGAGGCGCTCGCGAATCGTTTCTATCAACGGATTCTGGGAATGTCCTTCAAAGCCGTTGTTCGCGCTGTTGTTGTTATCACTGCCGTCGGTATTGTTCCAGCCGTTCTCCTCATTGTGCTTAGTGGAGTAGGAAACAAGGTCTTTTAAGGTGAAGCCATCGTGGCTCGTGATAAAGTTAATCGAGTGAAACGGTTTTCTGCCATCGCGCAGGTAGAGGTCGGAACTGCCGGAAATCCGCGTGGCAAGGTGACGCATCTGCTTGGCATCGCCTCGCCAGAAACGCCGCACGTCATCGCGGTAGCGGTCGTTCCACTCAGCCCAGCGCCCACCGGGGAACCAACCCACCTGATACGCACCGCCAGCATCCCAGGCTTCGGCAATGATTTTAGTGTGCCGCAGAACCGGGTCCTCGGCAATGTGTTCCAATGCAGGTGGATTTTCAAGAAGCCTACCGTACTGGTCGCGCCCAAGTATAGAGCCGAGGTCAAAACGGAACCCATCAACATGCATCTCCATCACCCAGTAGTGAAGGCACTCAATGATGAGGTCGCGCACTACTGGATGATTACAGTTCACGGTATTGCCACACCCGGAGTAGTTCTTGTAGTAACGCTTGTTCTCGTCAAGCATGTAATAAATTGAGTTATCAAGACCCCGAAACGAGAAGGTCGGTCCCATCTCGTTGCCTTCGGCGGTATGGTTAAACACAATATCCAGAATCACTTCAAGTCCGGCTTTGTGCAGTTCTCGTACCATCTCCTTGAACTCACGCACCTGTCCTCCCGGACTGCGGTCTGAGGAGTAAGAACCTTTGGGGGCAAAGAAAGCCACGGTCGAGTAACCCCAGTAGTTACGCAGACGCTCACCGGTGCGGGGGTTCTGGTGAAAATACTCGTTTTCGTTGAACTCCTGAATGGGCAGAAACTCAAGGCTGGTAACGCCTAGTTCCTTGAAGAAGGGTATTTTCTCAATAACGCCCTGATAGGTTCCCGGGTGCGCCACGCCAGAAGATGGGTGGGCGGTCAGTCCCTTGATGTGGGTCTCGTATAGTACACTGAAACGCAGGGGATAGTTGAGCGGCGTATCTCCTTGCCAGTCAAACTCATCATCAATAACCACACAGCGCGGTAGGGTGAGGAAGTTTTCCTGAAGAGAGAACGAGAGGTCTCGTCCCGAGTCGTCTGGGTTATAACCGGTACAAGCATTGAGGTCCCAGTTATCAAAGTGTGTCAGCGCCCGTGAATAGGGATCGATGAGCGCTTTATGGGGATTAAACCGAAATCCCCTCTCAGGAGCATACGGACCGTCTGCGAGGTAGAGGTACAGCGTTCCGACTTTGAGACCGGCTATATAACAATGCCACACGTCTCCTGTGCGATTCTTTATGGAATCAAGCTTCAGCTTCTGATACGCGCTGTCAGGAGCGTCTGATTCAAACAATAGTAGCGTGATTGAGTCAGCATTACGGGAAAACAGGGAAAAGTTTACCCCATTCTCAATTAAGACTGCGCCTAAGGGAAGCGCTTTCCCGGGTTCAACAACGAAGTTTCCAAAACTCATAAGTTCATGGTATCACACCTTGTACATAAGCGAATAGAGAGGTTTTTCATTTGGCACAACTTTAGGAAACGTTTGCTTATGCAAGCAAGGTTCCTTGCTTGCACCGGTACCAGAGGCGAGTGGTAGATAGTCAAACCGATGCCCGTTCAAGCCGGTCGTTGATGGCGTTTCCCAGTCCGACGCCGGGAACGCGCTGAGCGTGAATGGTGGACGCGCCGGCGTGGTCAATCTCGTACAGGGTCTCAAAGAGTGCGGCAGCGGCAGTAGCCAGATCGCCGTGTTCCGAGAGCGTGTAAACGCGGTCATGGGCGTGGTACACATTTATGGTGCAACGGCGCAACCAGAGGTCGCGGGTATTGCCGTCAAAGAAAAGCCAGACCGATGCAGGCTCCCAGGGCAGTTCAAGCATTTCAGCGTGGCTATGGAGTATAAGGCTGGTTCGGGGCGCATAGTGGCTTTTAAGCTGACCTGGCGAATGAGGCTTTGTTACAGCCGGCGCCGCGCCCAGCTCCACCGCGCCGATAAGCGCCTCAATACGCTCACGCGGCATCCCACCTGGGCGCAGAATACGCGGCGTGTCTGACACCAGTTCTAGCACGCTTGACTCAACGCCAATACCACAGGGACCACCGTCAAGGATAACGGCAACCTTTCCGCCAAGCTGTTCCCGCACATGCTCGGCTCGTGTGGGGCTGAGATAGCCAAAGGGGTTGGCGCTGGGCGCAGCTATCGCGCCGCCAGCTGCGCGGATCAGCGCCAGCGCCGCATCGTGCTGGGGGAAGCGCAGCGCCACTGTCGGAAGCCCACTTGTAGCAAGCTCAGGCACAGCGCTCTGTTTCGGGAGTATGAGTGTCAGAGGTCCAGGCCAGAGCGCATGGGCAAGCGTGTCAAACCGGGCGCGCATAGCCGCGTCCAGCAGACTCAGGTCGGCAAGCCGCTCCACACTGCCAAGGTCTGCAATGTGAATGATGAGCGGGTCAAAGCGGGGGCGCTGTTTCGCCTCAAATACCTTTGCCAGCGCATGGGCGTTAAAGGCATCGGCGCCAAGACCGTAGACCGTTTCTGTGGGAAACGCCACCAGCTCACCAGCGCGTAACGCCTCCGCGCCAGCATGGAGCGCAACATCGTCAATAATCGAAAAGTACCGCATGAGACCTATAACCAATGACGGCGTTTAAAGAAGATGATCATGCCAATAGCGATGAGTATCATCAGACCCCAGACTATGGGATAGGCGTAGGGGGATCCGAGTTCGGGCATATAGGCAAAGTTCATGCCATAGACCCCAACGATGAAGGTCAGGGGGATAAAAATAGTCGCAATGATAGTTAGTACCTGCATAATCTTGTTCATGCGGTTGGAAATCGACGCCAGGTGTACTTCCATCACCCCGTCTAGCAATTCGCGGAAGAGTTCCACGTTATCAAACACCTGGGTTGCACTATCGTGCAGGTCTTTGAAAAAGGGTTCGAGCGGAGTAGCAATGAGTTCAGAATCAAGGTGCAGGATGACGTTCAAGCCTTCGCGCAGAGGACGGATAACCCGCCTGATCTCAAGGAGCGCCTGTTTCACCCGCTGTACGTCGGACAGGAGCGTATCGTCGTTCTCGTCAAGAGCGCGGTCTTCAAAGACCTCGATGTCATTGCCCAGGCGGTCTAACTCTAAAAAGTACCCATCAACCACCGCGTCCATGATCGCATAGACCAGGTAGGCTACACCCGCGCGCCGAATTCTCCCAACGTTGTTCATGATACGCCGTCTGATCCCCTCAAACGGGTTACCGGGACTTTCCTGAAAGGTGAGCACCGTATCGGCGGTGAGGATAAGGCTTATCTGATCCAACTCAAGTTCGCCGTTAGCTTTATCTGTCCGGTGTCCCAGGGACTTAAACGTGATGAACAGGTAATTGTCGAACTCCTCAGCCTTGGGACGCTGCTCAACATCAAGGATATCCTCGACGGTTAAGGGATGTATGGCGAAGGTTTCAACAATCCGGCTTATGGCGGCAGCGTCTTTCAAGCCGTTAATGTTGATCCAGGTGAGTCCAGCGCTGTTGCGGTACTCCAAGAGTTCCTCAACCGTCGCCGCCTTGTGCTGCCACGCGCCTATGGGGTCATAGCCAATAATAGAAAGTTCCATAACCTAAAATTTAACGGGAAGGAGAAGGTGTGGCAAGGGATTCCACGCTCGCCTCGGTGATCTAATGCCGCCTGGTGTCTGACACCCGTGTCCAGCATCGCTATTCTGTCGGGCAAAAAAGAGCGCCCAATGGCAAAGCTCCGGTAACTAAAAAGTATTGACCGGTTTTCTTTGAAACCTTATCGTATTCAAGAGAGCAAAACCCCGTACCTTCAGTGTTGTATTAATGGGCTAGGTATTAAACCCCACCGGAGGCGCTGAGTCGCGCTCAAAACAAGCATATAGGAGTGTTTATGAAACTGATTTTCTTAGGACCGCCCGGAGCGGGCAAGGGTACGCTCGCTGCCAAAGCAGTGGACATCTGCAAGGCGCCACACATCAGCACCGGCGCAATCTTCCGCGAAGCCATTGCGGCAAAAACCCCGCTGGGGCTGAAGGTTAAGGCAATCATCGACGCTGGCAAGCTGGTTGACGACCACACCACCATTGCCCTGGTGAAGGAGCGCCTCGCTCAGGCTGACGCTCAAGCCGGCTACATCCTCGACGGCTTTCCCCGCACCATTCCGCAGGCAGAGGCTCTCGCCGGTTTCTCTACTGTGGACAAGGTGGTGAACTTCGACATTCCCGACAGTACCATACTGGAACGTCTGTCGGGTCGCCGCGTCTGTCGCACGTGTGGGGCTAACCACCACGTTGTGTTCAGTAAGCCGAAGCAGGATGGTGTTTGCGACGCCTGCGGCGGCGAACTCTACATCCGCGACGATGATAAACCCGAAGCCATTCAGAAACGCCTTGAGGTGTACCGCGCCCAAACCGCGCCTCTCATTGATTTTTACCGCGACAAGGGGATACTGGTTGACGTTGACGCCCGTCCGGCTGTTGATGAAGTGGTCTCAAACTTCGAAAAAGCCCTTGGCGCGTAGTCGCATTCCTTACAAGCGCGTAGAAACAAACAAACAAACAAACGTGGCAGACAGCGGAAAGTGTCGTTAGTTTCGCCGACCTCGTGTATGAGCGGGTGTCGGCGCTTCTGGGTAGTCGCGCTCCATGTGAGCGCGTTGATGAAATAAAAAAATATGGAGATGTAGATTGAAACTGAATCTGTTGTTAATACTGTGTGTCATAAGCGTTGCGTCAGTCCCGGCGCAAATGCTGAACTTTAAGCCGTTTACCTCGTTTCGTGTACTTGAAACGAATTACTTTGAGATCATCTTTCCAGAGTCTTCGTGGCAGACAGCGGAAAGTGTCGCTGGTTTCGCGGACTCCGTGTATGAGCAGGTGTCGGCGCTTCTGGGTATCAGTCTTAAACGAAAAGTGCCAGTGGCTATAACGCCCCATACAGACCAGTTCAACTCCTATATGCGCTCCTTGCCCTATCCCCATATCCTGCTCTTCGACACGCCAACCGATCCCAATGACTTTGCTACGTTTGAAAATGCATTGGAAAGCGTATTCCTGCATGAGCTTACCCATGCTATTTCCCTGAGCAGCCGCAGTCGCCCGTTTCAGATCATGTACGACATCTTCGGCGGCTGGTACGACCTCATTCAGCTTACCGCGCCTTTGTTCATGGTGGAAGGCGCTGCGGTGGCTTTTGAGAGCAGCCTCAGTAGTCGCACCCAATATGAGCGCGTGGATAAAAACGAGAACCTCGACAAGGGGTTTGGTCGCGCCAATGACCCGCTCACGAAGCAGAAGTTGCGGCAAGCCATCATTGACAACACGTTCCTGACGCCGTTTCAGGCATCAGGCGTCTACGATTACCCGCCGACTGGGGCTTGGTATGAGTATGGCGGACTGTTTTCAGCGTGGTTGATTAAACAGTATGGCATGGAAAAGTATGCGGAACTCTGGCAACGCATGGGCGGTGAGTATCACTTTTCATTTTTCTTCTATAACAATGGCTTTTTCCACATCTTTACCAATGTATACGGCATGGCGTTTCTAGACGCATGGCAGAGCTTTCAGAACTCTTTGCGCCTTGACGGAGTTGCAGACAACAGCGCCGGCATAGTGCGGGGCGGCGAGGCGCTGATTTCCGCCATTGACGCGGGCGGCGGCAAGGTCTTTGCACTGGACATCATTGCGGGCGCGCTTGTCGTCTTTGATCCAGCAACCGGACGCAGCCGCAATTCATCGCTCATTGGCACCTCAAGCTACGACCTCGACGTATCAGCAGACGGAAGCCGTGCATTGGTGTCCTCATACGGCTATACCGAAGACCTCGCCACAGCCATTGTTACGGAATACAACACGGGCAATGGCTGGGGAACCGGACGCTCGTGGAACGAGCTGTATCAGGGGCAATACTTCCGTGATGGCGTTATTGGTCTGACTTCCACGCGCCACCTTAATAACCTTGTCTTTCGCTCCGGTAATGACGACGAGGAAGTGCTGCTGCTGATGGGTAACGAGAGCCTCCTCCTCACCAGCCCCTGCGCCGTAAACGACACATGGATCGCCTTTGTCGCAGCGCGTAACGGCATACGCGAACTCTGCCTGTACAACTACGACACGAAGACGACCTACACGCTCTCATCTGGCAATGACGACGCCGAGCGTTGGCGTTACATGCGTTTTCTTCAGGCAAGCGAAGGCCATCTGCTCTTTGGCTTTAACCACGACGACCGGTTCTACAAACTTGGCTCCATAGACCTGCGAGGGCTTGGCGATAAGCCAGTGTCTGGTGCCTTTAGCGTAGTGTTTAGCGCGCGCGACTTTTCCGGCGGGGTGTCGCTGCCCGTGCAACTTGGTAACGAGGTGTATTACCGCGCCTCGTTCTCAACATGGGACGCGCTGGCGCGTTATCCAGAGGCGGGAGATGCCCTGTCGGGCGTTCACGCAGCGCTCCTGTTCACGCCATGGGAAACAACGCCGTCGCCCGCGAATATACCCGCTGTTTGTGGAACCATGACCCTGCCGAATACGCGGCCTTATAATCCGCTCGCCTACATGAACCCGTTCCAGCTTTGGTTACCCTTACCCCTCACGTCAGTAAACGCGGATGCTGAATTCAGCTTTGACGGCGTCGGTATTATGTCGCAGATGATGGACCCTACTGATACTAACTTTGTTATGCTGGAAGCATACATGAACATCCGCGACCTTATGGGCGCTTTCGGTATACAGTGGACGACCCTTGGACTTGGCTTTCCCCTGACTTTTGAGGTAAGCGACAGCATTAACAAAACCAAAGAGATACCCCATCGCCGCACCTTTGCCGGCATACAAGCCGCGTCCTCGTGGGGATTCAGGCTTGGCGCGACCGTGAGCCTCATTGCGCAAGACCCGCTCAACAGCTCCAATGTGTACACATGGGGATATGACGAGCCGATCTATACCTTTAGCGCGGGCTTTGATCTGAATGCCCTGCGTCGGTTCCGCTGGCAGTTGTTCGGGAAGGGCTTTTCGCTGAACACGACCGTCCGGTATACCCTGCCGCAAGAGACCCTCGGCGTTGAGGAACGCCTGAGCGTCGCCTTTGAACCATTCCGGCTGAAGCTGTCGCTCTATTACGCATGGAGCAGCGCCGCCAACCTTGACCTGTACGGCAGGTCGTTGAACCACGAAAACGACTATATCGGCGGTTCGTTGTTTAGCGACATTGCTTCGGTTGAATACGCAACAGACCACATTAACCGGCTTTCATGGCTTGCCGGCGGCGAGGTGGAACTCAAACTCTTTTCGCTGGACATACAGAAAAACCTCGGTCATTTGTACTACAACCGCCTCTACAGCACGCTCGCGTACCGGAGCGTATTCTACAACGCCGACGAAACCGCCTTCCCTGATGACGAGACCCCGCCGGGCATACCTCTGACACCGCCCCTGCTTCCCACCGCCGGCTATCACCTTGCCCAATCGCTTGTGTTGCGCCTCGGCATGACCATATCGAGTGTCATTATTACCACTTCGCCCCTACGTTTCACACCCTATCTCTGGGGCGCGTGGAAAATCTCGGACCCGCACGAGTGGAGCGACAATCTTAATCTGGGATTCGGCTTATCGTTGGCGCTGTAATGCTGCGTTTCTGCTATTGCATGAAAAAGCGCTACGTCATCGAGTCTGCATCAGCTTAGTCCTGCGCCGGCGCTGTTTAGCCCTGCGCCTGCGCTAACTAGCTCCTGAGCCTGCGCTAGTATACCTCTGCGCCTGCGTTAGCCTACCTCTGCGCCGGCGCTAGTATACCTCTGCGCCTGCGCTAGTATACCTCTGCGCCTGCGCTAGTATACCTCTGCGCCTGCGCTCGCCTACCTCTGCGCCGGCGCTAACTAGCTCCTGAGCCTGCGCTCGCCTACCTCTGCGCCTGCGCTAACTAGCTCCTGAGCCTGCGCTAGTATACCTCTGCGCCGGCGCTAACTAGCTCCTGAGCCTGCACTCACCTACCTCTGCGCCTGCGCTAGTATACCTCTGCGCCTGCGCTAGTATACCTCTGAGCCGGCGTTAACTAGCTCCTGAGCCGGCGCTAACTAGCTCCTGAGCCGGCGTTAACTAGCTCCTGAGCCTGCGTTAACTAGCTCCTGAGCCGGCGTTAACTAGCTCCTGAGCCGGCGTTAACTAGCTCCTGAGCCGGCGTTAACTAGCTCCTGAGCCGGCGCTCGTTAGACGCGCATGGTGCCAGACACACGCATGGTGCCAGACACACGCATGGTGCCAGAGACGCGCATGGTGCCAGACACACGCATGGTGCCAGACACACGCATGGTGCCAGAGACGCGCATGGTGCCAGACACACACTCAGAAACCTTCTGGCGGGCTAGGCTATCGCGGGAATCTGCGCTATTCTAGGTGGAACAGGCTCTATTGACAGCTTTGGTTAGCTATCCTATATCTATATCAAGTTATAGATAAAAAAATATCTATACTAAAACATTTCCACAATATAAGGAGGGACGAATATGGATTCGACCCTGTATGAAACAGTTGAAGATGTCGCTGGTCTTGAACGCGCCCTTGTGCGGGTTCGGGAAGCCCAGCGCGTCTTCGCGGGTTTTAGTCAGCAGCAGGTGGACAAAATCTTCTTTGCCGCCGCAGACGCCGCCAACCAGTCGCGCATCACGCTCGCCAAGATGGCGGTGCAGGAAACCGGCATGGGGGTGGTTGAGGATAAGGTCATCAAAAACCACTTTGCGGCTGAGTACATCTACAACGCTTACCGGAACTCGCAGACGTGTGGCGTCATTGAGGAAGACGCGGTGTACGGCATCAAGAAGATAGCTGAGCCTATCGGCGTGATCGCGGCGGTTATCCCCACGACTAACCCCACGTCCACAGCTATTTTCAAGGCGCTGCTTGCTCTGAAAACGCGCAACGGCATCATCTTCTCGCCACACCCCCGCGCAAAACGCTGCACCAATGAAGCTGCCCGTATCGTGCTTGAGGCGGCGGTTGCTGCGGGCGCGCCAGAAGGTATCATCGGTTGGATCGATGTGCCGAGTCTTGAGCTGACCGACCGCGTAATGAAAAACGCGGACATCATCCTCGCAACAGGCGGTCCCGGCATGGTGAAAGCCGCCTATTCTTCGGGCAAGCCTGCCCTCGGCGTCGGTTCAGGGAACACGCCCGCCATCATCGACGACAGCGCGGATATACTGCTCGCGGTCAGTTCGATCATCCATTCCAAAACGTTTGACAACGGCATGATCTGCGCGTCCGAGCAGTCGGTCATCGTTCTGAACGATGTATACGATAAGGTGAAGCAGGAATTCACCGCGCGCGGGTGCTACTTCCTTTCACCCGAAGAAACTGAAAAAGTCCGCAAGACCATCATCATAAATGGGGCGCTGAATGCGAAGATCGTGGGGCAGAAAGCCGCCACCATCGCCAGACTCGCCGGCGTTACGGCGCCAGACACCACCAAGATTCTCATTGGCGAAGTGGAACGCGTTGACTTTGGGGAAGAGTTCGCCCACGAGAAACTCTCCCCAGTGCTTGCCTTCTACCGCGCCAGCGACTTTGAGGACGCGGTCAACAAAGCCGACTCCCTGGTGAAAGACGGCGGTTACGGGCATACCTCGTCGGTGTACCTCAACGAGCATACCCAGAAGGCGAAACTCGCCGTGTTCAGTGAGCGCATGAAGACCTGCCGTATACTTGTGAACACGCCCTCGTCCCACGGCGGCATCGGCGACCTGTACAACTTCAAGCTCCCGCCTTCACTCACTTTAGGTTGCGGCACCTGGGGCGGCAACTCAGTCGGTGAAAACGTGGGGGTAAAGCACCTCATCAATATCAAAACTGTGGCGGAGCGGAGGAAAAACATGCTGTGGTTCAGAACGCCTGAAAAAGTCTATACCAAAAAAGGCTGCCTGCCCGTTGCCCTTAACGAACTCAAGGACATGGGTAAGAAACGCGCCTTCGTCGTTACCGATTCCTTTCTCTATAAGAATGGCTATACCAAAGCCATCACAGACAAACTTGACGAACTGGGCATAGTTCACACGGTATTCTTCAATGTTGCGCCCGATCCCACGCTGGCCTGCGCCCGCGAAGGTGCCGCGCTTATGACCGAGTTTGTACCGGACGTGATCATCGCGCTCGGCGGGGGCTCGGCTATGGATGCGGGCAAGATCATGTGGGTACTCTACGAACACCCTGAAGCCGACTTCCAAGACATGGCAATGCGCTTCATCGACATCAGGAAGCGTGTCTACACGTTTCCTAAGATGGGCGAGAAAGCTTACTTCATCGCCATTCCCACCTCAGCCGGTACAGGCAGCGAAGTTACGCCATTCGCCGTCATCACCGATGAAACGAGCGGCATCAAGTACCCGCTTGCCGACTATGAACTTTTGCCTGATATGGCAATCGTTGATGCAGACCTCATGATGAATGCGCCAAAAGGCTTGACCAGTGCCTCTGGTATCGACGCCCTTACCCACGCGCTTGAAGCCTACGCCTCAATGCTCGCCACGGACTACACCGATGCCTTAGCTTTACGCGCCATGCGCCTCATCTTCGACTATCTTCCCGCTGCGTACAACAATGGTGCGAATGATCCCCTAGCCCGTGAGAAAATGGCGGACGCGGCATGTATCGCGGGCATGGCTTTTGCCAATGCCTTCCTCGGTGTCTGCCACTCCATGGCGCACAAACTGGGCGCGTTCCACCACATCCCCCACGGCATTGCCAACGCGCTCCTCATTAGCGAAGTGCTTCGCTTCAACGCCTGCGAGGTTCCGCCTAAGATGGGAACCTTTCCCCAATACGATCACCCGCATACCCTGCGCCGCTATGGTGAAGTCGCCGAGTTCCTGGGGCTCAAGGGCAAGGATGATAAGGAAAAACTGGAACTGCTCATCAAGGCCGTTGAAAAACTCAAAGACGCCATAGGCATCAAGAAAACCATCAAGGACTATGGCATTGACGAGCAGAACTTCCTTGAACGCCTTGATGATATGAGTGAGAAGGCTTTCGACGATCAATGTACCGGCACAAATCCCCGTTACCCCTTGATCGCTGAAATCAAACAGATGTACCTCAATGCCTACTACGGCGGAGAGAGCGAAGCGACAACCAAGTTGTCAAAAGGAGCGGCTGTATGAGCTACAACCTTATCAATCTGATCGCGGACCGACCGAACAAAAAGATATACCGCGACGGCGACAAGACCATCAAAATCTTCAACGAAGATTTCTCAGCGGCAAATGTGCTGAACGAGGCGCTGAACCTCGCGTATGTCGGCGAGACGGGACTGGCTGTCCCTCACCTGATCGAAGTAACCAAAATCGACAGCAAATGGACGCTTGTCGTCGAGTACATCGAGGGAACAACGCTTCACGAGCTTATGAAGCAGAACCCCGATAAGATCACCGAGTACATGGAGCATTTTGTTGAGCTTCAGATCAACATGCACCACTTATCAGCCCCCGGGTTGAAGCGCCATAAAGAGAAGATGCACACCAAGATACGCCAGAGCGGTCTTGACGCGACCCAGCGTTATGAACTGCACACCCGCCTTGACAGCCTTCCTGACCTCGACCACCTCTGCCACGGCGACTTCAACCCCAGCAACATCGTGATCACGGACAAGGACGAGGCGTACATCATTGATTGGGCGCACGCCACTCAGGGCGATCCTGCGGCGGGCGCGGCGCGTACCTTCATGCTCTTCACCCTCAGCGGGCGCGGCGATCTTGCCAACCAGTATCTCACCCTGTTCTGCAAGAAGACCGATACCGCTCGCCAGCACGTGGAGAAGTGGATACCGATAGTGTCTGCTTCCCAGCTCGTGAAGGGTAAACCAGAAGAGCGCGACGTTCTGCTCAACTGGGCGACTGTCGTAGAGTACCAATAGATTCATAGCGTGGGGTCTTGCCGGTCAATGCCTCACGCTATGGTAAGAATGGAGCGCAACGCAATGACCAAGCCATTGCGTTGCCCGATCCGCCTACTGGCGGTGAAGCGTAAACAGACCGCGGCAGCAAAGCTGCCGAGTTATGCGCCATTTGTTTTGCACCATTAGTCAGTACTACCTCACATACACGGTTATCCAATACCAAGTATCTTTATAAGCCGCGCGTTGACTTCCTACATTACCTCAGCCTTGATAGGGACACGTAACGCACTTACCTCGGTTTCTGTCGCAGTAATAAGGGAAATGTCCCATCCGGTGGTGTTGTCTGATTAACCAACGCCGCCAAAATCTAGCCGGACAGCGTGTTGACCAATACAAAGCGCGGCAAGCAGCTTGTTGTGTTTTATGCGAAAGGTTAGCATAAACAAGTAAAGGAGTTTGTAATGAAGCTTTTTATTTCTAGTGATATGGAAGGAACGTGCGGGATCACGCATTGGGACGAGACTGATTACGATAAGGGCGGGCGCTGGTACGATTACTTTCGGGGGCAGATGTCGCGGGAAGTGGCGGCGGCGTGCGCGGGCGCGATAGAGGGCGGCGCGGATAGCATACTCGTGAAAGACGCGCATGATAGCGCCCGTAACATCATTCCCACGGAACTGCCGCGTGGTGTGCGGCTGGGGCGGGAATGGAGCGGCGGGCTGTATTCTATGGTTGATGGCTTGCAGGAGGGCTTCGACGCGCTGGCGTTCACTGGCTACCACTCGCCGGCGTATGCCAATGGTAATCCTCTGGCGCATACCATGAACACTACTATCGATGAAATTACGATTAACGGCGTCAGGGCTAGTGAGTTCCTCATATTCAGTTACGCGGCAGGGAGCCTCGGCGTGCCGGTGATCTTCCTCAGCGGGGACGCGGCGCTCTGTGAATGCGCCCGCAGTTTTATACCGGGCATAAGGACTGTGGCTACTAACGAAGGCTCTGGCGCGGCGGTTGTTAGCATACACCCCGACGACGCCACTGCTTATATAAAAGAGGAGATGTGTTCGGCAGTGAAGAAGTTCATCAGCGACGGTATGAAAACCTGCTTCGTACCCATGCCGAACAGCTTTGATGTAAGCGTGCGCTACTCTACACATAAGAAGGCGTTTCGGAACAGCCTGTACCCCGCAGCCCGCGCCATTGACGAGAAGACCATCGGCTTCTCGGCTGCGGACTACCGCGAGGTACTGCGCTTCTTCAAGTTCGTGCTGTAGCTGGGACGCCTAGCGGATGAGCATGGCGTCCCCATAGCTGAAGAAACGATAGCCGTTGCGAACCGCTTCAGCGTAGCTCTCAAGGATCAGCTCACGTCCCGCGAAAGCGGAAACTAGCATGAGCAGGGTGGATTGGGGTGTGTGGAAGTTGGTGAACAGGGCGTCAACAGCCTTAAAGCAATAGCCCGGATAGATGAAGATCGAAGTTTCGCCTTCCCCAGCCTGAAGATGACCAAACTCGTTGCTGGCGGTGTCAGACACCCACGCTGACTCAAGAACACGCAGGCTTGTTGTTCCAACCGCTACAAGGGGACGCCCTTCTTGTCGCGCGCGGTTGATCTGTCGTGCGGTGTTTTCTTCTATAAAATAGGCTTCTTTGTGCATGCGGTGTTCTTCAATGTATTCGCTACGCACCGGCAGGAATGTCCCCAGTCCCACGTGCAAGGTAACAAAGGTGGTCTCAATGCCGCGCTCACGGAGGGCGTTGAGGAGTGCTGTGGTAAAGTGCAGACCGGCGGTGGGTGCGGCGGCTGAACCGGTACGTCTGGCGTATACGGTCTGGTAACGCTCGCTGTCGGTGAAAGTGTCTTCGCGCTTGATGTAGGGTGGCAAAGGGACGTGTCCGTGGCGGTCAAGCCATTGTTCATCAATAGGTTGGTCAAAGCGGAGGAGGCGCGGTTCGGTGTTATTCCCATTGGCAATGATTTCAGCCTCACGGGTATCGGCAGCGATGTCAGAGGCAAACACATAGGAACCGTGTCGTCGTCTGGCGCGCTGAACAAGGACTTGCCATGTACGCGGGTCAATGGCTTTGATAAGGAGAAAGTCAACCCGCGCGCCGGTTTCTTTTGAGATAGCGAAAAGCCGCGCCTTGCGTACCCGCGAGTCGTTGAACACGAGGAGGGAGCGCGTATCAAACAGATTGGGTAGATCGCTTACAGTATGATGAGCGCGCGCGCCTGTTGCGCGGTCAAGGGTCATAAGCCTGCTCTGCCCGCGGGTTTCTGGCGGGGTCTGGGCGATTAAGCCCTCTGGAAGGTCAAAATAGAAGTCCGCTGTTTTCATGTTTATAAAAAAAATCTTGCTGACGCAGATTAAGATGACGATACGCGAGGTCAGTAACCAGTCTGCCTCGTGGTGTGCGCTGCAATAAGCCAGCCTGAATCAGGTACGGCTCATAATAATCTTCGAGTGTATCAACCGCTTCGCCAACGCTGATAGCGAGGGTTTCTGCGCCGACCGGTCCGCCGTTGTAGCGCTCAATGATGACGCGCAGTATTTGGCGGTCCTGCTGTTCAAGTCCCAGCGCGTCGATCTCCAGCCTTCTCAGTCCTTCTTGTACCACTTCGGTAGTGATGGACTCTTGTTCCATAAACAAGGCAAAGTCCCGCATCCGGCGTAGTAAGAGGTTTGCCACGCGCGGTGTGCCACGCGATGATGTGGCAAGCAGGCTTGCGGCGTCGTTGTCTATTCTTGTCTTGAGTATGCCGGCGGAGCGGCGCAGGATGGCCTCCATATCAGCCTGTTCGTAGAACGAGAAGCGGCAGTTTATCCCGAAGCGGTCGATGAGTGGGCTTGAGACATTGCCGGCTTTTGTTGTGGCGCCAATGAGGGTGAACGGCGGTATCGAGATACGCAGGGTACGGGCGCTTGCTCCCTGCCCGATGATCCAGTCAAGCTCATAGTCTTCCATTGCTATATAAAGCATTTCTTCAATAGCGGGCTTGAGACGGTGTATCTCATCAATAAAGAACACGGTTTTTTCGGTAACGGTTGTAAGGATACCGGCGAGGTCTTTGGGCTTATCCAGAGCTGGCGCCGAGGTTTGCTTGAAATCGACATTCAGCTCATGCGCCACAACCTGGGCGAGGGTGGTTTTTCCCAATCCGGGCGGCCCATTCAGGAAAAGGTGGTCGAGGCTTTCGCCGCGCTGTTTCGCCGCATTGATAAAAATGGCGAGGTTTTCCTTGAGCTTTGCCTGACCCAGAAAATCCTTGAGGGACTGGGGACGGAGTGGTATATCCATATCCCGCTCTTCAGGCGCAAGGGGATGCTCTGAATGTACGATACCTGTCTCCGGCACACGCGCTGGAGGTGTTTGCGCTAAAGGCGCGGCGGCGCCAGATTTGGCGGTGTCAGACACCGGCTTTCGTTTTGCCATGCCTTATCATAGCCTGTGTCCTGTATCATCTCAAGCATTGTGAGTTCTCTTGCGTCTGCTTGACTACGCTATTCACACAGTTATAAACTTTTCGTAATGGAATTGGATGATAGTATAACCATCGTATTGGATAGTCATGAACTGCTTTCTGGCGTGTGCGGTGCGAATGATGGAAATCTGAAACTTATCGAGGGCATTTTAGGGGGACGTATCACGGCGCGGGGAAACGAGATTCGTCTGCAAGGCGCTGGTCTCAATGGCCGGGAGCGTTTCAAGTCAGTGATGGATAACCTTATTGCGGTGGTACGGGACGGGGAACAGCCTTCCACTGCATACATTCGCACGCTGGCTGGTGCAACGGGTATTGCCGCCGGGGTCAGTGTCACTGCCTCTGATACTTCGGCGCGGGAAGCTGCGCTGGTTCAGGAGACAAGCACTGACTTCTTCCGCGATGCTATGATTCAGATTCCTCATGGGTTTGCCCGCGTCTACCCACGGGGCAGGAATCAGGCGCTCTATGTGCTGGGAATGCGGTCTCACGACATAAGTTTCTGCGTCGGGCCAGCAGGCACGGGGAAAACCTTTCTTGCCGTGGCCGAGTCCCTGCGTCTGGTGCTGGCAAAGGAGGCGCGGAAACTGGTGCTAACCCGTCCGGTTGTTGAGGCTGGCGAGAGTCTAGGCTTCCTGCCCGGAGACCTGGCCCAGAAGATTAACCCCTACCTGCGACCGCTCTACGACGCTATGGAGGCGCTTGTACCCTTTGAAGTGATTCGGCGCATGGAAGAAAACCATGTTATCGAAATCGCGCCGCTTGCGTATATGCGCGGGCGCAGCCTCAACGACGCTGTAGTGATCCTTGATGAGGCACAGAACACCACCAAAGAACAGATGAAGATGTTCCTCACGCGCATTGGCGAAGGTTCGCGAGCTATTATCACTGGCGATATTACCCAGATCGACCTGCCCCGCCGTGTTGATTCAGGGCTTATGCACGCTGTTTCGATCCTCTCAGACGTTGAGGGACTCTACTTTGCCTACCTGCATACCGGCGATGTAGTACGTAACCCGTTGATTAAAAAGATTATACAAGCCTATGACAAGCAAAAAAAAGCCGAATAAACCAATCCTCCCCAGATTGCCCAAATTCCGTCTTCTGCCTTCCCTTGTAACGCTCTTCGCCTTTCTTATCACCGCTGTTTTTATCATCAACAGTTTGTATTTGGACGGGTCGCCCGATGATTTCCGCGACTTTGAGGAGGGACGGGTCGCGGAACGGGATGTGATTGCCGAGAGCCGCATCTCTTATATTGACAAGGAGGCGACTCGCCTCCGCCGTGAGGCCGAGCTACGACAGATTCCACCGGTATTCAAGTATTCCCTTGAGGTAAACGAGGAAGTCCAGAATGCTTACCGGAACTTCGTTGACTTCTCAAAAGTCGTCTTCGATACCGGTGTATCGACCGGAGACTATCTTAGTGAGATAGATGCCAATTTTCCCATGCAGTTTCACGATGGAATCCTTGATATGCTGTACAACGATGAAGCTCGTCTGCAAATCCTTGACGCAGGCATGGCTACGCTGAAACAGGTGCTTGACGCAGGCATTTTTACGCTGCCAAGCATTGCTCTTGAGCGATTCAGTTCAGAACAGGTTGAACTGCTCCACAATTATGGGAACCGTACTGAACGGGAGCGGATCACCTTTTCCCATATCCTTACGCTGGCAAACCTGAGCAACGCCATAGACCGTTACATTGCGCCTGACGCGCCTTCGTCGTTCAAGGTGATTGCGTGGGACTTGCTGTCGCCGTTTATTCAAGCAAACGTGTTTTTCTCTGAGGTTGATACTGAACAGCGGCTCACTGAGGCAAACATTCAGGTTGAGCCAGTGGTGAAGTACATTGAGCCGGGAACGCGGATCATCAAACGTGGTTTCATTATCAGTGCGGAAGCCATGATAGAACTAGAAGCCTTGAAATCAGCCATCTCAGGCAAAGACCCCCGCGCAATCGTGGGACAGACCATGATCCTCCTGATCCTCTACGCGCTGTTCATCTTCATTGGAACCGTGAAATTGACTGGCCACGCCTTGAGTAACGAAGAAATCTATCTGCTTGCCATACTTTCATGCCTGTACCTGATCGGTGCTGTGCTTGTGAAAAATCTCTCTTTTAACACAGAGTATTTTCCAGTATCCATTATTCTGCCAACCGCTCTGGTAGTTATGTTGCCGGCGATTCTCATCGACAGGCCGCTTGCACTGCTTATGGCCTTTGCCCTGCCATTGAGCGCATTTCTCTCCGATTCGTTTGACACCTGGGCATACTTTTTCGCGCTAGTGTCGGGGATCGTCGCCTCATACCTTTTAAGGGACGCCGAGAAACGCATGGACATGGTGCGGGCTGGCCTCATCATCGCCGCCGTCAACGCGGTGGCCACGATTGCCATCCTGCTTATCCAGCGCGCCGTGCTTTCGTGGTACCCAATCGTGCTGTTCTGGGCAGCCTTTAACGGCATCGCTTCAGGTATGCTCGTGCTGGGGCTACTGCCGCCGCTGGAACATGCGCTTGACGCGGTAACGACGTTCAGACTGATAGAGCTTGCCGACCTTAACTCCCCTACGCTCAAAAAACTGTTCACCATAGCCCCTGGCACCTATACTCATTCGCTCACAGTGGCGAACCTTGCTGAGAGCGCCTGCCGCGAAATCGGGGCCAATCCACTGTTAGCGAGGGTCGGGGCTTATTATCACGACATCGGGAAGATGGATCAGCCAGAGTATTTTGTGGAAAACCAGACCACCTATAACAAGCACAGTGAGCTTCCACCCCGTCTTTCAGCCACCGTGATTCGCAGTCACGTGAAGCTGGGCGTGGAAAAGGCCCGCGTACTGGGACTGCCCCGCGCGGTTATTGATATCATCGCCGAACATCATGGGAATTCAGTGATCACATGGTTCTATAATGAGGCGTTGAAACAAGACCCACAGGTAAGTGTCGAAGATTTTTCCTACCCAGGCAGTCCCCCGCGTTCCCGCGAATCAGCAGTGGTGATGCTGGCCGATGTGTCAGAGGCCGCGTGCCGGAGCCTTGAGAAGCCAACCGCCGCAAAGATCGAAAAATTCATTCAGGAACTCATCACTGGCAAGGTGGAGCATGGCCAGCTTGCCGAATCGGAACTCACTTTCCGCGACCTTGAAATCATCAAGAAAGCCTTTGTTCGTTCACTTGCTGCCCATTACCATTCACGCATTGAGTATCCCAAACTGCCGCGCAAAGAACCGGCAGCAGGGGCTGGCGTTTAAAGAGCGCTATACCATGAACCGCGTTGAAATCAGCGCCAAAGGAATTGAGCTTCCTTTATGGGTGGATAATGCTGAAGTCTTTATACAGAAAGCGCTTGCTTACCTTAAACAGGACAAGTGGGACCTCTCGCTGGTATTTTGCAACAACGCCTGTATCCGCGACTTGAACAGGCGGTTTCGGGATAAGGATGAGGCCACGGACATCCTTTCCTTCCCCCTTGGGGAAAGCATAAACGAAGACGGAGAAATATGGTTCTTGCCAGGTGACCTGCTTATATCGCTGGAAACCCTTAAAGAAAATGCACAGTATTTTGCGGTTTCTGAGGATGAGGAGTTACGCCGGCTTTTGGTTCATGGTATTCTGCATTTAAGCGGTTTTGATCATGCGAGTAACGCGGAAACCGAGCCGATGCTGCAATTTCAGGAGACTATCGTGGCTGAACTAGCCGGGGAACGGGTGATCCCATGAACTTAAAGTCCATTTTCAAGAAAGATGGCGAACTGCACCGCAAGATATTTCAATCGCTGGAAACTGAACAGCAAACAATGATTCAGGGCGTGCTTGACCTGCCCGAAACCATAGTCAAGGAGGTTATGGTTCCCCGCATTGATACAGTGTTTCTGGAAGCTGACGCGTCCAAGGCCGAACTGCTTACCTGCATGGCTAACAGTGGTCATTCCCGTTTCCCCGTGTATGAGGAGACGATTGATAACGTGATCGGGATTCTTTATGTAAAAGACGTACTGAGCTATCTGCTCAAGGACGCGGAGTTCGACCTGCGAAAGATCATCAGAAAGCCGTTTTTTGTTCCTGAATCAAAGCGCATCTATGACCTGCTCAAAGAGCTGCGCTATAAGCGGGTACATATCGCGGTGGTGGTTGATGAATACGGTGGCGTGTCCGGCATTGTCTGCATGGAAGACATACTGGAAGAGATCATCGGGGACATTCAGGACGAGTTTGACAACGAAACGCCTGAAATAATCGAGTTGAGCAAGGGAACCTTTCTTTGCGACGCGCGTATGAATCTTGATGGCCTTGCTAAGGTGGTTGGCATCGAGTTTCCTGCCGATGATTTTGATACACTAGGCGGTTTTGTGTTCGATCTGTTCGGGAAGATTCCAGTAAAATACGAGAAGATCGTGTACAAGGGACATGATATTATCATTCAGGATATGGATGGCCATAAGATTAACACCGTTAAACTTATCCTAAAATCAGAAACTCAGGAGAGGGACCAATGAAAACTTTTTATACAGCGCTATTACTTTGCGTTTTTTCCCTGCTGGCTTCGCCAGTTCAAACCCAGACATATGTCAGCGCAAGTTCCTACTACGAGCAGGGGCGTGTATTTATGAGCCAGGAGGACTGGTACTCGGCAGTGGAATCCCTGCTTGAGTGCCTGCGCCTTAACAGCACCCACGCAGAGGCAACCGCCGCTCTTGCCGAGTGCTACTATGAGCTTTCTGAATTTGATGAGGCACTGAACTGGGTACAGAAGGCGCGTTCCCTGTCGCGGGGCAACCTTGCGCTGACAAACCTTGAGGCGATCACCCTTATTGCCCTGGGTCAGCTCGACCGCGCCTCTTCGGTGATTAACGATGTGCTGGCGCGCGAGCCGTACAACCGCGAGGCCTTGTTTGCCGCCTCTGAACTGGACATCGCTCAGGGCCATGCGGGAAACGCGGTAACGCGCTATCAGGACGCGGTGCGCCGCTATCCTGACGACCGGCGACTACTCGTGTCTCTGGCACTGGTTCTCGGCTCCCTAGGCGAAACCACAAGCGCCCGCGCCTATATCGAACGCGCCATGGTACAGCATCCAACCGATTACCGCGTTTACTACTACGCAGCCTATCTTGAATCACGCGCTGGCAGTCTGAGTTCCGCAACCCGTTACGCAGAAAGCGCCCTGCATTACCAGCCTGGGTATGCGCCAGCCCGTTCCCTGCTTGCCAGCCTCCGTTACCGCGCAGGCCAGTTTGAGGACGCAAGCCGCCTTGCTGACGAAGCCATTGCCGCAAACCGCCAGGACATTGGAGCATGGTATCTCAAGGGCATTTCCTACGTACGGCTGGGCAGGAACGCAGACGCCATCACGATTCTCTCAACTGCCGCGCTCATTGATCCCAACGACGAGTTTATCAGGGCAACGCTTGAGGAATTGCTTATATCCCACACCAGCCTTGAAGACCCCCGTCGCGCGGGCTGGGCCACTTGGCACTTTAACCGCGCGCGCGATTTCAAAAACCGCAACTTTATTGAGCAATCCCTGTTTGAGTACCGCCGGGGCCTGCGACTTAATCCTTATGCCGCAGACCGCCGTGAATACGCCGATCTTCTGCGGGTTCAGGGTTATCCAGCTCGCTACCTTGAGGAACTGCGCTTTATGCAGGGACTTGGGCTGGGCGACCGTTCCCTGAACGACGCGGTGGAAGCCTACGACAACCTGCTTGAAGGGGCGCTTTACCGTCGCTGGAATGTAGACCCGGTGGACGTATCCGAGCCACACTGGAAGCTGGGGGTGTTTTCTGTGGTATCCCAGTCGAGCTTCTACCATGTGGACGCCGGCGTTACCGCTTCTTCCTATATAAAAGACATACTTTCGCACGAGCGGAACATCCGTCCTATGGAACTTGAGCCGCGTGAGGCTTCCTACTCACAGGCGTTCAGGCACGCGCGTGAGTCCGGCGCTGATTACTTCATCATCATCTCGGTTACAGAAAACGAGCGGGACCTTGCGGTTACTGGCGAACTCTTTGTGGGCAGAACCGGCGCGTCAGCAGCCACATTCACGGCCTACCGCACTGGTTCGGATCGACTACGGAATGCGGCACGGGGCATCGTGGATCAGCTTGTTGCGGCAATGCCTTTCCGCGCCAAACTGCTCCAGTACCGCGCCGGAATTGGCCTTATTGACAAGGGACGTCTTGACGGCGTTAAAGTGGGAGCAGTCTACGACGTGGTGAAAAAAGGCGCGCTGAGTAGCAGCAGCGAAGGCGTGGGTCTTTCTTACGCTCAGGAAGAGGTAGTAGGAACCATGATAATTAACGCCGTTGATGAGGAAGTCTCGTCAGGAACTATCACGCGCAAAGGCTTTTTTGACCGGATCAGTGTCGGCGATGAGCTTGTCCTTCAAGCGCCGGAGCCAGACGCGCCCACCGTAACCACGCCCGCCGCTGATCCTGAGCTTCGCGCCCTGCTTCGCACTCTGCGCTGAGAACGTGGAAGGGCGCAAGGCAGCGTTTTTATGCTTGACTTCTCAACAAGGCCATTGATTCCACTATTCCGTTTGGAAACAAAGCTTCTAAGCCAGCCTCATATCAGACGCGAGGTGTACCGCCTCATCGCGTTGCACAAAGAACCTTGTGGCTCATCATCATTTACCCGTTGTTCCTCGTAGTATGAACACCTCCAGCGCTCTTGCGATAAGCGCGGGAATCGTGTGGTAAACCACTTGTCTGTAGACAAATTCAGCCATAACAGCCAGTTAATACTTTTCCTTTATCTCGATCCGTGCCACTTTGCCGGTGGTTTTAAGGGTTTTGATGAGTTGGTGGCTGTTGGTGGCATCAGGAATGGCGATTAAAAGTCGTAGTTTGATCGCTTTGCCCTTGACTTGCTGCATATCAACCGACTGGACGCGAATGTTGAAAGAGCGCAGGAGTTCCAGAGCTTTTTCCCGATCAGGATTATCGTTATAGGTTATCTCCAGCACCTTGTTTCGTTCCGAGGGGAAGAAGCGCTGTTCAAAGTGTCCCAGAACAATAAGGCTGAACATAGTCAGAGTCAGCGCGATACCGGCGGCAATAAACATACCCGCGCCTATGGCAAGTCCAAACGCAGCGCTTATCCAGAGTGAAGCAGCTGTGGTGAGTCCCTTGATGTTATTGCCAAGCCGGATCATGGCTCCGGCGCCTAGGAAACCAATACCGGAAACTACTTGCGCGGCGATCCGTCCAGGGTCGCCATTTTTGAGAGAATTGAATTCCTGGGGAAGCCAAATGGAAAGGAGCATGAGGAGCGTCGCCCCAACAGCAATGAGGATATGGGTACGCAAACCCGCGACCTGATGACGGCTTGAACGCTCAAGCCCAATGATTGCACCGGCTAGAAAACCAAGACAGAGGCGACTCAGCATATCGACTTCACTTAGATATAACTCATTCATGGGATAGGTCTATAATTATAGAAGGGATTGCCCAGAGGGGGATTTGAACCCCCAAGCCTCGCGGCACTAGTACCTGAAACTAGCGTGTCTGCCAATTTCACCATCTGGGCTGTTAGAAACACTATAGCAACGTACGTGAAATATGTCAAGCGCCATAGCGCATTAAAACACTCGTATATAACGTGAGTTCGACGTGAACAAGACGCACCCGTCATTAGGCATGGATCGGGTAGCGGCGCCGAGTCCGTCGAACTCACGCTCCATCAACCGCACGCTTTACGGGGCGTAAACTAGGCGTCAACTAATCGTTTCCTTGGAACGGTAACTGCGCTCCAATTCCTCAAGAGCGCCCCGCATCTCTCTTTCAAAGTCGCTCAAGTCGTCGAGGGCGTTGTTCTTCACTTCGCTCTTGAGGCGGGCAAAGCGTTCTCTGATGGGAAGCGACGTGATTTTGATGAGCGGAGCGCCAAGTTTGACACAGGTCTGGGCGCGTTCCTGAAATTCCATAATGAGTTCAAGAAGACGCACCTGTTTAAGGGGTACACAGTACATGTCGACTTCATCAAACGAGTTCTGCTGTAAAAAGCCATTTTTAATGATGTCGGCGGTGAGGAGGATGAGGCGTTGATCGTCGGGAAGGGCGTCGGGACCGATAAGACGGACGATTTCCATGAGGCGCTGGTCGCGTTTGAGGAGGTCGAGGGCGTCCTGACGGGATTTTACCCACGCGGGACTCACTTTTTCCCACCAGAGTTTTACCTCATCGGCGTACTCGGAATAACTTTCGAGCCAGCTTATTGCCGGGTAATGGCGGGCATTGGCAAGGTCGCGGTCGAGCGCCCAAAAGCAGCGGATGAAACGCTTGGTGTGCTGAGTTACTGGCTCGGAAAAGTCGCCGCCGGGCGGGGAGACCGCACCGATGATGGAGACCGAACCTTCAAAGCCAGAGAGGGTTTTGACACGACCGGCGCGTTCATAGAATTCAGCAAGGCGCGTGGGTAGATAGGCGGGGAAGCCTTCTTCAGCGGGCATCTCTTCCATGCGCCCGGACAGCTCACGCAGGGCTTCTGCCCAGCGGCTTGTGGAGTCAGCCATGATTGCCACATGATAGCCCATGTCGCGGTAGAATTCGGCGAGGGTAACGCCGGTGTATATCGAGACTTCACGGGCTGCTACGGGCATATTCGAGGTATTAGCTATGAGAATCGTGCGTTCCATGAGGGAACGGCCGGTGCGCGGGTCTGACAGATGCGGGAATTCGGTTAGTACGTCGGTCATTTCATTGCCGCGTTCTCCACACCCGATGTAAATGATAACGTCGGCGTCGCACCACTTAGCGATGGCGTGCTGGGCCATGGTTTTGCCGGTACCAAAGCCTCCAGGTATGGCGGCGGTTCCGCCCTTAGACAGGGGGAAGAACACGTCGATCACGCGCTCGCCAGTTACTAGTGGCTGGTCTGGCGAAAGACGCGCCACGTTGGGGCGTGGAATACGCACAGGCCACCACTGAGCAAGGGGGATTTCTTCGCCTTTATCAGTGCGTCCTACAATGGCTTCAATGGTGTACTCACCCACCGGCAAGATTTCGCGTAAGAAGCCACCTTTGGTATCGGGCGGGACCATGATCTTGCAGGTGATGCTCTCGGTTTCTTTGACATTGCCGAGTATAAGGCCGGGTTTGACTGGCACTTTTCCCCCGGCGGACAGCTTTTGCGCGATGTTAGGGTCAGGGACAAAGTGCCAGAGCCGCTGTGAGTCGAGCGGTTCGCCTCGCACGCCCGGATCCATGAACGCGCCACTCTGCTTGAAGAGGGCTTCAAGCGGGCGCTGTATGCCGTCGTAGATTGTACCGATGAGGCCGGGGCCAAGGAGCGCCGAAAGTGGGCGTCCGGTTGATGAGGCTGACGCGCCGATTTCAAGACCCGTGTTGTCTTCATACACCTGAATCACGGCTTCGTTGCTTTCGATCCGAACCACTTCGCCGATGATACGTTTTTCGCCAACCTCAACCACGTCAAAAAGTCCAGCACCGCTCAAACCAACGACACGGATAATGGGTCCTGAAATACGCTTAACTTTTCCCGCAATCATACCAAGGCTCCTTCAAGCACTGTGTCTCCCAAAAGGGCTACGAGTAGTTCGGCGCGCTTGTCTTCGAGTAACTCATGTCCAACGCTATCAACCGAGGCGTTAATGCGTACTGATGGCGCGTCAAGCGTGAGACGAGGGAACTTGTCTTCAACAAGTGTAGCTGTACCAGCGGTTTCCAGTGTCCATGTTCCTGGTGTCAGATACTTTTTAAGGATGGCTTCTGATTCAGCGTTGCTCAGGTTGTTGATTCGCACGGTTACGCCAGTCGTGGGGAATTCGTTGGTCTCCCGCAGTTCGGTCAGCCGCTGGTGCAGTTCGTTTTCAAGCAGGGAGAGCAGGGTTTCCCGTGGCAGGCTTTGCAGATAGCCTGCCATTGCTTTTTTTAATAATGACTCGATTTTTTCAGAGCGGACACGCCGTTTGTCCAGAAGCAAGCGAGCCACAATCTCGTTTCTCATGGCAGCAAAGCGGCTCGCGTAGCGTTCCCTATTTTCAGCGATTACTGCTGTGGTTTTCCTTTCCCACAACTCCACCGCTGATTTCACGTCTTCCTCGGAGTCCTTGAGGATGCGGTACGCCTTTTTCCGTGCATCCTCAAGAATTTCCCGATCCAGCACATCAGTAGATTGCAGTTCTTCCATAATAATGCCTTTCCAGCTAAACGCAGGAGCATTAAGCGCTCATGCGTTTAGTCTGGTTTATACATGAATACCAATAGCTTCCCGAATAGAATCGACCAGCGTTTTGCGGTCAGGAAGCCTCCCCATCATGCCGGGAATTTCCACTATCAGGGGATAACGATCCGACAACTGCCACTCTGTAAGCGCGTCATCCAGCCAGTCGGCAACCTCTTCGGTGAGAATGAGTATCCGGCACGACTCAACATTTGGGAGAACGGTTTCGGCAATCACATCAAACCCCTGGGTGATTTTAAGAAACATGGCTTTGGCGGTGTCAGCGTTACTTACCGCTGTTCCATCAACACCGACAAAACGAAACGCTGTTACTAGTTCCGCATCTCCAATAAAGAAGTAATCCACTGCTTCCTACAGAATCATAATGAGCAGGGCTACTAGGAAGCCCCACAGACAGATACCTTCGGCGAGGCCGACAAAGGGCAGGGCTTTTCCTGAAAGTTCTGCATTTTCGCTCATAGCTCCCATTGCCGCCGTGCCGATCTGACCCACCGCAATACCGCCCGCGATACAGGAAATCCCGACCGCGATTGCCGCCGCAATGTACTTTAACCCACTGCCGGACAGCGCCTCTGCCGCACCGGCTTCCTGAGCGAACATTCCGCCCACCGCTGCCAGCATAAACACACCAAACGCTACTGCGCGTTTCATCTCACACCTCCCTGCGGAACCTGAACGGCGCGAATGCCACCCCAGTCTCCGTGAAAAACTTGCTAAAGAATTCATAATATTGAAGACGTACCACTTGGATGGCAACGATCATTCCCTCAAGTAAAATGATGACCAGATTGCCAAAGATGACAATGGCCAGCGAAAACAGGGGCCCAAAAGATGAGCCTTCCTCTACCAGCTCCGCCAGGCTGAAAATGATAAACGACAAGACCGTATGCGACAGAGCAAACGCGCCCACGCGCAGGAAACTCACAGTGCTGGAGATGTAACTTGACACGGTTTCCAGAATTTCTACAACGCCCTCAATGATGAAGGCGAACAGCCCTTCCTTTACAATGGGACGCCTGCCACTGATGAGGTTCCAGATCACGGGACCAAAGAAGATGCAGAATACCGGTATGGCTAGACCGAGAACGTCAGGCGTTACAAAATGCCCACCCAGTATTATGCGTACGGCGATAAAAATGGCGTACCAGAAGAACAAGAGACCAGCAAGACCGGTCTTGGAAAAGAAGGCTTTCTCGTAATTCTTTAATAGGTATTGATTCACGATATTGAGAAGCAAACCCATTGAGTTCAGGATTACGCCAATGCCAATGGAGAAACCAAAGAAGGCAAAGAGTTTGCCGAGATTGTTCCGGTCTGGCATAAGGTGAATGATGTGGCTCACTGGATGGCCTGTGATTGCACCAGTGATTGCCTCTATCGGCTTTTCAAGCAGCGTCTCATTGGCAAACACCGACCCGTAGAGGATGCCCATAATCATTGACGCGATGCCAATAAAGATGAGTGGGCGAGCGTAGTTCATTGACAGCAACTGTATCTTCAGCTTCTTCTTGGCGATGAGAAGACCAATCAGAAAAAGCACAAAGCCTTGTCCCACATCGCCAAACATGATGCCGAAGAACAAGGTGAAGAAGACCGCCACAAAAGGCGTTGGGTCAATAGTGCCATACAACGGCGCTCCATAAGAGAAGACCATTGGCTCAAAGCCTTCGACAAAACGCCCATGCTTGAGCGATACCGGCACTTTTTCCGTGCCATTCTTTATGGACTTTACTTCTTCGGGTGCAAAGGCGCGAACTGCCACTCGTCCTTCGGTCAGCTTGGAAAGCCCATCCACGAGGTCGATGATCGCGTCGGCAGGAACCCAGCCAGACAGCATATACACGCTTTTGGTGCTGACGAGCCGCGCCTTCAGCTTTTCAACCTGTGTTACCATGAGGTAGGAGGAAGTCAGCGCTTTCAGCGGCTTTTCATACTCATTATGCAGACGCACCTTCTGTTCCGCGATGTTCTGAAGCTCGCGATCCGCCTGCTTCATACGGTTTTCAAGGCTGGCAAGCAGTTCTTCGGGGATTCCCTTATAACCTTCGGGAATGGCGATGGGTATGAACGAGCGTTTCTTTAGTTCGGAGTCAAGGACGAAACGTCCCCGCCGTGATGCCGCAGCCAGAACCCGCTCATCGTCGAGCGGCACGATCACGACGCGGTCGGTGAGCGTTTCCTGCATTTCCTCCCGGTTCTGGGGATCAAGCCGCCCAACACGCAGAGTCAGGTAAGAAAGCTGATCCAGTTCCTTAAAAGGCACGTTAAGATTGGCAAATGCCCTTGACTCGGTTAAGGTAGCCTCGATCTTCTGCCGTTCAAGGCTTTTTTCATGCTCGGCTCTGCTTACCGCGTTTACCGTATCCACGATCTGATCACAGAGTTCCTCCTCCTCCTTAGCGGGAAGATGGGCGGCTTTTTCCAGCTCTGTAGGGAGTTCTACCTCCAGATAGGTGGCAACGGTTTTTAGCTTTTCAAGATTTTCCCGTGTATGAGCGCTGGTTCTTTCAGCGTTAACACGAGTCTCGTCTACATCATCTTCATCTTCTTCTGAAGAATGTTCTTCTATAGAAGAAGCCTTCTCGGAGAATTGCATAATTCCCCGATTGCCCAGAAATTCAATAACCCTGTCTATATCCCGCTCAAGTACGGTCATCTCAATCTGTTTCATCTTCCGGGGGCGGATCATGCAGGTACCTCCAACATGTTTAATACATCATGGCTCGACATGCCCAGAACTAAGCCTTCGGCCATGCTGGTGAGCAGGTCTTCCTCAAACAGCTTCAACTTGATGAAGCAGAACACCATATCCAGAGAGAAGGGTTGACGCCTGAATGAAAGGCGGGCAAGACGGTACAAATACTTAGCCGCAGCGTTCTGGAAGTAACGCGGGTCAACGACCCAGTGTTCATTCGGCGTTTCAGGGTTAAGGAAATGAGCGCGTGGATAGCCATCCCAGTCTGCGCGGTTATCCAAGTCCATACGCAATGATGCTTCGGCGTCTGCTGCAAGATTTTTCTTACCGCCCAGCGATATAAGGTTTTCCCGTGTCTGTTCAGGCGTCATGCCATAGTAGGTTCGCAGACGCAAAGCCCAGACCACGTTTCGCAGGGATATTTCCTCAAGCAGTATCTTTTCAGTAAAGACACGGTCTTTTTTGCGCAGGGCAAACAGCGCTTTCCAGAGCGCGGCATAGTAGTGCCGGTCAAGCATAATGCTCATTATATGCTCATTTGCTTCCTCGGCGTTTTGCGTATTGCGCTTGTTAAGCAGAAACTCAAACTCGCTTCCCTCCACCATCGCGGCAAGATCGGGGTATGCCTCAAAACGGACAGTGCGAAAGCGGCCAATATCGGTAAAGGGCGGCGGTTTTTGATCGCCCACCTCAATCGCCTTGAGCGCGGTTTTGAGATCAGTGTATTCATACGTCCTTATGAGATAGCTCAGGAGCGCGGGTGGTTTTGAGAATGAGTCAACAACCATAATGATCTGTTTTACCACGCGGGCGGTGATTCTGGCTTCCATATCACGTAACAGTTCTTTTTCAGGCAAATCCCTGCTTTCATCTGGAAAGATCAGCCGGTCAAGCTCAGAAAGTCGGTTTATGCCGCCAAGCGCGGTGGTACGTTTCCCGACAAAGGACTTCCCTATGATGCCGCACGCTTTGGCATAGCTGTATGCCCGCTCTCCAGTGCTTATCATATACTAATCCTTGAGGAGCAAATGTCCGGCCAGTTCCATAAAACGACTGTTATTCACAGGCATGGCGTCAAGCTCCGCCCGATAAGTATCGAGCTGTTTCTGATAGTCCGCCTTTACCGTATCGAGCTGTTTCTGATAGTCCGCGTCAAGTTCCGCAACTTCTTTGGCATAACGCTGATCGTAATACTCACGGTTCAGCTTTTCCCCTTCGGCGAGACGCCTGTCAGCCTCTTCCTGAGCGCTATCAACCAGAGCCGCAGCCTCTGCCTCAACTTCTAACAAATGTCGTAGCACATCAGTTTCATCCATGATTATACCTTAGTCTGCGGCGATAATAATATTTTCGTACTTCTTAATAACCCCACAGGCACCAGGCGCGTCTTTCTGAGCCATAAGGTCTGTATAGAACTGAGGATTGTCCATCAACTGTGCGAGCCGCTTGAGGATACGTAGGTATTTTTCTGCATCCTTCTCAGGCGCAAGAATCATAAACAGCAGATGCACAGGATTCCTGTCAAGCGCGTCGTAATCAATCCCTCGCCTGGAGATGCCAAGCGCTCCATACACCCGATCAACCGCATTGGTTCTGCCGTGCGGGATAGCGATGCCCTTTTGGATACCGGTGGACATCTTCATCTCCCGCGCCCGTAGCGCCGCCAAAATTTCCTCTCTAAGATCGGATTTCTTCTCCGCCTGACAGAACTGGTCTACCATCTCCTCGAAAACCTCGTCTTTGTTCTCGGCTTCAAGGCCAACCTTCACCAGTTCAGGCGGAAAAACATCGTATAAAAACATTCTCATTCCCCTGTTTCTTCTGCGCTTAGAGGTTCCGACCCCACGTTCTCTGTAGGTTCCGTAACGGGTGGAACAGTCGATACTGGCGACGTCTCAATCGTCTCCACGGACGACGTTTCAGCGCTCGTTGAAGCGTCTTCTCTCCACCAGTCGCGGTTCACATCGGTTGAAAGCTCCCGTGCCGCTGATTCAACCCCCGAAGTGTCAGGCGTCCGGTTCATAAGCGCAAGCCCGAAGCTCAACACCAGAAACAAGCCGCCTAGGATTGAGGTGGCTCTGGTCAGCACATTGCCAGAACGAGACCCAAACGCGGAGGCGCTGCCACTCGCAAAGACGCCGCCAAGCGTGTCTCCTTCCTCGTCCTGAACCAGCACCAGAAGGATAAGTAAGACCGCCACGATTATAAAAACAACCAGTAATACTCCAATTAGAATACTCATTCAATAACTCCTGCCATTTCAAACACTATTGTACCTACTTTATCAGTTCAAAGAAACTTGTTCAAGGGATTCAGAAGATAACCCTATCATATATTCCCATAGTACAAGCTCCCAGATAAAGTCTTATATCCTCATGCCTAAAGGCTAAATGTAACCCATAGAATTTTCTCATCCGCGCTCCTTGAACAGTCAAGAACCCTGAAAAGGGAATATAGCGCATAGAATGTCTGTGGAAACTTTCCCGACAGGTACGCCGACAGACGAGACATTCCCAAAGACTAAAACTCAGTGAGATTCTCCCCAAAACTCAGTGAGATTCTCCCCAAAACTCAGTGAGATTCTCCCCAAAACTCAGTGAGATTCTCCCTAAAACTCAGTGAGATTCTCCCTAAAACTCAGTGAGATTCTCCCTAAAACTCAGTGAGATTCTCCCTAAAACTCAGTGAGATTCTCCCTAAAACTCAGTGAGATTCTCCCCA